>NZ_JBHXSG010000023.1:0-115317 GCF_042714835.1 Streptomyces sp. NPDC058678 | reverse complement strand
TCTCCCCGGGTCTGGGCCGCGCGCGTTCCGCCTTTTTATTGTCCCCGGCTGGGCCCCCCGGGTTTTTGATACAAACGCCCACCGGGGGGGCCTCGGGGGGGTCGCCTGCGGGGGGGGGTGGGGGGGGGCCCCCCGCCCACCCCGCCACGGTCACCGACGCTGACTCCGACGGCGACTCCGACGGACGGCCGTTCCGTATCGTCGCCGTCACCTCCTGCCCCACCGGCATCGCCCACACCTACATGGCGGCCGAGTCGCTGGAGAACGCGGGCCGCGAGGCGGGCGTCGAACTCGTCGTCGAGACGCAGGGCTCGGCCGGTTTCACCCGGCTCGACCCGGCGGTGATCGCGGCGGCCGACGGCGTGATCTTCGCCCACGACGTGCCCGTGCGCGACAAGGACCGCTTCGCCGGCAAGCCGACGGTCGACGTCGGCGTGAAGGCCGGTATCAACAAGCCCGCCGAACTCATCGCCGACGTGCGCGGCAAGGCCGAGCGCGGCGAGGTCACCGCGGGTGCCAGGGGCGGTACGCCCGTCGAGCAGGCCGGCGAGGCCGGCGACAGCTACGGCACCAAGCTCCGCAAGTGGCTGATGACCGGTGTCAGTTACATGGTGCCCTTCGTCGCCGCGGGCGGTCTGCTGATCGCACTCGGCTTCGCGATCGGCGGCTGGAAGATCGCAGACGCGCCCTCGGTCATGAAGCACTTCTCCTGGACCGAGATCGACAGCTGGGGCGCCCTGATGTTCCAGATCGGCGGGGTCGCCTTCGGCTTCCTCATCCCGGTCCTCGCCGGATACATCGCGTACGGCATGGCGGACCGCCCCGGTCTTGTCCCCGGCTTCGTCGGCGGAATGATCTCCTCCCAGATCGCCGCCGGCTTCCTGGGCGGCCTGGTCGCCGGTCTGCTGGCGGGTGGCGTCGTCCTCGCGATCCAGCGGATCAAGATCCCGCCGGTGCTGCGCGGCATCATGCCGGTGGTGGTGATCCCGCTGATCTCCTCGCTGATCGTCGGCTTCCTGATGTTCGTCGTGGTCGGCAAGCCCATCGCCGAGGCCCAGAAGGGCATGACGGACTGGCTCTCCGGCCTCTCCGGCTCCAACGCCATCCTGCTCGGCGTGCTGCTCGGCCTGATGATGTGCTTCGACCTCGGCGGCCCGGTCAACAAGGTCGCGTACGCCTTCGCCACGGCCGGTATCGCCGTCCAGGCCCCCAGCGACTCCGCGATGAAGATCATGGCCGCCGTGATGGCCGCGGGCATGGTCCCGCCGCTGGGCATGGCGCTCGCGACCACCCTCCGCAAGAAGCTCTTCACCCCCACCGAGCGGGAGAACGGCAAGGCCGCCTGGGTCCTGGGCGCCTCCTTCATCTCCGAGGGCGCGATCCCGTTCGCCGCAGCCGACCCGCTGCGGGTCATCCCGGCCTCGATGGCGGGCGGCGCGGTCACCGGCGCCCTGTCGATGGCCTTCGGCGCCACGCTCCGCGCCCCGCACGGCGGCATCTTCGTGGTCCCGCTGATCGGCCACGCCTTCCTCTACCTGATCGCCATCGCGGCGGGCGTGTGCGTCACCACCGCGCTGGTCGTCGTCCTGAAGAGCATGCGCAAGCCGGCCCCGGGAGCCGTGACCGCCGAGGCGGCGGAGACCGGCTCGGCCGCTCCGGCGGCGGAGCGGAAGCAGCCGGTCGCGGCATAGCCTTTTGGTCGGCTGTGAGTTGTTCACGGCACCTGCGAGATACGTCACGGTCCGGGACCAAAGTCCCGGACCGTGGTGTCTACTGGGGCGCATGCCTGAGCACGTCTCCGTCTACCAGCTGCTTGGTATGACCTTCCTCGTCCTGGTGACCATCGCCTGGGGGACGGGTCTGGTCTTCATGCTGCGCCGAGGCCGTGGCGAAGCCGCCCTGTGGCCCTCCGCCCGCGCCCTGCCCGCCCTTCCTCACCAGCGGCAGGTGGGCCCGCAGCGGGAGTCCGTCGAGCTGAGCCCGGCGGAAGAGGACGCGTTCGCGGGACTGGTACGACGGCTCAGCGCCGACCGCTGATCCGCTCCGACCCGCTGTACGCAGAGCCGTCCGCTCCCCTCACTCAGGAAACCTGCGCCGCCCGCCGCTCCATCGCGTCCCTGGCCGCGTCCTCGCTCTCGTACACCTCGCACATGTGGCGTCCGTCCGGCGTCGCCGTGTGCTCGACCTCCCAGAGGGAGACCTCCGCGCCGTCACGCAGCAGGAACGCGTGCTCGTAGAGCGAGAAGCACAAGCCGGCGCGGCCCAGCCGCCCGGGGCGCCCGAAGGCCTGCGTGATCTGGTGCGCGAACGCCGTGGCCAGCAGCGCGGCCGTCCGCGCGTCCGGCCGGTCCGCGTTCTCCGCCCGGCGCAGCACCCGGCGGGCGTGATCCGCCGAGTCGTCGGGCTCGTAGGCGTGCCGGGGCGGGAAAATCGGCGACAGCTGAACCGTCACCGGCAGCTCGAAGTCCGGAGGGTCCGCGGGCAGCGGCAGCCGTGCGGTGGCCGCGCGCAGCTCCTCCTCGTCCACATACACCTCGTGCTGCGGGTCGCTGCCCGGCGCGGTGTTGTGGACGAGCTCCCACAGCGTGAGCGCCGAGCCGTCGACCATTAGCCACGTGTGCCGATACGTCTCGCGGTGCAGCCCCGCGCTGTGGTGCGCGGAGTGCAGCGAACTGTCGTGCGCCAACGCGCAGTCCAGTCGCCGAATCGTCTCGTCGGGCAGCTCGAAGGAGTTCAGGGCACGGCCGAGGAGCCGCGCGAGATGCTCCTCCGGAGACTCGGGCGACTCGGGTTGTTCGTACGCTGCCGTCTCGTACGGAACGCTCAAGGTTTCTCCCGGCGTTGCTGCATGTCACCTTGTGGGTGCATACCGTAGCCCCTCGGTCGGACATCATGTCCGGGAACCGAGAAAACGTACGCCCGGAAAACGGGCGCGCCGCGGGGAAAGTTCCCACGCGGCCTGTCCATCCGTCAAAAACCGCCGGTCAGAGGAGACTTGGGCGTCGCTCTGCGATCATGCCGCACTGCCCGCGATCCACTCGCTCCACGACATGTTCCAGCCGTTGAGCCCGTTGTCCGGGGTCACCGTCTTGTCGGGGGAGTTCTTGACGATCACCACGTCGCCGATGATCGAGTTGTCGTAGAACCACTTGGCGGACGTGTCTCCCTGCGCGCCCCGCACGTCCTGGAGCCCGACGCAGCCGTGGCTGGTGCCCTCGCGGCCGAAGGGCGGGTTGCCCTTGTTGTACCAGTAGTTGCCGTGGATGAACGTCCCCGAGGTGGTCAGACGCATCGCGTGCGGCACGTCCGGGATGTCGTAGGCGTTGGCGAGGTCGACCGTCCTGCTGTCCATACGCAGCTTCGTGAACTTCTCGGAGATCACCATCTGCCCGTTGTACGTGGTGAACTCCGCGCTGCCCGCCGAGATCGGCACCGTCTTGAAGGTCCTGCCGTCCCGCACGACCGTCATGGTCTGCGTGTTCACGTCGACCGTGGAGACCTGCGAGCGTCCGACGGTGAAGGTGACCGTCTTCTTCTGCACCCCCTGGACGCCGTTCGCGCCCTCGACCCCGTCCAGGTCGATCTTCATCGTGACCTTGGAGCCGGCCTTCCAGTACTCCTCGGGCCGGAAGTCGAGCCGCTGCTCCCCGAACCAGTGCCCGACGACCTTCTGCCCACTGCTGGACGACACCGTGATGTGCGACTGCACGGCCTTCTTGTCGCTGATGGCCTTGTCGAACTTGAACGACACCGGCATCCCGACGCCCACCGTCGTCCCGTCGTCCGGCGTGTACGTCCCGATGAAGCTGTTCGCCGAACTGACGGTGGTGAAGGTCGAGTCGGCGGCCGTGGCCCGCCCGTTCGCGTCCTTCGCCCGCGCCGTTATCTCGTACTTCGTCCCCCGCTCCAACTGCTCCTTCGGCTTCCAACTGCCGCCGTCGGCGGATATCGCCCCCGGTACGGCCGTCCCCGCGTCGGCCGCCGTCATCTTCACGTCCGTCAGCTTCCCGTCGCTGACCTTGACGCCGGTGGTGTTGATCGACGCACCGGTCGAGCCGTTCTCGGCCGAGATGGCGATCTTCGCCGCCGAAGTCTTCGCGGCGTCCTGGCCGTTCTTGTCGTCGTCGTTCTTGGCATTGGCGCTTGCACCACACGCGGTGAGGGTGAGGGCGCCGACCATCAGGGCGGCACAGGCCCCGAGTGCGCGCCGCGCTGTTTTGTCCGGCGTTGTCACTAGCTGCTCCAGGTTCAGGTGGTGTGTGCGATCCGCTCCAGTGCGTGGAGAAAGAGGGGAGCGGTCGACGGTCGGGTTCCCAACGAACGCCGTGAACGCCATCACGTGACAGAACCGGGACACATTCGCGTCAGCTGCCCCCGTACAACTCCTCGTACGACGGCCACTCCCCGCCCGGGCCGTCCACCGACTCGGCGGCGCGTACGGCCCGCACGATCGCGCGTGTCACGACGTCCGCGCCTGCCGCGAGGATCTCGTTCAGCGGGAGAGGGTGCCCGGTGTCGAGCGGGCGGGCGCCGGTCGCCAGCGCGAACACCGTGTCACCGTCGTGGAGCAGGTGCACCGGCCGTACCGCACGCGCGATGCCGTCGTGGGCCGTGCCGGCGACCTTCTGCGCCTGCGCCTTGGACAGGTCAGCGTCGGTGGCGACCACCGCGAGTGTGGTGTTGAGCGGGGGAGTCGCGCTCTTCGCCGCGATCTCGGCGAGGCGCCGACGCGCGGCCTCGTGGACGCGTGCGTCCGGATACTCCACACGTCCTTGGAACAACTCCCCGTACAGCACCCCCGTTTCCGGATCCTCCACCGACCCCGCCGCATTCGCCACCACCAGCGCGGCCACCGTGATCCCCGAGTCGAGGACGATGCTCGCGGTGCCCACGCCGCCCTTCATCAGCCCGGCCGCGGCGCCCGTGCCCGCGCCCACGCAGCCCTCCCGCACCCGTGCCCCGGGCTCGCTCGCCGCGGCCGCCTCGACGGCAGCCCGGCCGGTGGCCGCGTCCGGCCTGGCCCGGAAGTCGCCGCCGCGCCCCAGGTCGAAGACACAGGCGGCGGGCACCACCGGCACGACGTGCGCCGGATCGGTCCCCACCCGCACCCCGCGCCCCTGCCCCTCCAGCCAGGCCATCACCCCGGACGCCGCGTCGAGCCCGTACGCACTGCCGCCGGTCAGCACGATCGCGTCGACCTTCTGCACCACGTTGCGAGGGTCGAGGGCGTCGGTCTCCTTGGTGCCGGGTCCGCCGCCCCGCACGTCCACGGCGGCCACGGCGCCGCCCTCGGGGGCGAGCACGACCGTGGTGCCGGTGAGCCAACCGTCACCGGTGCGGGTGGCGTGCCCCACGCGCACTCCGGCGACGTCTGTCAAAGCGTCGACTGTCATGGGGCCAGTCTCGTCCAGAGCCGCCCCCGGCCCGGGATGGCCCCGGCCGGGGCCGCCTGTCTGCTTTGTGCACGCGTTCCCGACCCGGCGGCGCCCGACGCCCAGGGCCGTACCCTGGACGCATGACCACCGCCCCCGAGCCCGAGCCCGAGTCGCGCGAGCCGAAGCCCGCGCTGGTCTTCGACGACCCGCTGGACCAGCAGTCCTCGGACGACACGGACCGCGGGTGGGGCGAGCGACCCGGCAGCGACAGCGCGGCCGACCTGAAGCGCTTCCTCGACGAGAAGCCGCCGCACCACCTGTGAGCCGGGCGGGCCGTCGCCCGCCACCGCTACGGCTCGTCGTGGCCCGAGCCGCGCTGCCGCTGCTGCGCGACCAGCGCGTCGCGGATCTCCTTGAGCACCTCCAGCTCGGACACCTCCATGACCTCCTGCGTGCCCTCCTTCGCCTTCCTGCGGGACTCCTGCAGGGCGAGGTACTTCGCCATGGGCAGGACCATCAGGAAGTAGACGACGGCCGCGGTGATGACGAAGGTGAGCGTCGCGCCGAGGACCGAGCCCCACAGGAGCCGAATCCCCTCGTCGCCCGTGCAGTTGTCGCTCAGGCAGGAGCTGTAGCTGTCGAGGTTCTTGGTGCCGATCGCTCCGACCAGCGGGTTGATGAGCCCCTTCACCACCGAGTTGACGATGTTGGTGAAAGCGGCGCCGATGACCACCGCCACTGCCAGATCGACAACGTTCCCGCGCATCAGGAAGGCCTTGAAGCCCTCCCAGACGCTCGGCTTCTTCTCGCTCACGTAGGGGACTCTCCTCGCATGCACAGGTTGTGGAACAAACAGCTCCGCAACCTACGTCAGGGCGAGGCGACCCTGTCCCACGGGGTGGCTCCAACGAGGGACTTGACGGGAATGTGCGAGGTCCGGGAGTCGCGGGGCTCAGCACAGCGTCACCGCCAGCCGGGCCGTCGCGCTCGCGCCGGCGAGGTTCGCCGCGGTGGAGCGCGGCACCGAGAGGACGACCAGCGCCCCGGCCTCGGTCGCGCCGTCCAGCGGCTCCGGCACCTTCGTGACCCGCGCCCCGCGCGCGACCACCCGCGCGTCGCCGCCGGTCGCCGTCTCCTCGGCGGCGATGACGTCCACCCGGTCGCCGGGCCGCAACAGCCGGACCGTGGCACCGTCGGCGATCCGCACCGGCGCCGTCACGGTCTGCACGGCCCGGTGTTCCCGTAGCGGATCCGCCTGTGGATGCCCGCGGGTCCGCTCCGCGTCACGCGGTCCCGCCGCCACGAGCGCGGCCGCGGTGACGGCGAGGCCGATCGCCACGGCCCGCCTGCGGTGCCGTACGAGCCGCTGGACCTGATACCGCCCGCCGCGGACCCGCACCGGGGCGAAGTGCGGCACCTCGCACGTGGGAGGAGCGTCCGTGCCGAGCGGACGTGGGGAGAGGGGAGAGAGCGAGGAAGAGGAATGAGAGGAGGACGGGGGAGAAGGGGCGAAGGGCATGGGAACCACCACCTGCGACGAGGAATCGGCCTGCGATGCCACGATGAGGCTTCGCGCCGATTCCCGCTGAGGCCGGTGGGCTACTGGCGGGTTGTGGACAACTCCCTCACCCGAACGGGAAGTTCCGCAGCCCTGGAGCCACGGTCTCCCACAGCCACGCGGCGGCTACGGCAGGGCGAACCCCGGATCCATCCCGCCCAACGCGTTCGTGCACAGGCAGTCCCGCTCCTCGGTCGAGGGCAGCGCGGCCACCGCGTCGAACAGCACACCCCGCAGGCGGTCCACGTTGGCCGCGAACACCCGCAGCACCTCGTCGTGGGAGACGCCCTCACCGGTCTCGGCGCCGGCGTCGAGGTCCGTGACCAGGGTCAAGGACGTGTAGCAGAGCTCGAGTTCACGGGCGAGAGAGGCTTCCGGATGGCCGGTCATGCCGACCACCGACCAGCCCTGCGCCTGGTGCCACAACGATTCGGCACGGGTCGAGAAGCGCGGCCCCTCGATCACCACCAGCGTGCCGCCGTCCACCGGCTCCCAGTCCTGGCCGCGGGCCGCCTTCAGCGCGGCCGCCCGCCCGGCCGGGCAGTACGGGTCGGCCAGCGACACGTGCACCACGTTCGGCACCGTGCCGTCCGGCAGCGGCAGCCCGTCGAAGTACGTGCCCGCCCGCGACTTCGTACGGTCGACCAGTTGGTCCGGCACCAGCAGCGTGCCCGGCCCGTACTCGGGGCGCAGCCCGCCCACCGCACACGGGCCGAGGACCTGACGCGCGCCGACCGACCTGAGCGCCCACAGGTTGGCGCGGTAGTTGATCCGGTGCGGCGGCAGATGGTGGCCGCGGCCGTGCCGGGGCAGGAACGCGACCCGCCGGCCGGCGATCTCGCCGAGGAAGAGGGAGTCGCTGGGTGGCCCGTAGGGAGTGTCCACCTGGATCTCGGTCACGTCGTCGAGGAACGAGTAGAAGCCGGAGCCCCCGATTACGCCGATCTCTGCGTTCGCCATGACCAGCACAGTAACCGGCGCCGCCCGGGACCCGACCCCGGGTACGGAAACGGCGTCCGGGGCCCCGGCCCGGAGCCCCCGTCCACAGCCCGGGTCACGGACACAGCGAGAACCCCGCCGTCGTACGACGGCAGGGTCCCGTGAGCGGGTGCGGCCTTACGCGGCCGAGCTGCTGCTGGACGAGGTGCCCGTGCTCGACGACTTCGACTTCGCGTCCGAGGACGACGAAGAAGAGGACGAGGCGGACGACGAGTCGGACTTCGTGTCCGAGGACGTCGACGACTTCGCGGACGCCGGCGAGGTGCTCGACGAGGAGCCGCGGCTGTCGTTGCGGTAGAAGCCGGAGCCCTTGAAGACAATGCCGACCGCTGAGAACACCTTCTTCAGGCGTCCACTGCAGCTGGGGCACTCGGTAAGGGCGTCGTCGGTGAACTTCTGCACCGCCTCGAGGCCCTCGCCGCACTCGGTGCACTGGTACTGGTAGGTGGGCACTGTCTTCCTCCTGGCACTCTCACTCAATGAGTGCTAACGATGGTCCATAGTGACGTATTCCTGAGGATCAGTCCACTGCCACCGGCAAGCGGTGACCGACGCCACGTGCGACGGTGCGGCTGTGCGGCCGTACCGAAAGGCGTGAGCGCAGCGCCAGCAGGGTCGTCAGGGCGAGCAGTGTGCCGCCCATCGGCACCAGGAACCCGGCGCCCTCCCGGAAGCCGTCCTCCAGTTGCCCGGCGACCGTGACGGCCGCCGCCTGTCCGAGGGCGACCGCGCCGGTCAGCCAGGTGAAGGCCTCGGTGCGGGCGCCGGCCGGGACCAGGCCCTCGACCAGGGTGTAGCCGGTGATCAGGGCGGGCGCGATGCACATCCCGACGAGCAGGCCGAGGCCGGCCAGGACGAGCACCGAGTGGGCCGCCCACAGGCCGGACGCGGTCAGCGCGAGGGCGACGTATCCGACGACCAGGCGCCGCTGCGGGGCGACCTTCCACGCGATGGCGCCGCAGACGAGGCCGGAGAGCATGTTGCCCGCGGCGAAGGTGCCGTAGAGGACGCCGTTGAGGCCCGGTTCGCCGATCGACTCGGAGAAGGCGGCCAGCGAGACCTGCATGCCGCCGAAGACGGAACCGATACCGAGGAAGGCCACGATCAGGACCCGCACCCCGGGGATGCGCAGCGCGGAACCGTGCTCCACGCGCGCGTGCCCGGCTGCGGTGACCGGCGGCTGCGTGCTCTTCTGGGCGGCGAACAGCAGGCCGCCGATGAGCGTCAGCGACGCCTCCGTCACCAGACCCGCGGCGGGGTCGACGGCCGTGCACAGGGCGGTCGCCAGCAGCGGGCCGAGGACGAAGGTCAGCTCGTCGGTGACGGACTCGAAGGCGGCCGCGGTGGACATCAGGGGCGAGTCCTGGAGCTTCACACCCCAGCGGGCGCGCACCATGGGGCCGATCTGAGGCTGCGAGGCGCCCGTGGGCACGGCCGCGACGAGCAGCGCCCACAGAGGGGCGTGGGCCAGTGCGAGGGCGGTCAGAGTCAGGCCTGACAGTGCGTGCACGAGCACGCCCGGGATCAGGACGGCGCGCTGCCCGTAGCGGTCGGCGAGGCGGCCGGTGAAGGGCGCGAACAGCGCCATGGAGACGCCGGTGACGGCCGCGGCGGCACCGGCCGCGCCGTACGAGCCGGTGGTGTGCTGCACGAGCAGCACGATGGAGACGGTGAGCATCCCGAACGGCTGGCGTGCGGCGAAGCCGGGGAGCAGGAATGTCCAGGCGCCGCGCGTGCGCAGCAGTTGCCCGTAGCCGGGGCGGGGGGTGACCGTGGATGCCACGGCCCGTGCCTTTCTGCCGCCTGGTAGCGCGGCCCCCGGTCGGGGGCGACGGCGCCGAGAGCTGTCCTCTTGCGCGGACTGCGGTGGATACCGGCGCCCACTGAGGGGGTGTCCCGGCCGCCATACGGTCGCGCCAGCACTGCGTCAGGCAGAGTTGGTTCGATCGGAATGCGCCTTCATCGTACAGGGATCAAAGCCCGTGAGCCTGTGAAAACGAGCACCATGAGCGTGGCCACCTGCGATGGCGAGGGGTGTGAAGGGTACGAAACGCGCCCTTAACCACCCGTGTCGGAGCCGTTCATGCCCAGCCACCCGGCCAGCTTGCCGCCGCGTCCCACCGCGCGCAGCCGCCGCTCGGCCGCGTCCCGGACCGGGTCCGTGGCGACCACGAGGAGCTCGTCGCCCCGTCGCAGCACCGTCGTCGGCAGCGGGACGAACGACTTTCCCTCGCGGACGACGAGGGTGACCCCGGCCCCCGCCGGCAGGCGCAGCTCGCCCACCTCCACGCCGTGCATCCTCGACCCGTCCGGGATCGCGACGGACAGCAGGTGGCCGCGCAGTCGTTCCAGTGGCGCCGACTCGATCCCGAGGTCGGCGGCCTCGGGGTCTCCCCCCAGCCTCAGCGTGCGGGCGAGCCACGGCAGGGTCGGCCCCTGGACGAGCGTGTAGACGACGACCAGGACGAAGACGATGTTGAAGATCCGGCGGCTGGCCTCGACGCCCTCCACCATGGGGATCGTCGCGAGAATGATGGGCACGGCGCCGCGCAGCCCGGCCCAGGACATGAGCGTCTGCTCCTGCCACGGCACCCGGAACGGCGTCAGGCAGAGCACCACGCTCAGCGGTCGCGCCACCATCGTCAGGACCAGCCCGATGACGAGCGCGGGCAGGATGTCGTCGCCCAGTTCGTGCGGGGTGACCAGCAGGCCGAGCAGCACGAACATGCCGATCTGGGCGAGCCAGCCGAGCCCGTCGGCGAAGCCGCGGGTGGCGGGCCAGTGCGGCAGCTTGGCGTTGCCCATCGCCATCGCGGCGAGGTAGACGGCGAGGAAGCCGCTGCCGTGTGCCAGCGCGCCCGCCGCGTACGCGGTGACGGCGATGGCCATGACGGCGATCGGGTACAGGCCGGAGGCGGGCAGCGCCACGTGCCGCAGGCCCCAGGAGCCCAGCCAGCCCACCGCGATGCCGATGGCGGCGCCGATGGCCAGTTCAAGGGCTATTTCGCCGATCAGCACGTACCAGTGCTCGACGGGGCCCGCGGTGGAGAAGGAGACCACCAGGATCACGACGGGAGCGTCGTTGAAGCCGGACTCGGCCTCCAGCGTGCCCGTCACGCGCGCGGGGAGGGGGATCTTGCGCAGTACCGAGAAGACCGCCGCGGCGTCCGTCGAGGACACCACCGCGCCGATGATGAGCGCCTGGCGCCACTCCAGGTTGATCAGGTAGTGCGCGGCCGTCGCCGTGACCCCCACACTCACCGCGACTCCCACCAGCGCCAGCGCGGAGGCGGCCGGCAGGGCCGGCTTGATCTCCTTCCACTTCGTGCCGAGGCCACCTTCGGCCAGGATCACGACGAGGGCCGCGTATCCGATGACCTGGGTGAGTTCGGCGTTGTCGAACTGGATGTCGCCGATGCCGTCCTGGCCCATGGCGATGCCGATCCCCAGGTACACGAGCAGGCTGGGGAGCCCGCTGCGCGAGGAGATCCGGACCGCTGCCACGGCGACGAGCAGGACGAGCGAGCAGACGAGCAGGAGTTGGTTGAGATGGTGGACAGTCAGCGGCCGTTCCCTTCCCTGGCTCGCACGCTGCACGCGCGCGGGCTCACGTACATAGGACACGAAGTGGTGACGCTTCGCACCCAAGTACTTCGTTACCTTACCTAACTCTTGACGATTTCTTGACTCTCCGCGAGGTGTGATCGAACGTCTGCCCGTTCTGGTTCCCGACTCCGCGTCAAGGGGCGCTTGGCCCTGCGCCTATGGTTGCTCCAGCGCTCAGTCAAAAGCACAGCCCGCCCTGCCGCTCGCGTTAGGACAGCAAGGACAGCGATGCCCCCCAACACCACCGCCTCTTCGGGTCAGCAGCCCGGCAAGTCCGGCAGGAAGAAGGGGCGCAAAGCCCGCCTGTTCGTCCTCGTGCTGGTGCTGGCCATCATCGGGGGCGTCGCCTACGGGGCGTTCTGGTCGATCAGCACCGTCCGTGCCTCCTTCCCGCAGACGCAGGGTTCCCTCACGCTCAAGGGCCTGTCGGGGCCAGTCGAGGTCAAGCGCGACGGCTACGGCATCCCGCAGGTCTACGCCTCCTCCGACGCGGACCTGTTCATGGCACAGGGCTACGTCCAGGCGCAGGACCGCTTCTACGAGATGGACGTACGCCGGCACATGACCTCCGGGCGCCTGTCGGAGATGTTCGGCAAGGGCCAGGTCAAGAACGACGAGTTCCTGCGCACCCTGGGCTGGGACCGGGTTGCCAAGGAGGAGTACGACAAGACGCTGTCGGCCTCCACGAAGAAGTACCTCCAGGCCTACGCCAAGGGGGTCAACGCCTACCTCCAGGGCAAGGACGGCAAGGAGATCTCCCTGGAGTACGCGGCCCTCGGCTTCGAGAACGACTACAAGCCCAAGGCGTGGACCCCGGTCGACTCGGTCGCCTGGCTGAAGGCCATGGCCTGGGACCTGCGCGGCAACATGCAGGACGAGATCGACCGCGCCCTGATGACCAGCCGCCTCGGCCCCAAGCAGATCGCCGACCTGTACCCCGAGTACCCGTACAGCCGGAACCAGACGATCGTCCAGCAGGGCCAGTACGACGAGCTCACAGGGACCTTCGAGGGATCCGGCGGCACGTCCGGCAGCGGAACGTCCACGAGCGGCACCGGCGGCACCAGCGGCACCGGGACGGGCACCTCGTCCTCGACGGCCGGTTCCGCGCTGCAGAGCCAGCTGACGGGCCTCCAGAACATCCTGGACGACGTCCCGACGGCCGTCGGCGTGAACGGCAACGGCATCGGCTCGAACTCCTGGGTCGTGGCCGGGAAGCACACCATCACCGGCAAACCGCTCATGGCCAACGACCCACACCTCTCGGCCTCGCTGCCGTCCGTCTGGTACCAGATGGGCCTGCACTGCCGGACCGTCTCGGCCACGTGCCAGTACGACGTCAGCGGCTACACCTTCGCGGGCATGCCCGGCGTGATAATCGGCCACAACCAGGACATCTCCTGGGGCATGACCAACTCCGGCGTCGACGTCACCGACCTCTACCTGGAGAAGCTCTCCGGCGACGGCTACCTGTACGACGGCAAGGTGAAGCCCTTCACCACGCGCGAGGAGACCATCAAGGTCGCCGGCGGCGCCTCCAAGAAGATCGTCGTCCGGGAGACCAACAACGGGCCCCTGCTGTCCGACCGTGACGACGAGCTCGTGAAGGTCGGCAAGAAGGCATCGGTCGACACCTCCGCACCCGACCGCGGCGACGGCTACGGCATCGCGCTGCGCTGGACCGCGCTGGACCCGGGCACCTCCATGGACGCCGTCTTCGCGATGGGCAAGGCGACCGACTGGAACGGCTTCCGCAAGGCCGCGGCCCTGTTCGACGTGCCCTCGCAGAACCTCGTGTACGCCGACACCAGGGACAACATCGGCTACACCCTGCCCGGCAGGATCCCCACGCGCGCGGAGGGCGACGACGGCTCCATCCCGGCGCCGGGCTGGAACTCGAAGTACAAGTGGACCGGCTTCATCAAGCAGGACGAGCTGCCCTACGAGTACAACCCGGAGCGCGGCTACATCGTCACCGCCAACCAGGCCGTGGTCGACCAGGACAAGTACCCCTACACGCTCACCACGGACTGGGGCTACGGCACCCGCAGCCAGCGCATCACCGACCTGATCGAGTCGAAGATCAAGGGCGGCGGCAAGATCTCCACCGACGACATGCGCCAGATGCAGCTGGACAACAGCAGTGAGATCGCCAAGCTGCTCGTGCCCCAGCTGCTGAAGATCGACGTCGACGACCCCAACGTCCGCGAGGCGCAGGAACTCCTCGAGGGCTGGGACTACACCCAGGACGCCGATTCGGCGGCGGCCGCCTACTTCAACTCGGTCTGGCGCAACATCCTCAAGCTCGCCTTCGGCAACAAGCTGCCCAAGGAACTGCGGGTCAAGGGTCAGTGCCTGTGGGTCGACCCGGTCAACTCCACCGGGCCCGTCGACGAGACCGGCAAGGTGCGCGAGTGCGGCCAGCGCGACGCCGACCAGGCGCAGCCGGACGGTGGCGACCGCTGGTTCGAGGTCGTCCGCAACCTCATGAACGACGAGAACAGCGACTGGTGGACGACGCCCGATTCGGGCAACCGCGTCGGCGCCGTCAAGAACCGCGACAAGCTGTTCAAGCGCGCCATGGTCGACGCCCGCTGGGAGCTGACCGCCAAGCTCGGCAAGGACATCGACACCTGGAGCTGGGGCCGGCTGCACCGCCTGTTCCTGAAGAACCAGACCCTGGGCACCGAGGGCCCCGGCTTCCTCCAGTACATGCTCAACCGCGGCCCCTGGAAGCTCGGCGGCGGCGAGGCGGCCGTCAACGCGACCGGCTGGAACGCGGCCGGGGGCTACGACGTCGTCTGGGTGCCGTCGATGCGGATGGTGGTCAACCTCGGCGACCTCGACAAGTCGAAGTGGATCAACCTCACCGGTGCCTCCGGGCACGCCTACAGCGCCCACTACATCGACCAGACGAGCAAGTGGGTCAAGGGCGAACTGCTGGACTGGTCCTTCTCGGCCAAGGCGGTCGACGACAGCACGAGCGACACACTGGAACTGAAGCCGTGACCCAGTCACGGCACTGACGGCACGCCGTCGAACCGGCCCTCCACGCGTGCGTGGAGGGCCGGTCCGTATTCAGCGGTCGTTCCGGAAGCGGCGCACCCCCGACGGCGTCACCACCGCGTGCACCGGCCGGTCGTGCGGTTCCGAGGGCACCCGCTCCACGACCTCCGAGTCGTACAGCAGCACCACCAGCGCGGGGTGTGCGTCCGCGTGCTCCAGGCGCGCGAGTACCCGGTCGTACGACCCCCCGCCGCGCCCCAGACGCATGCCGCGCGCGTCGACCGCGAGGCCCGGCAGCAGCACGGCGTCGGCGGCGGTCACGGCGTCCGCGCCCAAACGCTCTCCGGCCGGTTCGAAGAGGGCCATCTTCCCGCCGTGTTGGACGCGCGCGAAGGAGCCCTCGCCGGTGTGGGCGCCCCAGTCCAGGTCGTTGTCGGGCAGGAGGGCCGGAAGCAGGACCCGCACGCCCCGCGCGCGCAGCGCGTCCAGGAGCACGAGTGTCCCGGGTTCGCTCCCCACGGAGACGTACGCCGCCACCGTGCGCGCACGCGCCAGTTCGGGCAGCTCCAACGCCCTCCCGGCCAACGCGACGGCGGCTTCCCGCACGTCATCGGCCGTCAACGTGTTCCTCACCGCGAGGATCTCTCGCCGCAACATTCGCTTGTCAGGCTCGCCCGGACGTCCGATGTGGTTCAAAAGTTGCTCCGTACCCTAGCAATCCGCTCATATGAGAGCCAATTAACCGGAGCCACAGATTCCCTGCAAAGGCACCGGATATGGTTGCGGACATGACTCAGTCGCACCCTCGGATCAGCAAGGCTGTCATCCCCGCAGCAGGCCTCGGCACCCGGTTCCTGCCGGCCACCAAGGCCACTCCCAAAGAGATGCTGCCGGTCGTCGACAAGCCCGCGATCCAGTACGTGGTCGAGGAGGCCGCCTCCGCGGGCCTCGACGACGTCCTCATGATCACGGGACGCAACAAGCGCCCCCTCGAGGACCACTTCGACCGTAACTACGAGCTGGAATCAGCCCTTCAGAAGAAGGGCGACGCCGGCCGGCTCGCGAAGGTGCAGGAGTCGAGCGACCTCGCCACGATGCACTACGTCCGCCAGGGCGACCCGAAGGGCCTCGGGCACGCCGTGCTGTGCGCCGCCCCGCACGTGGGCCACGAGCCCTTCGCCGTCCTCCTCGGCGACGACCTGATCGACCCGCGCGACCCGCTGCTCAAGCGCATGGTCGAGGTCCAGGAGCAGCGCGGCGGCAGCGTCATCGCGCTCATGGAGGTCGCCCCCGAGCAGATCCACCTCTACGGCTGTGCGGCCGTCGAGACCACCGAGGACAGCGACGTCGTCAGGGTGAGCGGCCTGGTCGAGAAGCCCGACCCGGCGGACGCCCCGTCCAACTACGCGGTCATCGGTCGCTACGTCCTCGACCCGCACATCTTCGACATACTCCGCAAGACCGAGCCCGGCCGCGGCGGCGAGATCCAACTCACCGACGCCCTCCAGCAGCTCGCCGAGGACGAGAAGGTCGGCGGCCCGGTGCACGGCGTCGTCTTCAAGGGCCGCCGCTATGACACCGGCGACCGTGGCGACTACCTGCGTGCCATTGTCAGACTCGCGTGCGAACGTGAAGACCTGGGCCCGGACTTCCGGACCTGGCTTCGCAGTTACGTAGCCGAGGAGATGTAACAACGTTGAGCAGCGCCGCGCCCCGCACCACCGGCCACGACCACCTGTGGTCGGTGGACGAGCACCTGGAGGACATCCTCGCGACCGTCCGCCCCCTCGAACCCATCGAGCTGCAACTCCTCGACGCCCAGGGCTGCGTCCTGGTCGAGGACATCACGGTGCCGGTGTCCCTGCCACCGTTCGACAACAGCTCGATGGACGGGTACGCGGTGCGGGTCACGGATGTCGCGGGCGCGAGCGAGGAGTACCCCGCCGTCCTGGACGTCGTCGGGGACGTCGCGGCCGGCCAGGCCGACCTGCTGCACGTGGGACCCGGCCAGGCCGCCCGCATCATGACCGGCGCCCCGCTGCCGCCCGGCGCCGAGACCGTCGTCCCCGTCGAGTGGACCGACGGCGGGCTCGGCGAGGGCCCCGTGACCGGGATGCGCGCCCGCGCCCTGGCCCCCGACGGCGCCGAGGGGCACGTGCACGTGTACCGGTCGGCCGAGGCACGCGCGCACGTGCGCGCCAAGGGCAGTGACGTGAAGGCCGGGGACCGCGCCCTGGAGTCGGGCACCGTCCTCGGCCCGCCGCAGATCGCCCTGCTCGCCGCGATCGGCCGCGGCACGGTACGTGTCCGGCCGCGCCCGCGCGTGGTCGTCATGTCCACCGGCAGTGAACTCGTCCAGCCCGGTGAGGAACTCGGCAGCGGCCAGATCTACGACTCCAACAGCTTCGCCCTCACCGCCGCCGCGATCGACGCCGGCGCCATCGCCTACCGGGTGGGCGCCGTCGCCGACGACGCCGAGACCCTGCGGTCCACCATCGAGGACCAGCTCGTCCGCGCCGACCTCATGGTCACCACGGGCGGGGTCAGCGTCGGGGCGTACGACGTCGTCAAGGAGGCGCTGTCGTACGTCGGCGACGAGGACGAGGCCGGCAGCGGCATCGAGTTCCGCAAGCTCGCCATGCAGCCCGGCAAGCCCCAGGGTTTCGGCTCCATCGGCCCCGACCACACACCGCTGCTGGCCCTGCCCGGCAACCCCGTGTCGTCGTACGTCTCCTTCGAGCTGTTCGTACGCCCCGCGATCCGCGCCCTGATGGGCCTCCCCGACGTCCACCGGACGCGGACCCGCGCGACCCTCACCACCCACAAGGCGCTGACCTCGCCGAAGGGCCGTCGGCAGTTCCTGCGCGGGACGTACGCCGACGGTGCGGTCACCCCGGTCGGCGGCGCCGGATCACATCTGGTGGCGGCCCTCGCGCACGCGGACGCGCTGATCGTCGTCCCCGAGGACGTGGAGTCCGTGGAGCCCGGCGCCGAGATCGAGGTCGTCCTGCTCGGCTGAGCAGCGGGGTCCGCGCCGCTCAAGGGTTCAACTTGGCGGTACCGTGTCGCGCACAACAGGCTCACGCGCCGCACCGCGCCGGGCCCGGACCGGGAGCGCGACACAGCATGACAGTGCCTTCCCGGGGGGAGACCCCCGGACCCTCAGTGCAGGACCGACTGACCCACATCGACGAGGCGGGCGCGGCCCGCATGGTCGACGTGTCCGGGAAGGACGTGACCGCGCGCACCGCCAGCGCCAGCGGCCGGGTCCTCGTCTCGCCCCGCGTGGTCGAGCTGCTGCGCGGCGAGGGCGTCCCCAAGGGAGACGCCCTGGCCACCGCGCGGATCGCGGGCATCATGGGCGCCAAGCGCACCCCCGACCTCATTCCGCTGTGCCACCCCTTGTCGGTGTCCGGTGTGAAACTGGACCTGAGGGTCGCGGACGACGCCGTGGAGATCTTGGCCACGGTGAAGACGACGGACCGCACGGGCGTCGAGATGGAAGCCCTCACCGCGGTCTCCGTCGCCGCGCTCACCGTGATCGACATGGTCAAGGCGGTCGACAAGGGAGCGGTCATCACGGACGTCAGGGTCGAAGAGAAGACGGGCGGCAAGTCGGGCGACTGGAGCCGGGCATGACGTATCGCGCTCTCGTGGTCACCGCCTCCAACCGGGCCGCCGCCGGGGTCTACGAGGACAAGGGCGGCCCGCTGATCGCCGACGGACTCAAGGGCTTCGGCTTCACCGTCGAGGGACCGCAGGTCGTCCCCGACGGGGAGCCGGTGGAGGCCGCCCTGCGGGCCGGTGTCGACGCCGGGTACGACGTGATCGTCACCACCGGCGGCACCGGCATCTCGCCCACCGACCGCACCCCCGAGGCGACGCGCCGGGTGATCGACCACGAGGTGCCGGGCATCGCGGAGGCCATCAGGGCGTTCGGACGGGAGAAGGTGCCGACGGCGGCGCTCTCCCGGGGCCTGGCCGGAGTGGCGGGGCGGACGCTGATCGTCAATCTGCCGGGCTCCACCGGCGGGGTGAGGGACGGACTGGCCGTCCTGGAGCCCCTGTTGGCGCACGCCGTCGACCAGCTGCGCGGCGGCGACCACCCCAGACCCGCCGCAAGTAGTGGGGGTGCGAGCTGAACAGCCCATCCTGGCCCGTCGTGCTGGCGGACGGCGATGTCGTCCTCCGGCCGATAAAGATGCGCGACCAGCGGCCGTGGCGCGAGGTCAACCGACGCAACCGGGACTGGCTGCGGCCCTGGGAGGCGACGATCCCGCCGCCCACGCCCAGCGGGCCGATCGCGCACCGGCCGACCTACCGCCAGATGGTCCGGCATCTGCGGGCCGAGGCGAACGCGGGTCGCATGCTGCCGTTCGTCATCGAGTACCAGGGGCGGCTGGTCGGGCAGCTGACGGTCGCCGGGATCACCTGGGGCTCGATGTGCTCGGGGCATGTCGGTTACTGGGTCGACGAGTCGGTGGCCGGCCGCGGAGTGATGCCGACGGCCGTGGCGCTCGTCGTGGACCACTGTTTCCGGACCGTGGGCCTGCACCGCATCGAGGTCTGCATTCGCCCCGAGAACGGGCCCAGCCGCCGGGTCGTGGAGAAACTCGGATTCCGTGAGGAGGGCCTCAGGCCGCGCTATCTCCACATCGACGGCGCCTGGCGCGACCACCTCGTGTTCGCCCTCACGGCGGAAGAGGTGCCCGACGGTTTGCTCAGGCGCTGGCAGCGGGCACGATCCGGGAGCACCCCGCACGACTATCCCGCATAGCCCGGGAAATTGAATATGTGTTCGAAAATGATCGGCGGATGACCGTCTCGGGGCATTGAATTCGCTACCTCGGTGGCCTGTTGATCGCATCGGTCACAAAAAAAGCTCGAAATATCAGCTAGATCGTGCGACACACCGGCGCAATTGGCAGATGGCCTCACGCAAACCCCTCTACCGTGTGAGGCGTGAGCAGCAGCGGCCTCATCTACGCAGTCATTGTCGGGGCCTGGGCCGCCTACTTGGTGCCGATGTGGCTCCGTAGGCAGGACGAGCTGAACGAGGCCCGTCCGACGGAACGCTTCAGCACGGCCATCCGGTTGCTGTCCGGACGGGCGGGGATGGAGCGCCGATACGCCAAGGACCTGCGGGCGCGCTCCACCGAAGAGGGGGAGCCCAGCGCCGTGGACCCGGACGCGGTCACCGATTCGGTGGACGTCCGGGCCTTCGCCATGCCTCCGACCCGCCCCAAGGCGCAAGCCGCGGTCCAGGAGCAGGCCCAGGCACCCGCCCGGTCGGAACAAGCGCGTGAACCGGCGCGCGAAAAGGCGGGTGCGCCCGCGCGGAAGCGGGTGCCGGCGGCCCGGCGCACGCCCGCGGAGGAAGCGGCAGCGGCGCGGGCCCGGCGCACGAAGGTGCTCGCGCGCCGCAGACGTACGACCGTCATGTTGTTCATCGCCTTCTCGCTCGGTGCGATCGTCGCCGCGGTCGGCGGGCTCACCTTCCTGTGGGCGCCCGGCGTACCCGCCGTGCTGCTCAGCGCGTACATCGCGTACCTGCGCTCCCAGGAGCGCCGGCGTTTCGCCTACCAGATGGACCGCCGCCGCGCCGAGGTCGCCGCACAGCGACTGCGCGAGCGGGCGCGCCAGCCGCGCCGCCGCGCGTCCGTCGACACGGGCGCCGACGCCGAGGAGGTGGACGAAGGATCCGCCTCCGAGCTGGACCCGGGGCTGTCGGCGCTGGCCGCGGACCGGCGTGCGCTCGTCGAGCAGACCGACCACGCGGAGTGGGTGGACCAGCAGCGCGAGCGCCAGCAGCGGCCCGGGCACGGTGACAGCTGGGACCCGGTCCCGGTGCCGTTGCCGACGTACGTGACCGCCCCGGTCGCTCCGCGGGCCACCTCCGACGTGGACCTCGGGGCGCCGGACGCGTGGAGCTCCGCGCGGTCCAGTGCCGCCACCCCCGAGCAGGAGGCACGGGCTGTCGAGCAGCGGGACGGCGGAGCGGAGGAAGAGGACGCCGACGCGGAGGACAAACCGGCGGCGGACGGCCGCAGTGACGCCCGTCGCGCCGCCTCCGCCCGACGTGCCCGTGAGCGTGGCCGCACGCCGCTCTTCGACCAGTACGAGGACGGCGACCGGCCGCGGGCCGCGAACGAGTGACCCGAGGTGGTGTGACCAGCCCGGGAACGGATTTCCAAGCACCCGGACGGGGATGCTAGAGTTTCACTCGTTGCAAGGGCCTGTGGCGCAGTCTGGTAGCGCACCTCGTTCGCATCGAGGGGGTCTGGGGTTCAAATCCCCACAGGTCCACCGCAACAACTGTTCCGAGGTAATTCGGGGGCAGTTGACGAGATCCCGTCCGATCTGACCGATCGGGCGGGATCTTCGTGTTTCGCCTCGCCAATCGCCCTCTCAGGCGCGCCCGTTGGCCCCCGAGGCGCGCTGTTCCAGTCGCATCAGGGCCAGCCTGCCCCACTCGAGGTTGTCCCGTTCGAAGGCCACACCCCGGATGAGCGTGAGGTAGGGGCCGATTCGCTCGGCGGTGGCGAAGTACTCGTCCTCGGTGCGCCCGTCCAACAGGCGCCCGCGCAGGCGCTCGTAGGAAGCCAGCTTGGCCGTGGCCCACTCCATGCGTTCGGCGATCCCGGCGCGTACGGCCTCGATGTCGCCGGCGTCGACACACTGGACCTTCACCATCAGCTCGTCCCGGATCGCCGTCGGCTTGCCGGGGAGTTCGGCGGTGTAGGCACGTACGGCCTTCAGCCCGGCGTCGGTGAGCGTGAAGAGCCGCTTGTTGGGGCGACGCTCCTGTTCGACCACGCGGGCCGCGATGAGGCCCTCGCTCTCCATGCGCTCCAGCTCCCGGTAGAGCTGCTGAGGGGTGGCTGTCCAGAAGTTGGCCACCGAGGCGTCGAACCCCTTCGCGAGGTCGTACCCGGACGCCTCGCCCTCCAGAAGTGCGGCCATCACGGCGTTGCGCAACTTTATCCGATCCTACTCTGCAACACACCTATTCAACTTGTTTGGTATGTGAGGTGAGCTCGTGCATCCCTTCCGGAAAGCCGTGGAAGCCGGTGACATGGACGCTGCGGCGGCCCTGCTGGCCGAGGACGTCGTCTTCACCAGCCCGGTCGTCTTCAAGCCGTACGAAGGCAAGGCGATCACCAGCGCGATCCTGCGGGCCGTGTCGCAGGTCTTCGAGGACTTCACGTACGTACGGGAGATCGCGAACCCCGACGGGCGCGACCACGCCCTCGTCTTCACCGCGACCGTCGACGGCAAGCAACTCACCGGCTGCGACTTCCTGCACTTCGACGAGGACGGCAGGATCGACGACTTCATGGTCATGGTCCGTCCGCTCTCGGCGGCCCACGCCCTGTCCGCCGCCATGGGCGCGCAGTTCGAGCGGATCGCCCGGGAGGTGGCCGGGCAGCAGTGACGGTACCGGTTTCGGCTGCCGGCTCGAGGGCCGGGTGGGACAGGTCGAGGAAGCCGAGCGCCTACAGGCGTTTGGCGAAGCAGCGGCTCTCCTCGAAGTGCCGGTAGTAGCCGAACTTGGTGCACGGCTCGTACCCGCTGGACTGGTAGAGGGCGATGGCCTCGGGCTGCTCGGTGCCGGTCTCCAGGACCATGCGTGCGCGGCCGGCCGTGCGGGCGTCCTCCTCCAGGACGGCCAGCATGCGGCGGGCGAGGCCGCGGCCGCGCATCGCGTCGATGACGTACATCCGCTTGAGCTCGGCGTCGCCGTCGACGTTGCCCTCGCCGTTGGTGTCCTGGGCGCGCCAGCCGCCCGTGGCGACGGGGGCGTCGTTCTCGTCGTACGCGATCAGGTAGACGCCGTTCGGGGGGTCGAAGTCCGCGGGGTCCAGGGGGGTGGCGTCTCCGCCGTCGCCGTAGCGCAGGTGGTACTCGGCCTGTACCTGGTCGTTGAGCTTGACGGCGTCGGGGTGGTCGAAGGAGACGCGACGTATGTTCATGCTGTGCACCGTATATTAATCCAATCCTGGTCGGGGCTCGATCCAGTGTGCCGGTATCGTGCCGTGGTGCTCACTGTGACTTCCGCCAATGTGAACGGACTGCGCGCCGCCGCGAAGAAGGGCTTCGTGGAGTGGCTCGCGGAGACCTCCGCCGACGTGCTCTGCCTCCAGGAGGTGCGCGCGGAACCGCAGCAACTGCCCGAGCACGTCCGCACCCCCGACGGCTGGCACGTCGTGCACGCGCCCGCCGCCGCGAAGGGCCGGGCCGGCGTCTCCCTCTACACCCGCCGCGAGCCCGACCGCGTCCGGGTCGGCTTCGGCTCGGCCGAGTTCGACACCAGCGGGCGCTATGTCGAGGCCGACCTGCCCGGCGTCACCGTCGCCTCCCTCTACCTGCCCTCCGGTGAGGTCGGCACCGAGCGCCAGGACGAGAAGGTCCGCTTCATGGACGAGTTCCTCGCCTACCTGAAAAACCTGCGCGAGCGCTCGGCCGCCGACGGCCGCGAGGTCGTCGTCTGCGGCGACTGGAACATCGCCCACCAGCGGGCCGACCTCAAGAACTGGCGGGGGAACCAGAAGAGTTCCGGCTTCCTGCCGGAGGAGCGCGAGTGGCTCAGCCGGGTCTTCGATCCGGCGGAGGGCGGCTACGTCGACGTCGTGCGGGCACTGCATCCGGACGTCGAGGGACCGTACACGTGGTGGTCGTACCGGGGGCGGGCTTTCGACAACGATTCAGGTTGGCGCATCGACTATGACGTCGCGACGCCGGGTCTGGCCGCCAAGGCGGTCAAGGGGTATGTGGAGCGCGCGGCCACGCATGCGGAGCGGTGGTCCGACCACGCGCCGGTCACCGTCGTCTACGACCTCTAGTCGCCCTCTAGTTGACCTCTAGTCCCGCTTCCGCATCCGCCGGTCCAGCGCCAGTGACAGTTCCGCCTCCACCACGCTCCGTGCCAGTGGGCGCAGGCGTTGGAGGTCTTCCTCGGGGGCGTGGCGCAGGATCACGTCGGCGAAGAGTTCGGCGAGGGCGTCGGCGTGTGCGCGGACGCGTTTGCCTGCTTCCAGGACCTCCGCCAGGGGGATGCCCTCGCGGACCAGGGCCGAGGAGACGTCCAGGAGGCGGCGGCTGATGTGGACGAGTTCGTCGCCGTCGGTGCCGAGGTAGCCGAGGTCCAGGGCGGCGGCGAGGTTCTCGGAGGTGACCTCGCCCTCGAAGCGGGCGGCGAGCTCCTCGGGGGTGAGGCGGACCGGTTCCTCCTCGGTGGGGGTGTCCATGCCGAGGAGTTCGCCGACGTTGCGGCCGTGCTCGAAGGCCTCCGCCAGCTCCGCGATGCTGCTGAGGGTGTGGCCGCGTTCCAGGAGCGCCGCGATGGTGCGCAGGCGGGCCAGGTGGTGGTCGTCGTACCAGGCGATGCGGCCCTCGCGGCGGGGCGGCGCGATCAGTTTGCGTTCGCGGTAGAAGCGCAGGGTGCGCACGGGGATGCCGGCCAGTCGTGCCAGTTCCTCCATGCGGTACTCGCGCTTCTCCGTCACGAGCGCAGCCTATGTCGTACCCCCGGTAACTTTCCTGGCCCCGGCCCCTACCCATCGGTACGGAGCTGCTCTACTCTCCCCATTGCGCCAGTGTTCACTGGCAGAGTTCAACGCGACGCGTGGAGGCTTCGGGATGGCCGAGCACGAACACGAGCATGTACGGGTGGCGGTGATCGGATCGGGGTTCGGCGGACTCGGCGCCGCCGTGCGGCTGCGGCGCGAGGGCGTCACCGACTTCGTCGTCCTGGAGCGGGCCGACAGCGTCGGCGGCACCTGGCGGGACAACACCTATCCGGGGTGCGCCTGCGACGTGCCGTCCCACCTGTACTCGTTCTCCTTCGCGCCCAACCCCGAGTGGCCTCGCACCTTCTCCGGGCAGCAGCACATCCGCGCCTACCTGGAACACGTGGCCGACGTCTTCCGGCTGCGCCCGCACATCCGCTTCGACTCCGAGGTCAAGACGATGACCTGGAACGCGGAGCGGCTGTGCTGGGACATCGAGACGGCCGCCGGCTCGCTCTGCGCGGACTTCGTCGTCTCGGCCACCGGCCCGCTGTCCGATCCGCGGATCCCGGACATCCCGGGACTCGACACCTTCCCCGGCAAGGTCTTCCACTCGGCCCGCTGGGACCACGACTTCGACCTGCGCGGCAAGCGGGTCGCCATGGTGGGGACCGGTGCCTCCGCCATCCAGATCGTGCCGGCCGTCCAGCCCCTCGCCGAGAAGCTCACCCTCTTCCAGCGCACCCCGCCCTGGGTGATGCCCCGCGTCGACCGGGCGATCACGGGGGCCGAGCGCCTGCTGCACCGGCGGCTGCCGGTCACCACGCAGCTCAGGCGCGGACTCCTGTGGGGCATCCGGGAGTTGCAGGTCCAGCTGTTCACCAAGCGCCCCGACGAGCTGGGTCTGGTCGAGGCGCTGGCCAAGCGGAACATGGCCCGCTCCATCAAGGACCCGGCCCTGCGCGCCAAGCTGACGCCCGACTACCGCATCGGCTGCAAGCGGATCCTGCTGTCCAGCGAGTACTACCCGGCGCTCGCCGAGCCCAATGTGGACGTCGTCGCGAGCGGCCTGAGCGAGGTCCGCGGCTCGACCCTCGTCGCCGCCGACGGCACCGAGGCCGAGGCCGACGTGATCGTCTTCGGCACGGGTTTCCACGTCACCGACATGCCGATCGCCGACCGGGTGGTGGGCGCGGACGGCCGTACGCTCGCCGAGGCCTGGGCGGCCGGCGGTGCGATGGAGGCGCTGCGGGGCGGCTCGGTGCCCGGATTCCCCAACTGGATGACGGTCATCGGGCCCAACACCGGCCTCGGCAACTCGTCCATGATCCTCATCATCGAGTCGCAGCTGAACTACATGGTCGACTTCGTACGGCAGCTGCGGGTCCTCGGCGGCCAGGTCGCCCTCGACGCCCGCCCCGGTGCCGTGCGGGCCTGGAACCGGCGGGTGCAGGAGCGCATGAAGCGCACGGTGTGGAACACCGGCTGCGACAGCTGGTACTTGGACGCGAACGGCCGCAACACCACCATCTGGCCGGGCACCACGGCCGAGTTTCGAAGGGCGACACGGCGGGTGGACCTGAGCGAGTACGAGGTGCTGCGGACGCCGGCCGTGAAGAAGGCCGAGGCCGACGCATGAGCCGCCTCCTCCACGTCTCCTCCGGTCCCTACGCCCCGCCCGTCCCGGCCCGCGTGCTCACCGCCGTCTCCGCCGACGGCGCCCGCCTGCACGTCGAGGTGCACGGACCCGAGGGCGCGCCGGCCGTCGTCCTCGCCCACGGCTGGACCTGCTCCACCGCCTTCTGGGCGGCGCAGACACGGGAACTGGCCGCGGACCACCGGGTGATCGCCTACGACCAGCGCGGCCACGGACGCAGCCCGGCGAGCCGTGCCTGCGGTACGGAAGCGCTCGCCGACGACCTCGAAGCCGTACTGGAGGCGACCCTCGCGCCGGGGGAGAAGGCGGTGATCGCCGGTCACTCCATGGGCGGGATGACGGTGATGGCGTCGGCCGGGAGAGCCGGCTTCCGGGAGCACGCGGCTGCCGTACTGCTGTGCAGTACGGGTGCGTCACGGCTGGTCGCCGAGTCGCTGGTGCTGCCGATCCGGGCGGGCCGGCTGCGGACCTTCCTGACCAAGCGGCTGCTCGGCTCCCGCGCCCCGCTCGGGCCGGTCACGCCGCTCGCCCGGCGGATCCTCAGGTACGGGACGATGGGCGCCGGTTCGGCCCCGCACATGGTCGAGGCGTGCGCCCGGATCGTGCACGCGTGTCCGCGCAAGGTGCGGCACGCCTGGTCGGAGGTGCTCGGCCTGCTCGATCTCGACCACCACGTGAGGGAGTTGCGCGTACCGACGGCCGTCGTGGTCGGCTCGGACGACCGGCTGACGCCCCCGGTGCAGGCCCGCGCGCTGGTGGCCGCACTGCCCGCCTGCCTGGGCCTGATCGAGCTGCCCGGCATCGGCCACATGACGCCGATCGAGGCGCCCGAGCAGGTCACCGGGAAGATCCGGGAGCTCGTCAGCACGTACGTCCACGTCGGTCCCGTCAAGGAGGACGCATGAGCAGGGTGAGTCTCGAAGGACAGGTCGCCGTCGTCACCGGAGCCGCGCGGGGCGTGGGGGAGTTGCTGGCCCGCAAGCTGTCCGCGCGCGGGGCGAAGGTGGCGCTGGTCGGGCTGGAGCCGGACCTGCTCAAGCAGGTCGCCGAGCGGCTGCACGGCGACAGTGCCCACTGGTACGCCGACGTCACCGACCACGAGGCGATGGCCCGGGTGGCCGAGGAGGTCAAGGAGCGGTTCGGGAAGGTCGACATCGTCGTCGCCAACGCCGGTGTCGCCACCGGCGGGCCCTTCGTCGACTCCGATCCCGTGGCCTGGCGGCGGGTGATCGAGGTCAACCTGATCGGGTCGGCGGTGACCGCGCGGGCCTTCCTGCCGGTGCTGACGGAGAGCCGGGGCTATCTGCTGCAGATCGCCTCCCTCGCCGCGATCACTCCGGCGCCGATGATGACCGCGTACTGCGCGTCCAAGTCCGGGGTGGAGGCGTACGCGCACAGTCTGCGTGCCGAAGTCGGGTACCGGGGTGTGCGGGTGGGCGTCGGGTACCTGTCGTGGACCGACACCGACATGGTGCGGGGCGCGGATCAGGACGACGTGATGCGGGAACTGCGGCAGCGGCTGCCGTGGCCGTCCAACAAGACGTACCCGCTGGGGCCGGCGGTGGACCGGATCGTCGCCGGGATCGAGCGCAGGTCGAGTCACGTCTACGGCCAGTGGTGGCTGCGCGGGATGCAGGGGGTGCGCGGGTGTCTGCCCGCGGTCATCGGGACCGTCGGACAGCGGGAGATGCGGCGGTTCGCGACCCGGCTGGAGGGGATGCGGTCGGGGCTCGTCGGTGCAGGTGGGGCGGCTGATGAGGAGGCCCGCGCTACGCACCGTAGTTGATCGAAATGCGCACTGTGTCCGCCCGTGTGAATCTGGTCGAGGCCCCGCAAGGGACCTCAAGATCCCCCACCCTCTATGGGAGTGAACCCACATGGGTATGAAGGACAAGTTCCAGGACAAGTCGGAGCAGTGGCAGGAGCAGGCCAAGCAGAAGGCGCAGCAGGCCCGTGAGAAGGGCCAGGAGCGCGGCGGCAAGCAGGGCCAGGAGCGCGGCCGCCCGGGGCAGGACCCCATGCACCCCATGCGTGAGCGTGACGAGGAGACCGAGCGTCTCCGTCGCGAAGAAGAGGAGCGCCTCAGCCAGGACTACGACGCCTGACGCTGCGCGCTGAACTGAGGAAGGGGTGCCCCTGGCGGGGGCACCCCTTCTGTCACGTCCGCTCTGTCACCGCGGTGTGAGTTCCGGCCGTTCCGTCACCGCGGTGGGAGTTCCGGCCGTTCCGTCACCGCGGTGGGAGTTCCGGCCGCGACCGGTCCGGCACGTTCGAGTAATCCGGGGGTGTGGCCGGGGCGTTGGTCTCCAGGAGGTCCAGGGCCAGCTTCACGGCGTCGTCCAACTGCGCGTGCCTGCCCTCCGCCCAGTCCAGCGGGGTGCGGAGGATCTCCAGGTCGGGGGTGACGCCGTGGTTCTCCACGGTCCAGCCGTAGGCGTCGAACCAGGCCGCGTTCATCGGCACGGTGATCACCGTGCCGTCGCCCAGCCGGTGGCGGCCGGTCATGCCGACCACTCCGCCCCAGGTGCGCTGGCCGACCACCGGGCCGAGCCCGAGCAGCTTGAAGGCCGCCGTGATCATGTCGCCGTCCGAGGAGGTCGCCTCGTCGGCGAGGGCGACCACCGGCCCGCGCGGGGCGCTCGAGGCGTACGACACCGCCTGTGCGTCCCGGGTCAGGTCCCAGCCGAGGATCCTGCGCGTCAGCTTCTCCACGACCAGCTCGCTGATGTGGCCGCCCGCGTTGCCGCGTACGTCCACCAGCAGGGCGGGCCGGGACACCTCCATGCGCAGGTCCCGGTTGAACTGGGCCCAGCCCGAGCCGCCCATGTCGGGGATGTGCAGATAGCCGCAGCGTCCGCCGCTCAACTCCCGTACGACGGCCCGGCGTTTGGTCACCCAGTCCTGGTAGCGCAGGGGCCGCTCGTCGAGGAGCGGTACGACCGCCACGCGCCGCGCCCGTCCCTCCCCCTCGGCCGGGGTGAACGTCAGCTCCACCGTCGTGCCGCCCGCCCCCGCGAGCAGCGGGTACGGTCCCGTCACCGGATCCACCGGCCGGCCGTCCACGTGGGTGAGGACCGCGCCCTCCCGGATGCCGGTGCCGGCCAGCGGTGAACGCGCCTTGGAGTCCGAGGAGTCGCCGGGCAGGATCCGGCTGACCGTCCAACCCTCGTCCCGCCGGACGAGGTTGGCGCCGAGCAGGCCCTGCCGGCGCTGGTAGTGCGGCGGGCCCTCGTTGCGGCGGGCGGCGGAGACGTAGGCGTGGGAGGTGCCGAGTTCGCCGAGCACCTCGCGCAGCAGGTCCGCGAACTCGTCGGGGGAGGCGACCCGTTCGACCAGCGGGCGGTACTGGTCGAGCACCGCGTCCCAGTCGATGCCGCACATGCCGGGCTCCCAGAAGTAGGCCCGGATGAGCCGGCCGGCCTCGTCGTACGCCTGGCGCCACTCGGCGGCGGGGTCGACCTCGTGCAGGATGCGGCGCGCGTCGATCCAGACCGTCGAATCACCGTCGCCGGCCTCGTTGGACGGCACCGCCCGCAGGTCGCCCTCGTCCACGACGACCAGCCGCGAGCCGTCGCCGCTGACCGCGAACCAGTCCAGGTGCTCGACGAGTTCGGACTTCTTCGCCTTGGTGATGTTGAAGTACTCGAGGGTCGGCCGGCCGCTGGTGTCGTCCGGGTTGGCGAACGTCTCGCCGAGCGCCCCGGAGATCGGCCAGCGCAGCCACACCAGGCCGCCGCCCGCGACCGGACACAGCGCCGAGTACTTGGAGGCGGTGACCGGGAAGGGAGTCACCCGGCTCTCCAGGCCCTCCAACTCGACGATCACCGTGCCGCCGCCGTCGCCGCCCTCGTCCTCCGCCGGGTCCAGGCCCCCGGCGGCCGGCCGGCCCTCCGGGTTCAGTGCGAAGGGGGAGGGGGTGGCGGAGGACAGCGGGACCAGGTACGGGCGGCAGCCCAGCGGGAAGGACAGGTCGCCGGTGTGCACGTCGTAGACGGGGTCGAAACCGCGCCACGACAGGAACGCGAGATAGCGGCCGTCCCTCGTGAACACCGGGTTCTCGTCCTCGAAGCGGCCGTTGGTGACATCGACGATCAACCGGTCCTTCATCCGCGCCATCTTGATCTGCCGCAGCGACCGCCCGATCCCCGGATGCGACCACGTCAGCCAGGCCCCGTCCGGCGAGAAGGCGAGGTCGCGCACCGGCCCGTTGACCGAGCGGATGAGTTCCGTCACCTCGCCGGGGGAGCCCTCGGTGCCCTCGGCGGCAGCGGCATCGTCGGACACGGTGATCAGCAGCAGTCTTCCGTCGTGCGAGGCGATGGCGAGGCGCTCGCCCTGCGGATCGGAGACCAGCTCCAGCACCCGCCCCAGCTCGCCGGAGGCCGGCCGCCGGGGCTCACGGTCCCCGGTCGCCCCCGGCAGGTAGGCGACCTCGATCGCGTCCTCGCCCTCGGCGTCCGTCACGTACGCGACCTGGCCGACCGAGCCGAGCATCTCCGGGAGCCGGACCCGTACGCCCGGCGTGTCCGTGATCGTCCGGGCCGGGCCGTCACGGTGTGTCAGCCAGTACAGGCTGCCGCGGACGACGACCGCGCTCGCGCGGCCCGTCTCGTCCACCGAGATGCCGTCCACGTGCTGGGCCGCCGGGACCTGGTACCTGCGGCGCCCCGCGCGCGGGCCGCTCAGCCGGACGTCCAGTCGGCGGGGCACCGAGTCCGCGGCGAGGTCGTCGACGATCCACAGGTCGCCCGCGCACTGGTACACGACCCGGGCGCCGTCGCTCGCCGCGTGCCGGGCGTAGAAGGCGTCGTGGTCGGTGTGGCGGCGCAGGTCGGAGCCGTCGTACGCGCACGAGTAGAGGTTGCCGACGCCCTCGTGGTCGGAGAGGAAGGCGATCCGGCCGCCGACGAACATGGGGGAGTGGAGGTGGCCCCGGAGATCGGCCAGCAGCCGTTCGCCGTGCAGCCACAACCTCCCCGTCGCCCCGCCCCGGTAGCGCTTCCACGCGGCCGGTTCGTGGGGCGGGGTGCCGGTGAGGAGCAGGACTCTGCGCTCGCCGTCGACGTCGACGGCCTGGATGTCGGAGACCGGGCCCCACGGGAGCTTGCGGCCGGGGTCGCCGTCGGGGTGGACCTTGTACGCCCAGGTGAAGTAGGAGAACGGCTCGCCGTGGGAGGCGACGGCGAGGATGGCTCCCTCGGGGGTCCAGCCGCGGACCTGCGTGTCGGCGGACCCCCAGTGGGTGAGCTGTCGGCCCGGCCCGCCGTCCACCGGCACCAGATGGATCTCGGGGACCAGACTCCGCCAGCTCGTGTACGCGAGATGGCGGCCGTCGGGCGAGAAGCGGGGGTGGCCGACCTTGGTGCGGTCGACGGTGAGCCGCCAGGCGCGGCCGGGACCGTCGAGGGGGGCCAGCCAGAGGTCGTCCTCGGCCACGAAACACAGCAGTTCGCCGCTCAGATGCGGAAAGCGAAGATAGCTCACCTCCCCATGCTTTTCCGGCGGATGAACCCGGGCAACTTATGGAAAACACGCACGGGTCGGCCGCACGTGACCCGCAACACGAACGAAACAGTTTCGTTTCGCACGAGAGTGCGCTACATTCGTCACGTACGAAACCGTGTCGTTCGGAGCCGGGAAAGGTGAGAGTCATGACTGAAGTCGCAACGGTGCGCCGCAGTCGGATCACGCCCGAGCGCGAGGCCGAGCTCTACACGGCCGTGCTCGACCTGCTCCGCGAAGTCGGCTACGACGCCCTCACCATGGACGCCGTGGCCACCCGTACGCGATCCAGCAAGGCGACCCTGTACCGCCAGTGGGGCGGCAAGCCCGAACTGGTCGTCAAGGCCATGCGGCACAGCAAGCCGGGCAGCGTCGGCGACGTCGACACCGGATCCCTGCGGGGCGACTTCCACACCCTCGTGGCACGCGAGGACGACTGCACCATGGAGCGGAACTCCGACCTGATGCGGGCGCTGGCCATGGCCGCGCACTCGAACCCGGACCTCATGCGGGCGCTCAAGGAGCTGCTCGTCGAACCGGAGATGGGCGAATTCCGCAAGGTCATGCAGCGCGCGGTGGACCGCGGTGAGGTCCGGGCCGACTGCCCGGCGCGCGAGTACGTCGTCCACATGATGGTCGGCGCCTTCGCCACCCGCACGCTGATCGACGAGCTGCCGCCCACGCAGGAATTCCTTCGTTCGTACATCGACGCCGTGGTCCTCCCCGCCCTCGGCGTCTCGGTTCCCTAGCAAGTCCCCACAGCTGGACCCCACCTGACGTAATCGCTCACGTCGTCGGGCTCATCACCCCTGCCCTGAAACATCACGACCTGACCGGGAGTACGCCTTCGTGGCCACGTTCCTCTACAAACTCGGCCGGCTCGCCTTCCGGCGACGGCATTTCGTCGCCCTGATATGGGTCGCCCTGCTGACGCTCGCCGGCGTCGGCGCGGCCAGCGCCCCGTCCGCGGGCTCCACCTCCTTCTCCATCCCCGGCACCGAGGCGCAGAAGGCCTTCGACCTGCTGGAACAGCGTTTCCCCGGCGCCAGCGCCGACGGCGGAACCGGACGCATCGTCTTCAAGGCGCCCGAGGGCCAGAAGATGACGGACGCCGAGAACAAGGCGACCGTGGAGAAGACCGTCAAGGAACTGGGCGACGGTTCCGAGGTCGTCTCCGTCACCGACCCGTTCACCACGAACGCCGTGAGCAAGGACGGCACGGTCGCCTACACGTCCGTGAAGTACGGCGCCCCCGGCATGGAGCTGAAGGAGACCACCCGGGACGCCCTCGAGGCGGCCGCGGACAAGGCGCAGGCCACCGGGCTGACCGTCGACGTCGGAGGTGACGCCCTGCAGGCCGCGGCCGAGCCGGGGGCCGTCGGCGAGATCGTCGGTCTCGCCATCGCGGCGGTCGTCCTCGTCCTCACCCTGGGCTCGCTGGTCGCGGCCGGACTGCCGTTGCTCACGGCGATCATCGGCGTCGGCATCGGCGTCTCCACCATCACCGCCCTCGCCAAGGCGCTCGACCTCGGCGACACCACCTCCACGCTCGCGTTGATGATCGGCCTCGCGGTCGGCATCGACTACGCGCTGTTCATCGTCTCCCGCTACCGGGGCGAGCTGGCCGAGGGCCGTGACCGCGAGGAGGCGGCAGGCCGGGCCACCGGCACCGCCGGCTCGGCGGTGGTCTTCGCGGGTCTCACGGTCGTGATCGCACTGGCGGGACTCTCGGTCGTAGGCGTCCCGATGCTGACCAAGATGGGCCTCGCGGCCGCGGGCACGGTCGTGGTGGCCGTCCTCATCGCGCTGACCATGATCCCGGCGCTGCTCGGGTACGCGGGCAAAAAGGTCCGGCCGACCGGCGAGAAGCGCAAGCGGCGTGGCGGCGACACCTTGGAGGCGCCCGAGAAGTCCGAGGCGCAGGCCAAGCCCGGCATGGGCACCCGCTGGGCGAGCTTCGTCATCCGCCGTCCGGTCGCCGTGCTGCTGCTCGGCGTGGTCGGTCTGGGTGCGATCGCCGTTCCGGCCACCCAGCTGGAGCTGGGCCTGCCCGACGACGGCTCGCAGCCGACGTCCACCACGCAGCGCCGGGCGTACGACCTGCTGTCGGAGGGCTTCGGCCCCGGCTTCAACGGCCCCCTGATGATCGTGGTCGACGCCAAGGACAGCGACGACCCCAAGGCGGCGGCCACCACGGTCACCGACGGGATCAAGGGTCTCAAGGACGTCGTGACGGTGACCCCGGCGGCGTTCAACAAGGCCGGCGATACGGCGACGATCACCGTGATCCCGGACTCCAAGCCGTCCTCTGTGCAGACCGAGGACCTGGTGCACTCCATCCGTGACCAGGGCACCGACATCAAGGCCGACACGGGCGCGAGAGTCCTGGTCACCGGCACCACGGCGATGAACATCGACTTCTCGCAGAAGCTCACCGACGCGCTGATCCCGTACCTGGCGCTGGTGGTCGGCCTCGCCTTCCTGCTCCTGATCGTGATCTTCCGCTCGATCCTGGTCCCGCTGAAGGCGGCCCTCGGCTTCCTGCTCAGCGTGCTCGCCGCGCTCGGTGCCGTGGTCGCGGTCTTCCAGTGGGGCTGGCTGTCCGGCCTGATCGGCGTCGAGGAAACCGGCCCGATCATGTCGATGATGCCGATCTTCATGGTGGGCGTGGTCTTCGGTCTCGCGATGGACTACGAGGTGTTCCTCGTGACCCGCATGCGGGAGGCGTACGTCCACGGCGAGTCGCCGAGCCAGGCCATCGTGACCGGCTTCCGGCACAGTGCCCGGGTCGTGGCCGCCGCCGCGGTCATCATGATGGCCGTCTTCGGAGGCTTCATCAGCTCCAGCGAGTCGATGATCAAGATGATCGGCTTCGGTCTGGCGATCGCGGTGTTCTTCGACGCGTTCGTGGTCCGCATGGCGATCGTCCCCGCGGTGCTCGCACTCCTCGGCAAGAAGGCCTGGTGGCTGCCGAAGTGGCTGGACCGCGCCCTGCCGAACGTGGACGTCGAGGGCGAGAGCCTGCGCACGCCGGACGACGTCAAGGACGCGGATCCGGACGAGGACCGGGAGCTGGCGCGCGTCTGACGCGCATCACTTCCGCCGCTTGACACGCCGGTGAGGGCTCCGTGGGGACGGGGCGTCCTCACCGGCTTTCCTCGTCTCGGCCCAGTGGGGTGTCGAGGAGCTGGGTCAGGGTGCGCTTGAAGTCGTCGGTCCGCCGGTCGTCCAGCCCGCCGAGCGGCATGAGCAGCTGATCCAGCAGCACCTGTACGGCGTCGATGGCGGGCCGCACGGCTTTGAGGCCCTCGTCGGTGAGCGCCACGCGCACGACCCGGGTGTCCTCGGCATCCCGGGTACGCCGGACCAGCTCGGCAGCCTCCAGCGACCGGGCCAGCTTCGACACGTACAGCGCCTCGAGCCCCGTGTAGTCGGCGAGCTCCCGCTGACTCGGTTGCCGGCCCGACCGCTCCATCCCGCTCAGGGAGGCCAGCAGGACGTACTGGGCATGGGTCAGGTCCAGGGGCGCGAGGGCCTGGTCCACGGCGGTACGCCACTTGTTGGCCAGACGCCAGACGAGGTAGCCGGGGGTGGGGGAGGGGGCCTTCGGTGCGTCGCTCACGACGGATACGGTACATGGCTACTGTCTACGGGCTGCTGACCAACGACTGCTGACCAACGACTGCCGACCACCGGCTGCTGATCACGGGCTGCTGATCAGCGTCCCGCGTCCGAGACAGGTGACGCCCGGATCGGCGTCCGGCACCTCGATCTCGTGGAAGCCGAGGCGGTCGTAGAAGGCCCGGGCGGGAGTGTTGGCGGTGAGCATGGAGAGGTGCACGGCCGGTACGGCCTTCTTGTGCAGGGCGTCGAGGAACGTCTGCGTCAGGGCCCGCCCGTAGCCTCGCCCCTGCCAGTCGGGGAGCAGGTCGATGTGGAGGTGGGCCGGGTAGGCGGAGACTTCCGGGACGAGCATGCGTTCGGGGTGGTGCAGGAGGCGGATGATCTCCTCGTCGGGAGTGCGGGGCGGGGCTTTCGGCTCGGGGTACCGATCGGCCACCGACGGCAGCCACTTCGCCCGGAAGTCCTCGACGAAGCGGGGCGTGTCCGCGGTGCCGAGGATGTATCCGACGGCTTGTCCGTGGCCGTCGTCCAGCAAGAAGGCCAGATCCGGCTCCAGATGGACGTACGGCGCCGCGAAGATCGCCGGGAAGATGCCGGGGTCGGCGTAGTGGGGGCGGCTGTCCTGGCCGACGTGGGCGGTGCGGATGCAGATGTCGTCCAGGGCGGGGCGGTCGGTCGGGCGGTAGGGGCGTATCTCGGGTGCGGGTGCCGAAGTCATCGTCGTAATGTGGCGGGTTGGGAGCGCTCCCGCAACCGTCTCCGGCGCACGAGCCGTTCGAGCATCCGGCCCCTCCCCGCCTCGCCCCACCGCTCCCCATCCCCTCAGCAGGGCCGTCCCCGGCGGGTTCGGGGCATCAGCCGCGCCCGTCCACCACCGTACGAAAGGCCTCCGACATGCAGCGCTACGTTCTCACCGGTACTCCCGGTGCCGGCAAGACCTCGATCCTGCGGAGCCTGGCCGAGCTCGGCCACGCGGTCGTGGAGGAGGCGGCGACCGCGGTCATCGCGCGGGCGCAGGCTCGCGGGGAGGCGGAGCCGTGGACGCGGGCGGGCTTCGTCGACGAGGTCGTCGAGCTGCAGAGGGAACGGCAGTTGGAAGGCTCCGTCATGGGCACTCTCCAGGTCTTCGACCGCTCGCCGGTCTGCACCCACGCGCTGGCCAACTACCTGGGGCGGCCGGTGTCCCGGGCACTGACGGCGGAGATCGAGCGGATCACCGCCGGGGAGATCTACGAGCGGCAGGTGCTCTTCGTCCGCAACCTGGGTTTCTGCGAGCCCACCAGCGCCCGGCGGATCAGCTTCGAGGAGTCCCTCGTGTTCGAGGAGTTCCACGAACGGAGCTACCGTGCGTTCGGCTACGAACTCGTCGACATCCCCGCCGGCGACCTGGCACACCGTGTGGCAGCGGTCCGTTCGGTGATCTCCGGGCCCGCCCGCGGAGCTTGAAGCGGCTTCGTGGAGCAGGCGGAGGCCTGGTGACGACGGCCGTAACCCGGTCGCATGCCCCGTACACCCACCACTAGCGTGCCGGGTATGACGACGACCGACACCGACGGCTCCGAAGCCCATCCCCGTTTCGCCGCGGCCCTGCGCGAGCTCGGCCTCGACGACCTGCACCCCCGCATCCGCCGCTTCCCCGACGCCACGCGTACCGCCGCCGAGGCCGCGGCGGCGCTCGGGTGCGAGTTGAGCGAGATCTGCAAGTCGTTGATCTTCGCGGCGGACGGGGTGCCGGTGCTCGTGCTGATGGACGGCTCCTCCCGGGTCGATCTCGACAGGGTCCGGGGAGCGCTCGGCGCCGAAAAGGTCACTCGGGCCAAGGCGGACGTCGTACGGGAGACGACGGGATACGCGATCGGGGGCGTGCCGCCCTTCGGGCATCGCACCCGGACGCGGGTCCTCGCCGACCGCTCCCTCCTCGAGCACGACACCGTATGGGCCGCCGCCGGCACCCCCTACACCGTCTTCCCCATGCGGCCCGAGGACCTCGTCGCCCACGCCGGTGCCACCCTGGTGGACGTGCGCGAGCGCACCTCGTGACCCCGCTGGTGACCGCGGCCGTGCTGCTCGCCGCGGTCACGCACGCCAGCTGGAACGCCATCGCGCACCACATCACCGACAAGCTGGTCGGGTTCACGCTGATCGCGGGCGGCGGGTCGCTGATCGGGCTGGCCATGATGCCGTTCGTGCCCGTCCCGGCGGCGGGGGCGTGGCCGTACCTGATCCTCTCGGCCGTCATCCACCTCGCCTACTACGTGCTGCTGATGAGGTCCTTCAGGCTGGGCGACTTCGGGCAGGCGTACCCGATCGCGCGCGGCACCGCGCCATTGTTGGTCACCCTGCTCGCCGCCGTCTTCGCGCACGAGGTGCCGGACGGGTGGGCGGCGGCGGGCATCGCCCTGTCCTGCGCGGGGCTGATCGGCGTCGCCCTGTGGGGCCTGCGCGGCCGCCGGCCCAACTGGGCGGCGATCAAAGCGGCGTTGGCCACCGGACTGACCATCGCGGCGTACACCGTCGTCGACGGGCTGGGCGTCAGGGCCTCCGGGTCGTCCCTCGGGTACATCGCCTGGCTGATGGCGGTGGAGGGCGTGGCGATCCCGGCGTACGCGCTCTACCGCTGGCGGGGGCAGTTCGTCACCGTTCTCCGCCCGTTCACGGGCGTCGGGCTGCTGGGCGCGGCCCTCTCCGTGACGGCGTACGGTCTCGTCCTGTGGGCCCAGACGAGGGCCGAACTGGCGCCGATCGCCGCCCTGCGCGAGTCCTCGATCATCGTGGGCGCGGCGATCGGTGCCGTGTTCTTCAAGGAGAGGTTCGGCGCCCCGCGGGTCGCCGCGGCGGGGCTGCTGGTGATCGGGATCGGGCTGATGCTGCACGCCGGGTAGGCGCGGGGGCGGTACTCCACCGCGCCCGCCGGGGCGTACGGCCGTACCGCCACCGCGGGCAGTGGCTCTTACGGCCGTACCGCCACCGCGTCCACCTCGAACAGCATCCCGGGCAGCGCGAGCGAGGCGACGCCGCTCAGCGTCTGCGCCGGCAGCCGGTCGCCGAAGCGGGCGTGCAGTGCCTTGCCGAGGGTCTCCAGCTTGTCGAGGTCGTGGTCGACGATGAACGTGCCGAGCCGGACGACGTGTTCGAAGCCGAGCCCCACTCCCGCCAGGGCGGAGCGCAGCCGGTCGAAGGACAGGTCCACCTGTGCGGCGAAGTCGCCGGGTACGGGGGCGCCGGTGGCGTCGGAGGCGTACTGGCCGCCGATGAAGACGGTTTCGCCGGGCGCGGACACGGCGTGGCTGTAGCCGAACGGCGTGGGGTCGTGCAGGGCGGGCGGGTTGGTGATGGTGCGCTGGTCGGGCGTCATGCCTGTGCGAACGTCCCGCCAGGGGCGGCCCATTCCGCGTCCCGCGGCGGCTCCTCAGGCCGTGCGCCCGTGCCCTCGGAGGAGCACTCTGGAAGCAGATGCTCCGGAGGTGATCGTCATGATGCACACCGCTGTGGGATGGCACGTCGAACTGGAATTCCGGGAGGACGATCAGCACACGCGGGCGGCCGCGATGGTCCGGCTGCCCGACGGTTCCGAGGTACGCGCGCAGGGGCACGCGAGCCGCCACCACACCGACGCGAACCAGCCGAGGGTGGGGGAGGAGGTCGCGGGCGCGCGGGCCCTGAACGAGCTCGCCATGCGCCTGCTGACCAAAGCCCACGACGAGATCGACGAGGCGTCCGGCCGGAGGTCCCACTCGATCAACGTCTGAGCCGTTACGCCTGTACGACGCTCCGTACCGCCCTGACCAGCGCCTGCGCCCGCGGATCCGCCGTCACGGTCTTGCGGAAGCCGTTCGTCACATAGCCGAGCGCGACGCCGGTCTCCGGGTCGGCGAAGCCCAGGGAGCCGCCTCGGCCCGGGTGGCCGAACGAACCCGGGCCGAGGAGCGGCGACGCGCTGCCGTGCAGCATGTAGCCGAGGCCGAAGCGGGTGTTCACGACCAGGACGCGGTCCGCTCCCGCCGACTCCTCGCCGCGGGCCGCCTCCATGGTCGCCGGGTCGAAGAGGCGTACGCCGTCGACCTCGCCGATCAGGGCCGCGTACACGCGCGCCAGTCCGTCGGCGGTCGCGATGCCGTTCGTCGCGGGCAGGGCGGCCGCCCGGTATGCCGGGGAGTTCTGGTCGGGGAAGGGAGTGATCGCGGCGAAGGCCCGGCGGGTGAGGGAGGCGGGATCGGCGTAGGCCTCGGTGACCGCACGCTTGGGGCGGACGCGCAGGCCCGCCCCCGTGGCGGGTTCCGGCGTCTCGATCCGGCCCACCCGGCCGGTCCGTCCCGCCTCCTCCTCCGCCTGCGGCAGTCCGAGCCACAGGTCGGCGCCCAGCGGGCCGGCGATCTCCGCCGCGATCCACTCGCCGGCCCACAGGCCCGTCACGCGCCGCACGAGTTCGTCGAGCATCCAGCCGTACGTGAGCGCGTGGTAGCCGTGGTCGGTGCCGGGCTCCCAGACCGGGGCCTGCGCGGCGACCGCCTCGGCGCCCCGCGCCGGGTCCAGCGCCTCGGCCGGGGTGAGCGGCCGGTCGAGGACCGGAAGGCCGGACCGGTGGTTCAGCACGTGCCTGACCAGCACCCGTTCCTTGCCCCGCGCCTTGAACTGCGGCCAGTACTCGCTCACCGGCGCGTCCAGGTCGAGCAGCCCGCGCTGGTGCAGCAGCAGCGGTACGGCGGCGGCGACGCCCTTGGTGGCCGAGCGCACGATCTGTGCGGTGCCGCGCCGCCAGGGCTCGGTCCCGTCGATGTCCCTGGTGCCGGCCCACAGGTCGACGACCCTGTGCCCGTCCCGGTAGACGGCGACCGCCGCGCCCCGGTCCCCGAGCACCTCGAAGTTCCTGGCGAACGCTTCCCTGACCGGCTCGAAGCCCTCGGCGACTGTGCCGTTCACGTCCACGCGCGTACTCCTCGTCTGGCTGTGGGGTCTCCCCCTCAGCCAAGCAGGATCGTCACGTCGATGTTCCCGCGGGTCGCGTTGGAGTACGGGCAGACCTCGTGCGCCGCGTCCACCAGCTTCGCCGCGACGTCCGCGTCGAGGACCGGGAGTGAGACGCTGAGGGCGACCGCGAGGCCGTAACCGCGGTGCTTGTTGGGGCCGATGCCGACCTTCGCGGCGACCGTGGAACCGGACAGGTCGTAGCCGGACCGGCGGCCGACCATCACCAGCGCGTTGTGGAAGCAGGAGCTGTAGCCGGCCGCGAACAGCTGCTCCGGGTTGGTGCCGTTGCCGTCCCCGCCGAGTTCCGGCGGCATCGCGACCTTCAGCTCGATCTGCCCGTCCTGACTGGTGACATAGCCGTCCCGGCCGCCGTGCGCGGTGGCCTCGGCGACGTAGGCGATCTTCGTCGGACGGGTGTCGACGGAGACGGCGGCACTTTCGACGGTCTCTTCGATCACGGCAGAACCTCCCCCAGCAAATACATCGTGCACAAGGTACCGGCCAGTAGCCGTGCCGTTCACGGCCGGGGGAGGCAACCGCGGGTAACGCGATGTCAGAGGGGATGTCGGCGCGGATGTCAGCGGCCGCGCTCGGCCGCGGCCTCCGCCCGGTCCGCGAGCCGCCACAACTCCTCGCGCAACCGCGCGACCTCCGCGCCGTCGAGCTCCGTGGCCGTGAGCAGGGCGCCGGGCACCGGCGCCGCGCGCTCCCTGAGTTCCTCACCGCGTCCCGTGCACGACACCAGCACCGAGCGCTCGTCGTTCGCCGCGCGCTCCCGGCGCACGAGCCCCGCGCTCTCCAGCCGCTTCAGCAACGGCGACAAGGTGCCGTAGTCGAGGCGCAGCGCGCCCGACAGTTCCTTGATCGTGATCTCGCCGCGCTCCCACAGCACCAGCAGCACCAGGTACTGCGGGTAGGTGAGGCCGAGGTCCTCCAGAAGCGGCCGGTACGCGGCCGTCACCGCGCGCTGGGCGGCGTACAGCGCGAAGCACAGCTGGTCGTCCAGCAGCAGTGAGCCCTCGACCCCGGCGTCCTCTTGGTTCGTCACGCGCCCATTGTCACGGACGGCCCTCGGGCACCGGTGCCGGACGCGGATCGAAACCGAAGGGCAGCTCCAGCCGGTGGGCGCGCATCAGCTCGTCGTCCACCAGGAGCTCCGCGGTCTTCCCGTCGGCGGCGATCGTGCCGTCGCTCAGGATCAGGGAGCGCGGGCACAGCTCCAGGGCGTACGGCAGGTCGTGCGTGACCATCAGGACGGTCACGTCCAACGACCGCAGGATGTCGGCCAGTTCGCGGCGGGAGGCGGGGTCGAGGTTGGAGGAGGGCTCGTCGAGGACGAGGATCTCCGGCTCCATCGCCAGCACCGTGGCGACCGCCACCCGGCGCCGCTGCCCGAAGGAGAGGTGGTGCGGGGGCCGGTCGGCGAAGTCCTGCATGCCGACCCGTTCCAGGGCCGTACGCACGCGTTGCTCCAGCTCGGGCCCCTTCAGCCCGGCCGCCGCCGGCCCGAACGCCACGTCCTCGCGCACGCTCGGCATGAAGAGCTGGTCGTCGGGGTCCTGGAAGACGATGCCGACCCGGCGCCGGATCTCTGCCATGTGCTGCTTGCCGACGGGCAGCCCGGCGACCTTCACGGTGCCGGTGCCGCCGGACAGGATGCCGTTGAGGTGAAGCACCAGGGTCGTCTTGCCGGCGCCGTTCGGCCCGAGCAGCGCGACCCGCTCGCCGCGGGCGATGGCGAAGTCCACGCCGAACAGGGCCTGGTGGCCGTCGGGATAGGCGAAAGCGAGGCCCGAGACCTCGAGGGAAGCGGTCACAGCGTCCATCCCAGCAGACATACGACGAGGGCGGTGAACGGGAGGGTCAGCGCGTACGACCACTGCGCCCGGGACGCGGTCACCTCGTCGATGACCGGCATCGAACCGGCGTACCCGCGGCTGACCATGGCCAGGTGCACGCGCTCGCCGCGTTCGTAGGAGCGGATGAACAGCGCCCCGGCGGACTTCGCGAGGACGCCCCAGTGGCGGACACCGCTCGCCTCGAAGCCCCGTGACTCCCGGGCGATCCGCATCCGCCGCATCTCGTCCGTGATGACGTCGCCGTACCGGATCATGAAGGAGGCGATCTGCACGAGCAGCGGCGGGAGCTTCAGCCGCTGCAGTCCCAGGAGGAGTTCGCGCAGTTCGGTCGTGGAGGCGAGGAGCACCGACGCGGCGACGCCGAGGGTGCCCTTGGCGAGCACGTTCCAGGCGCCCCACAGGCCGTTCACGCTCAGCTGGAGGCCCAGCACCTCGACCCGCTCGCCCTCCGCCACGAACGGCATCAGCACCGCGAAGGCGACGAACGGCACCTCGATCAGCAGTCGCTTGAGCAGGAAACCGGCGGGCACACGGGCCGCGTACGCGACGCAGGCCAGGAGCACGGCGTACAGGCCGAAGGCCCACATCGCCTCCCGCGGGGTCGACACCACGACCAGCACGAAGGCGAAGGTCGCCGCCAGCTTGGTGTGCGGCGGCAGGGCGTGCACGGGCGAGTGCCCGTGGCGGTAGAGCCTGTGTGCGTGTCCGGCGCCCATGTCAGACGCTCGTGCTCACGGGAGAGACGTCCTCGCCGGTACGCCGCCTGCGCACCGCCCAGAACACCGTGCTGCCCGCGACGACCGTGACGCCGACGCCGATCACGCCGGCGAGGCCGCCGGACAGGCGGGCGTCGTCGACGTCCTTGACGCCGTAGTCGGCGAGCGGTGAGTCCGCGTTCGCGTGCTTCTCGGTCTTCGCGTCGATGCCCTTGTCGGCGGCGATCTTCTCCAGGCCGTCGGGGTTCGCGGAGGCGTAGAAGCTGACGAACCCGGCCAGGAGGAGGGAGGTGACCAGTCCGGCGATCCACACCGTGCGGTGGGAGCGGGCGGCCACGGGCGCCGGGGCCGCCGCGGGGACGTCGACCAGCTCGCCGTTCACCCGCAGTTTGAGCTTCTGCTGGAGACCGCGGGCGCCGTACACGAGGTCCGGCCGTACGGCGATGACGGCGCCGACGGTCAGCGCGGTGATCGCGGCCTCGCCGATGCCGATGAGAACGTGCACGCCGACCATGGCGGTGGCGACCTTGCCGATGGAGACGTCGGTGGTGCCGCCGAGCCAGTAGAGGAAGGTGAAGGCGAGGGCCGCGGCCGGCACGGAGAGCAGCGCGGCGACGAAGGAGGCGACGGTGATGGAGCGCCGCGTGCGGGGCAGCACCTTCACCAGCCCGCGGAAGACGGCGTAGGCGACGACCGTAGTGACGATCGCCATGTCCGTGATGTTCACGCCGAGCGCGGTCAGACCGCCGTCCGCGAACAGGATGCCCTGCATGAGCAGGACCACGGAGACGCAGAGGATCCCGGTGAAGGGGCCGACGAGGATCGCCGCGAGCGCACCGCCGAGCAGATGTCCGCTGGTCCCCGCGGCGACGGGGAAGTTCAGCATCTGCACGGCGAAGATGAACGCCGCCACCAGCCCGGCCAGCGGGGCGGTGCGTTCGTCCAGTTCGCGGCGCGCGCCGCGCAGGCTCACCGCGACGGCGGCCGCGGCGACCGCTCCGGTCGCTACCGAGATGGGGGCGTCGATGAATCCGTCAGGCACATGCACCGTTCGATGATAGTGGCTTGTTGCGAACCTCTTGCAAGTGAGATGCGCGACGAACAGCCATGGGTGCTCACAAGCAAGCCGTGCGGTCCCAGGGGCGGAATCCGGGAAATATGCGACGCTGGAGTGACAGTGGATGCACAGCTTCCGCACAGGTTGCGCAGCGTGAGAGGCCCGTCACGATGTCTGTAGTCGAACAGTACGCGCGAGCCCACATCGTTTCGGACGCGGACATCGTCGAGGACGAGGCCGTCCCCGTGATCCTGCGGTACGACCCCGAGACCGACCCGCGTTCGGTACGCGTCGGGCTGCCGAGCACCCACGACGAGTGGACCTTCTCGCGCTCACTCCTCGAACAGGGCCTGCGCGCCCCGGTCGGCAGCGGAGAGGTCCGCGTGTGGCCGTGCGGGCGGGTGCAGGCCGTGGTCGAGTTCCACTCCCCGCAGGGCGTCTCGGTCGTTCAGTTCGAGACGAAGGCACTGCTCAGGTTCCTGCGGCGGACCTACCTGGCGACGCCGGTAGGCCGCGGGGAGTCAGCCGCCCAGCTTCAGCAGTGACGCCACGATCGGTCCGGCGGTGTCGCCGCCGTGGCCGCCCGACTGGACGACGCCCGCGGCCGCGAGGTCGCCCCGGTACGCGGTGAACCAGCCGTTGGGCTTCTTCTGGCCGTCGACCTCCGCCGAGCCCGTCTTCGCACCGACGTTCCCGGTGACCCCGGACATCGCCTCGGCCGCCGTGCCGTAGGCCGCCGTGTACGCCATCAGCTCCCGCAGCTGGGAGACGGTGCCCGCGGACATCGTGCGCGAGGCCGTCGCCAGGGCGCGGTCGTCGACCGTCGGGGACACCAGGTAGGGCTGCTTGAAGGTGCCGGACTCGACCGTCGCCGACACCGACGCCATGTTCAGCGGGTTCATCCGGACCCCGCCCTGCCCGATCAGCGAGGCCGCCATCTGGGCCGCGCTCTGCACCGGCACCGAGCCGTCGAACGACGGCACACCGATGGCCCAGTTGTTGAGCCCCAGGCCGAACACCTGCTGGGCCTGCTTGGTCAGGTCGTTGTTCTCCAGGTCCGGCGCCTGGCTGATGAAGGCGGTGTTGCAGGAACGGGCGAAGCTCGCCTTGAAGGTGCCGCCCTTGATCTGGAACTTGTCGTCGTTCTGGAACTTCCAGCCGCCGTACGTGAAGTACTTCGGGCAGGGGTGCGCCTTGTCCGCCGACGCCAGCCCCTTGTCGATCAGTAGCGAGGAGGTGATGACCTTCATCGTGGAGCCCGGGGCGAGGGAGCCCTGGAAGGCGGTGTTGAAACCGTGGGAGGCGTTCGCCACGGCGAGGATCTCGCCGGTGGAGGGGCGCATCAGGACGACCGAGGACCGGGCCTTCTTGGCCACCTGTGCCTCAGCCGCCGCCTGGAGCGTCGGGTTCAGGGTCGTCTTCACGGTGCCCGGTGTGCCCTTGCTCAGCTCCAGCAGGGTCTTGTCGGACGCTTTTGACGACTTCGCGGACTTGCCGCGGATCACACGGAGCTCGATGCCCGCCTTGCCGCCGGCCGTCTTGCCGTACTTCTCGCGCAGACCGTCCAGGACCGTGCCCAGCGACGGGTACTTGGCCTCGGTCAGCTCGCCGCCGTCCCGGTCGAAGGCCTTGATCGGCGGGGTCCCGGACTCACCGGTGACCAGGGTGTCGCCGTCCTGGAGGTCGGGGTGGAGGACGGCGGAGTGCCAGTCGACGATCGGCTTTCCGTCGCCGGTGCCCCGGACGACGGTGAGCGCGCTGTCGTACGTCAGCGGCTTCTCGGTGCCCTTGTACGACACGGTCCCCTTCACGGAGAAGGGGACCTTGTCGCCGGTGCGGGTGCCCGCGGTGAGCGTGACGCCCTTGATGTGGGCGTCCTTGGTGAAGCCGGTCAGCAGGGTGGTGGCCGACTTCGCGTCGTCCGTGGCGGCCGCGGCGGCGGTCACCTTGCCCTGCTGCCAGGCCGTGAGGAACTTCCGCGCGGCGGTGGTGACCTCGGTCGCGGAGAGGGGGCCGGACGGGATGTCCTTCGCCTTGTCCTCGGCGGAGGCGGAGGTGGACTGCGTGCGGTCGTCGGCCGCGGCCCCGCCGCCGTAGAGCGCGTAGACGCCGAAGCCGGCGCCGCCGACCACCACGGCGATCAGCCCGCCGATCACGGCGGGCCTGGTCTTCCGTCGCTCGGCGACGCGTCTTCTGTTACCCACAGCCTTCGATCCTCCGCAAGATCCCCAGGGTCCCCGTTGCCCTCATTCACCTCAACGACGACACCACCCTAGAGTCCCGTCCCACGGGGATGACTTCAGCCGGCAGCTCGTAGCACAGCTGCGACAATCGGACCGGCCGCGTCGCCGCCGTGGCCGCCCTCCTCCGTCATGGCCGCCGCGGACACGTCGTTGCGGAAGCCGGTGAACCAGCTGTTGGACACGGCCTGCCCGTCGACCTCGGCGGAGCCGGTCTTCGCGCCGATGTCGCCGCCGAGCCCGGCCATCGCCTTCTGGGCGGTGCCCTGGGTCGCCGTCAGCCGCATCATCTGCTTCAGCTGGGAGGCGGTGTCGTACGGCAGGCCCTTGGCGGTGGCCAGCTGCCGGTCGTCGAGCTTCGGCGACACCAGGTAGGGCTGGCGGAAGTCGCCGGTGATGGCGGTGGCCGTCACGGACGCCATGTTCAGCGGGTTCATCTGGACCTCGCCCTGGCCGATGGCGTTGGCCGCGCGGTCCGGGCCGCCGGAGGCGGGGACACTGCCGTCGAAGGAGACGATGCCGGTCTTCCAGTCCAGGCCGAGCCCGAAGCGCGTCTGGGCCTCCGTGGTCAGCGACTCGTCGGTGAGCGGCTTCTCGTCGATGAGCTTGACGAAGGCGGTGTTGCAGGACCGCATGAAGCTGTTGGCGAGTGTGGCGTTCTCGTTGGGCTCCATGCCCGTGAGGTTCTTGAAGGTCTGGCTCTGCCACACGGCCGTGTTATCGCAGGGCGCCGGGCCGTTCATCGAGGTCACGCCGTTGTCTATGAGCATCGCGGCCGTGATGATCTTCATGGTGGAGCCGGGCGCGACGGTGCCCTCGAAGGCCGCGTTGAAGGCGTCCGTGCGGTTGTTGGCCACCGCCAGCACCTCACCCGTGCTGGGCTTGACGGCGACGACCGACGACTGGGCGTACAGCTTGACCGCCTTCTCCGCCGCGGCCTGCGCGGTCGCGCTGAGCGTGGTCTCCAGCTTGCCGGGGGTGCCCTTGGCGAGGGTGAGCAGCGGGGTGTCCGCGGCGCCCTCGTCGGTGTGCCGGATCGCCAGTTCGATGCCGGGTGTGCCGCCGGCCTTGTCGCCGTACTTGCCGCGCAGCGCGTCCAGGACCGGTCCCAGGGACGGGTACTTCTCCTCCGTCAGCACGGTCCCGCTCCGGTCGACGGCCTCGATCGGCGGGTTCGCCGACTCCCCGGTGACCAGGGTGTCGTCCCGCTTGAGCTCGGGGTGGATCACGGACGGCTGCCAGTCGACCAGCGCCCGCCCGGTGGTGACCCCGCGCACCACGGTCAGCTCGCTCTTGTACGTCAGCGGCTTCGACTTCCCGTCGTAGGCCACCTTCGCCTTCACCGTGTACGGCACGGTGGCACCGGACGCCGTACCGGGAGTGATCTTCACATCGCCGATGTGGGCGGTCCCCGCGTACGCCGTCAGCAGCGGCTCGGCCGCCGTGGCGTTGTTCGTGTACGCCGCCGCGTTCACGGCGTCGCCCTTCTCCCAGGCCGCGAAGAACTTGCCGGTCGTCTCCTTGACCTCGTCCGCACTCGGCGGCCCGCTCTTGACCTCCGCCGGCCCGGCCGCCGTCCCCGTTCCGCCGCCCCCGTTCCCGTTCAGCGCGGACACGACGTTGTACGCCCCGTACCCCGCGCCGCCGACCATCACGGCGAACACGCCACCGATGACGGCGGTCTTGACCCCCTTGCCCACTGGGCTTCCCCTCCCCGTTTGTGCCTTCCACGCATCTTCTGAACGCGTTCAGAAAGGCTCCTCATCGGTGGCACTCTATGCGGAAGCTGTGGCGGCTGTAACGGGTGTTTCGCTTTTGTTGAGCGAATGTGTGGGAACGCGTGACCGAGTAGTCCGACGCCCTACTCCTGAGTACGGCAACTCATGCCGGCCCTCCCCGGCTCGTCCAAGCTGGTCCCACACCGACCAAGGGGGAGTCACTCGTGCGCAAGACCATCCTGGGCCTCGTACTGGCCGGCACGACCGCCGCCGTACTGCTGACCGGCTGCTCCACGGAGGACGCGAGCTGCGGCGGCGGCGAGTACGGCGTCCTCGCCGTGGGCAGCACCGGCACCGCCTGCGTCCCCGACGACCAGGACCCGCCGGAGGGGTACGCCCGCTACCCGAAGGGCAAGGAGCCCGAGCACGTCGGCGACAAGTGGGACGTGTACTGGGAGACCCACACCGTCGACGAGAACGGCAGGATCACCGAGGTCTCCGGCTAGCTAGACCCAGGTGTCCAGCCACATCCGTGACCGCCACTGGTCTATCGGGATCGCCGTGCCCGTGAAGATCGGCCAGAAATAGACGAAGTTCCAGGCGATCAGCAGGACCAGGACACCCGCGCCCGTGGCGCCCGCCACCCGGCGGGTGTCGCTGGAGCCGGGTGGGCCGATGATCGCGCCGAGGAGCATCGCGACGGCCAGGCAGAGGAACGGGACGAAGACGATCGTGTAGAAGAAGAAGATCGTGCGGTCCTGGTAGAGGAACCAGGGCAGGTATCCGGCCGCGATACCGCAGGCGATCGCGCCGGCCCGCCAGTCGCGGCGGAAGAACCAGCGCCACAGGACGTACAGGATCGCGAAGCAGCCCACCCACCACAGCAGTGGCGTACCGATCGCCAGCACCTCGCGGGCGCACTTCTCGCCCGCGTCGGCGGGGCAGCCGTCCTTGCCGGGTGCGGGGGACTCGTAGAAGTACGAGACGGGGCGGCCGGTGACGATCCAGCTCCACGGGTTGGACTGGTAGGTGTGCGGCGAGGAGAGGTTGATGTTGAACTTGTAGACCTCGTGCTCGTAGTGCCACAGGCTGCGCCACCACTCCGGGAAGAGCCACGACCAGCTGCTGCCCTTGCCGTCGGTCGCCGCCCAGTTGCGGTAGTAGCCGCCGGTGCCGTCCGAGGGGGAGAGGATCCAGCCGGTCCACGAGACGATGTACGTGGCGATCGCGACCGGCACGGTGGCCAGGAACGCGAAACCGAGATCGTGCTTGAGCACCGCCTCGTACGGGCGCCCCGCGCCCGCGACCTTGCGGGAGCCGACGTCCCACAGCACCGTCAGCACGCAGAAGGCGGCGAGGACGTACAGGCCGTTCCACTTGGTGCCGATCGCGAGGCCGAGCATCAGGCCCGCCAGCCAGCGCCAGGGGCGCCACCCGAAGCGGAGGGTCTCCGCGATGTGCGCGTCGGGGCGGACCCGGCCGTCGGCGTCGGCCGGGAGCGCGGCGGCGAGTTTCTCGCGCACCCTGTCCCGGTCGATCACCAGGCAGCCGAACGCGGCCAGCACGAAGAACATCAGCACGCCGTCGAGCAGCGAGGTGCGGGCCATCACGAACGCCAGGCCGTCCACCGCCATCAGCGCGCCGGCCAGGCAGCCGAGGAACGTGGAGCGGAACAGGCGGCGGCCGATCCGGCACAGCATCAGGATCGCCAGGGTGCCCAGCAGGGCGGTCATGAACCGCCAGCCGAAGGGGTTGAACCCGAAGATCAGCTCGCCGAGCCCGATGACGTACTTGCCGACCGGCGGGTGCACCACGTACGCCGGGTCCGTCGGGACCGGGACGTTCCCGTTGTTCGACAGGATCAGGTCGTTGACGTTCTTGTCCCAGTTGACCTCGTAGCCGCGGTGGACGAGCGCCCACGCGTCCTTCGCGTAGTACGTCTCGTCGAATATCACCGCCTTCGGGCTGCCCAGGTTCCAGAACCGGATGACGCCCGCGAACAGCGTCACCAGCAGCGGACCGCCCCAGGCGGACCAGCGGCCGATCCGCCCGGCGAACTCCTTGGACACCCCGAGGACCTGCCACAGCCTCGGGCTCGGCTCGACGTAGGGCGGCACCAGGCGATCGCGGACGTCGCTTCTGGGCCCCGCCGCATAGCCGAAGCGGCGCAGCCGCTGCTGCCACGACGGCCGCTGGTCCTGGTGGGCCTGCTCCTGCCGGGTGTCCATGGAGGACGCGGTACTGGTCACCGCGCCATCGTAGGGAACGGCGCTGTGTGAGTCCCGTGCTTGGGCCCCTGCGAGGATGGAAACGTGACAGTTACGCCCGGAACCCTGGTCCTTGCCGGTACTCCCATCGGCGACATCTCCGACGCCCCGCCCCGGCTCGCCGAGGAACTGGCCGGTGCCGACGTCGTCGCCGCCGAGGACACCCGGAGACTGCGACGCCTGACGCAGGCGCTGGGCGTGACGCCCAAGGGGAGGGTCGTCTCCTACTTCGAGGGCAACGAAGCCGCCCGGACACCCGAGCTGGTCGAGGCGCTGGTGGGCGGCGCGCGGGTGCTGCTGGTGACCGACGCGGGGATGCCGTCCGTGTCCGACCCGGGGTACCGGCTCGTCGCCGCCGCCGTCGAGAAGGACATCCGGGTCACCGCCGTGCCGGGGCCGTCCGCCGTGCTCACCGCGCTCGCGCTGTCCGGGCTGCCCGTCGACCGGTTCTGCTTCGAGGGGTTCCTGCCCCGGAAGGCGGGCGAACGGCTGTCCCGGCTGCGGGAGGTGGCCGAGGAGCGACGCACCCTCGTCTACTTCGAGGCCCCGCACCGGCTCGACGACACCCTCGCCGCGATGGCCGAGGTGTTCGGCGCCGACCGGCGGGCCGCCGTCTGCCGGGAGCTGACCAAGACGTACGAGGAGATCAGGCGCGGCGGGCTGGCCGAGCTGGCGGCGTGGGCGGCGGAGGGCGTACGCGGGGAGATCACCGTCGTCGTGGAGGGGGCGCCGGAGCGCGGCCCCGAGGAGCTCGACGCCACGGAGCTGGTCCGGCGGGTGCGGGTGCGCGAGGAGGCGGGGGAGCGGCGCAAGGAGGCGATCGCCGCGGTGGCCGCGGAGGCGGGGCTGCCCAAGCGGCAGGTGTTCGACGCGGTGGTGGCGGCGAAGAACGCGGGGGCGTGAGCGGCGGAGATCACGGGGTGTGAGGGGCGGAGATCGCCGGGCGTGAGCGGCGGGGAACGTACGGCCTGAGCGGCGGAGATCGCCGGGCGTGAGCGGCGGGAACGCGGGAGCGGTTGCGAGGCTGCGGGGGGCGTGACGCGAGGAACAAAGGGGCGTAAGCAAGGGCGCACGGCTTGTCGTGTGCGCCCGGCGTACGCATCCTGTGAGCTGGCGCACACGCCCCCTGAGCAGGGCGTACCTCCTCTGAGCGGGCGCCCCATGCGTGCGCAAAGAGTCGGCTTGGAAGGCAAAGCCAGGAGGCGGTCAACGGGGCGGTTTGGCAAGGAACGCCCAAATCGCCGCCAACACTCGACAGGCCTGCTGCGTTCATGCTGGTGGAGGCGTCCACTGGGTCGAGGGACTCATCCGTCCCTCGATCCAGCGGACAACAGGAGCTGGCATGAGTGAGATCGCAGGGCAGACCGGACTCCGCGCCGGTGCCACCGCCGTCGTGCACGAGTCGTATTCCTTCGCCTGCATGCGCTGCGGGCACGGGTGGGAGCAGTCGTACGAGATAGAGCACCACGTGGACGCCGACGACCACGAGTTCGTGCTCTACGTGGCGAACGGACAGGTCGTGCCCTCCCCGCTCTCCCGGCCCACGTGCACCAACTGCGACAACCACGTCGTACGGATCATGCGGCCGGGCCGGGTCGCCTCCGCCCGCGACGCGGCGCACCGGCAGCACCGCACGCCGCCCGCCGGTCCGGCAGAGGCACCGGCGGCCGACGCCGAGGGACAGCAGAAGGAGCGCGGAGAACAGGGGGAGCACGGGGAGCAGCACCACTGGCACCTGTCCGATCTCCTGCACCCCTTCCAGCGCAAGGCGAGCTGATCCGCTCCGGCACCGGCGACGGCATGCCCCTTTCGTAGGATCGGGGCATGCCTTCGAACGCCGCCGACAAGAACGCCGCCCCGCCGCTCCCGGAACCCCTGCGGGTACCGGTCGCCGACTCCCACACCCACCTCGACATGCAGTCGGGGACCGTGGAGGAAGGGCTCGCGAAAGCCGCGTCGGTGGGCGTGACCACGGTCGTGCAGGTCGGCTGCGACCTGGCCGGCTCGCGGTGGGCCGCCGAGACGGCCGAGCGCTACGACGCCGTCCACGCGACCGTCGCCCTGCACCCGAACGAGGCCCCGCGGATCGTCCACGGCGACCCCGACGGCTGGTCCCGGCAGGGCGCGCGCACCCCGGGCGGCGACGCCGGCCTCGACGAGGCCCTCGCCGAGATCGACCGGCTGGCCGGGCTGCCCCAGGTCAAGGGCGTCGGCGAGACGGGCCTCGACTACTTCCGCACCGGCCCCGAGGGCAAGCAGGCGCAGGAGAGGTCCTTCCGTGCCCACATCGAGATGGCCAAGCGGCACGGCAAGGCCCTGGTCATCCACGACCGCGACGCCCACGCCGACGTACTGCGCGTGCTGAAGGAGGAGGGCGCCCCCGAGCGCACCGTCTTCCACTGCTACTCCGGCGACGCCGAGATGGCGGAGATCTGCGCCGGCGCCGGATACTTCATGTCCTTCGCCGGCAACGTCACCTTCAAGAACGCCCAGAACCTGCGGGACGCCGTGGCCACAGCGCCGGCGGAGCTGCTCCTGGTGGAGACGGACGCGCCCTTCCTCACCCCGGTGCCGTATCGAGGACGGCCCAACGCCCCGTATCTCATTCCGGTCACGGTGCGCGCGATGGCCGCCGTGCGCGGTGTCGACGAGGACGCGCTGGCGTCGGCACTCGCCGCCAACACGGCCCGCGCGTTCGACTACTGACAGCGACCATCCGTTACCAATACCCATCGAAACGCGACTCTGAGTAGCCGCGTCGCCTTGGAGAGTGACGGCCGCTCCGCTAGGTTCTGGGGGCCCGATCCGGACCCCTATGGACCCTCCGGCCCCTGGAGCGTGTCGGCGTGAGCAACTCGCAGCACCAGACGTACGAGACGTACGGCCCGAGCGAGCCGTACACCGACGTGCACAGCGCCCAGACGCTGGCCTACGGCATGTACGTGGCGCCGCCGCCGTACGACGACACCTACATGCCCGCCTACGAGGCGCCACCCGCGCCCGCTGTGCGCGCCGAGGGGAACGGGCGGGCCGCGCGGCGGCGCAGGGTCCGGTACGCGGAGCGCTCGGAGAGCGCCATGCGCCGACTGCTCCCACAGGCGCTGGTCGTCGCGTTCCTCGCGGGCGGCACCACCGCCTTCGTCGCCGAGGACAAGGCGATCGAGCTCAGCGTCGACGGCAGGCCCCGCACCCTGCACACCTTCGCGGACGACGTTTCCGAACTGCTCGCCGAGGAGGGCGTGAAGGTCGGCGCGCACGACGTGGTCGCGCCCGCCCCCGGCGAGGAGCTCGCCAGCGGCGACGAGGTCGCGGTGCGCTACGGGCGCCCCGTGCGGCTCACGATCGACGGACACCGGCACGAGGTGTGGACCACGGCGCACACGGTGGAAGGGGCGCTTCAGCAGTTGGGGGTGCGTGCGCAGGGCGCCTATCTGTCCGTCTCGCGCTCCCGGCCCATCGGGCGCGAGGGGCTCGCACTGGACATGCGTACCGAACGCGCCGTGACGATCATGGCGGACGGGCGGGCCCGCACGATCCGTACGAACGCGGCGACCGTGCGGGAGGCCGTCGAGCAGGCCGGGATCACCCTGCGCGGGCAGGACACCACCTCCGTCGCGCCGGACAGCTTCCCTCGCGACGGGCAGACCGTCACCGTGCTGCGGATCATCGGCATCAAAGAGGTCCACGACGAGGCGATCCCCTTCGAGGTGGAGCGGACCGAGGACGCCTCCCTGTTCCGGGGCACCGAGGTCGTCGAACGGGCCGGGCAGCCGGGGCTGCGACGGATCACGTACTCGCTGCGGACCGTCAACGGGGTCCGGCAGAAGCCGCGGCGGACCAGGACCGAGGTGGTGCGGGAGCCGCGCGCGCAGATGGTCAGGGTGGGCACGAAGCCGCTGCCGACGTCCGTGCGGGGCGCCGACGACCTGAACTGGCAGGCCCTCGCGACCTGCGAGTCCGGGGGGCGGCCGGGCGCCGTCGACCCTTCGGGGACGTACGGCGGGCTCTACCAGTTCGACACCCGGACCTGGCAGAGCCTCGGCGGCAAGGGGCGCCCGCAGGACGCCCCGGCGGCGGAACAGACGTTCCGGGCGAAGAAGCTGTACGTGCGGCAGGGGACGAGCCCCTGGCCGCATTGCGGGGCGCGGTTGCACGGGTGAGCGTCTAGCGTGCGGTGGCCCGCGACCGCGCGCGGACGATCGCGCCCGGCGTGCCCCGTACTCTTGTGCCGTGAGCAGCAGCCCCACCCCCGACGCCCTCCTGGGCCCCGCCGACGTCCGCGAACTCGCGGCAGCGCTCGGTGTGCGGCCCACCAAGCAGCGCGGTCAGAACTTCGTGATCGACGCGAACACGGTCCGCCGTATCGTCCGCACCGCCGGGGTCCGCCCCGACGACACGGTGGTCGAGGTGGGACCCGGACTCGGCTCGCTCACGCTCGCACTGCTGGAGGCCGCCGACCGGGTCGTCGCCGTCGAGATCGACGACGTACTAGCCGGCGCGCTGCCCGCGACCGTCGCGGCGCGGATGCCGGACCGGGCCGACCGGTTCGCGCTGGTGCACTCCGACGCGATGCAGGTGCGGGAGCTGCCGGGCCCCGCCCCGACCGCGCTGGTCGCGAACCTGCCGTACAACGTGGCCGTGCCGGTCCTGCTGCACATGCTCGACACCTTCCCGAGCATCGAGCGCACCCTCGTCATGGTCCAGGCGGAGGTCGCCGACCGGCTCGCCGCCCCGCCCGGTTCGCGGGTGTACGGCGTCCCGTCGGTCAAGGCCAACTGGTATGCCGAGGTCAAGCGGGCCGGCTCGATCGGCCGCAAGGTCTTCTGGCCCGCCCCGAACGTCGACAGCGGGCTGGTCTCACTGGTGCGGCGGGCCGAGCCGCTCAAGACGACCGCCTCCAGGCACGAGGTCTTCGCCGTCGTCGACGCCGCGTTCGCGCAGCGGCGGAAGACCCTGCGGGCCGCGCTCGCCGGCTGGGCGGGATCCGCGGCCGCCGCCGAGACCGCCCTGGTCGCCGCCGGCGTCTCGCCGCAGGCACGCGGGGAGGCGCTGACGGTGGAGGAGTTCGCTCGGATCGCCGAGAACAAGACGGACGCCGGGTACGGGACGGGCGCCGGGAGGAAGACGGCCGCGGAAAGCAGGACGGACGCCGGGTACGGGACGGGCGTCGAGAGCAAGACGGGCGCGGAAAGCAAGACAGAGACCGGCGACAAGACGGACGTCGACACCGAGGAGCAGGCCGAGCAGTGAGCGTCACCGTGCGTGTTCCCGCCAAGGTCAACGTGCAGCTCGCGGTCGGCGCCGCCCGTCCCGACGGCTTCCACGACCTGGCCAACGTCTTCCTCGCGGTCGGCCTCTACGACGAGGTGACGGTGACCCCGGCCGACGAACTGCGCGTGACCTGCGCGGGGCCGGACGCCGGCCAGGTGCCGCTGGACCGTACGAACCTGGCAGCGCGTGCGGCGATCGTCCTCGCCGGGCGTCGCGGCCTCGATGCCGCCGTGCACATCCACATCGCCAAGGACATCCCGGTGGCGGGGGGCATGGCGGGCGGCAGCGCGGACGGCGCCGGAGCCCTCGTCGCGTGCGACGCGCTGTGGGGCACGAACGCCTCCCGCGAGGAACTCCTCGACATCTGCGCCGAGTTGGGCAGCGACGTGCCGTTCAGCCTGGTCGGCGGGGCGGCACTCGGCACCGGGCGCGGAGAGAAACTCCGGCTCCTGGAGGTGGGCGGAACCTTCCACTGGGTGTTCGCGATGGCGGAGCGCGGGCTGTCCACGCCGGCCGTCTTCCGCGAGTTCGACCGGCTGGCGGAGGGGCTGGACGTCCCCGAGCCGGTCGCCTCCCAGCCGCTCCTCGACGCCCTCGCCAAGGGCGACGCCCACGCGCTCGCCGCCGCAGTCACCAACGACCTCCAGCCCGCCGCGCTCTCCCTCTTCCCGGAACTCGCCGACACCCTCGCGGCCGGACGGGCCGCCGGCGCCCTCGCCACCCTCGTCTCGGGCTCGGGCCCGACCACGGCGTTCCTCACCCGGGACGCCGAGTCGGCGACGAAGGTGGCGGAGGCCCTGCGCACGTCCGGCGCCTGCCGGAGCGTACGGACGACTTCCGGGCCGGCCCCGGGGGCCACGGTCAAGCGCTGATCCCCGGTGGGGGTGCGCGTTTCTGGGGGCTCCGCCCTCAGACCGCCGGGCCTATGCCCACCCCCCACCCGACTCGGTCGGACAAAACGTGACCCTCGCCCCGGTGGCGCACCTCTCGACCCACCGAGTCGGGTGGTGGGTGGGCGAAGGCCGGGGGTCCATGGGGCGGAGCCCCCTGGCGGGGGCGAGAACCCCGGCTTGGGGATGACCACCCGCCCCTCCGACTACTCTGGAAGGTCGATCGTCCCCCTTGTCAGGAGAGTAATGGCCGTCAACCTGGTCAATGTCGAGAACGTCAGCAAGGTGTACGGCACCCGTGCCCTGCTGGACGGCGTCTCGCTCGGCGTCTCCGAGGGCGACCGCATCGGGGTGGTCGGGCGGAACGGCGACGGCAAGACGACCTTGATCCGGATGCTCGCCAAGCTGGAGGACGCCGACACCGGCCGGGTCACGCACTCGGGCGGACTGCGGACCGGCGTGCTGACCCAGCACGACTCCCTCGACCCGACGGCCACCGTCCGGCACGAGGTCATCCGGGACATGGCCGACCACGAGTGGGCCGGGAACGCGAAGATCAGGGACGTCCTCACCGGGCTGTTCGGCGGGCTCGACATGCCGGGGTTCCCGCAGGGGCTCGACACCGTCATCGCCCCGCTCTCCGGCGGTGAGCGGCGCCGCATCGCGCTCGCCAAGCTGCTCATCGAGGAGCAGGACCTGATCGTCCTGGACGAGCCGACCAACCACCTCGACGTGGAGGGCATCGCCTGGCTCGCCCGGCACCTGCGCGAGCGGCGCTCCGCGCTCGTCTGCGTGACCCACGACCGGTGGTTCCTGGACCAGGTCTGCACCCGGATGTGGGACGTGCAGAAGGGCGATGTCTACGAGTACGAGGGCGGTTACTCCGACTACGTCTTCGCGCGCGCGGAGCGTGAGCGCATCGCCGCCACGGAGGAGACCAAGCGGCAGAACCTGGTCCGCAAGGAGCTGGCGTGGCTGCGGCGCGGCGCCCCGGCCCGTACGTCCAAGCCGCGCTTCCGCGTGGAGGCGGCCAACGAGCTCATCGCGGACGTGCCGCCGCCCCGGGACAGCAGCGAGCTGATGAAGTTCGCCTCGTCGCGGCTCGGGAAGACCGTCTTCGACCTGGAGGACGTGACCGTCCAGGCCGGCCCCAAGGTGCTGCTCAAGCACGTGACCTGGCAGCTCGGCCCGGGCGACCGGATCGGTCTGGTCGGGGTGAACGGCGCCGGGAAGACCTCCCTGCTGCGGGCCATGGCCGAGGCCGCCCTGACGCAGGGCGAGACGCAGCCGGTCGGCGGGCGGATCGCCGTGGGAAGGACCGTCAAGCTCGCCTACCTCTCCCAGGAGGTCGCCGAACTCGACCCGACCTGGCGGGTGCTGCAGGCCGTGCAGCAGGTGCGGGAGCGCGTCGACCTCGGCAAGGGGCGCGAGATGACCGCCGGTCAGCTGTGCGAGACGTTCGGCTTCAACAAGGAGAAGCAGTGGACGCCCGTCGGCGACCTGTCCGGCGGTGAGCGGCGCAGGCTCCAACTGCTGCGTCTCCTCATGGACGAGCCCAACGTCCTCTTCCTCGACGAGCCCACCAACGACCTCGACATCGAGACGCTGACCCAGCTGGAGGACGTACTCGACGGCTGGCCCGGCTCGATGGTCGTCATCTCCCACGACCGGTTCTTCGTCGAGCGCACCACCGACCGCGTCTTCGCCCTCCTCGGCGACGCCACCCTGCGGATGCTGCCGCGCGGCATCGACGAGTACCTGGAGCGGCGCCGGCGCATGGAGGAGGTGGCGGCGGCCTCGGTCCCCACGCCGGCCGCCGACAAGGCCGTACCGGAGAAGAGCGCCGCCGACCAGCGTGTCGCGAAGAAGGAACTCCAGAAGATCGAGCGGCAGTTGGACAAGGTCTCCCAGAAGGAGACCAAACTGCACGCGCAGATCGCGGAGAACGCCACGGACTTCGAGAAGGTGGCCAAACTCGACGCCGAGCTGCGGGACTTGGCCGCCGAGCGGGACGACCTGGAGCTGCGATGGCTGGAACTCGCCGAGGACGCGTGAAGGGCGCGTGAAGGCGCATAACGACGGCATCACGGGCCGGTCCTCCCTTGGGAACAGGGGCAGAACCGGCCCGGTGCGTTGTCGGTCCCGAGTGATAGAAAGAGCCGTCTGAGAACTTTCTGAGTACGACTCTGGGTCCATACGAACCTCAGGGCGTGGCTAAAAATCAGTGACTGAACGGGGGGACGCGCTGATGACTCAGCCGCCCAACCAGCCGCCGCAGGGTGGCTTCGGAGCGCCGCAGGACCAACCACCACAACAGCAGGGAGGCGGCTTCGGAGCTCCGCCGCCACCGCCGCCGCAGGCTCCACCGCAGCCCGGTTACGGCTATCCGCAGCAGCCCGCGCAATCGTCCGGCCCGTACGACCAGTCCGGTCCGTACGGCCAGCCGCAGCCCGGTCCCTACGGTCAGCCGGGACCGTACGGCCAGCCGCAGCAGCCGGGGCCGTACGCGCAGCCGCAGCAGCCCGGGCCGTACGCGCAGCCGCAGGGGTACGGCTATCCGCCGCAGCCCCAGTTCCCGGGCGCGCCCGGCACCCCGCCGCCCGGCTCCGGCAACCGTTTCAAGGGCAAGCCGGCCGTCATCATCGGTGCCGCCGTGGCGGTACTGCTCGTCATCGGCGGGACCGTGTTCGCGGTCACCAGCGGCGGTGACGACGGCAAGGAGCCGATCGCCGGGAAGAGCGACGACCCCAAGCCCACCGCGTCCGACTCCCCGGTCAACCCCGGTGACGGCAGCGGTGCCGGCGGCGCGGACCCGGAGAACCTCAACGAGGGCCGGCAGGCCGGCGAGGCCAAGGTGCTCTGGTACAAGGAGGCGCCCGACGCCCCCGGTGACGGAGCCGATGCCCCCGGTATGTGGATCACCGACAAGACCGCGGTGAAGGCGGCGTACAAGCAGCTCGTCGCCTACAACGTCGGCGATGGCGCCCCCACTTGGGACACGGTGACCTTCCCGCAGAAGATCTGCGCGGTCACCCCGCAGAAGACGTCCGACGACAAGATCGTCGTCGCGTACATGGACGGCGTCAGCGACCGCGCCGAGTGCAACCAGCTCCAGGAGATCGACCTCGACACCGGGGCGAAGGGCTGGACCGGCGAGGTCGCGGACGGCGCGCTGTTCGACAGCACCGCCTCGATCGAGCTCTCCGTCACCGGCAAGACCCTGATGGTGGGCCGCTCGCAGTCCGGCACGGCGTACGACGTGACGACCGGCAAGAAGCTCTTCGACAAGAAGCGGTACGGCGACGCCTGTTTCCCGAAGGCGTTCGCGGGCGGCGCCCGCCTGGTCGTCGCCGCGTCCTGCGACGCCGGCCAGGCGACCGCGCACGACGAGGTGCAGGAGCTGGACCCCAGGACCGGCAAGGTCAAGTGGACCCAGAAGTTCGACAAGGGCTGGTCCGTCGAGCACACCTACTCCGTCGACCCGCTGGTCATCTACAGCACCAACGACGACAAGGACGCGTGGAACATCTCCGCGGTCACCGCCGCCGGCAAGTTCCGCTCGCAGGTCGCCTTCGACGAGGACTTCGCTCCTGAGTGCGGCTGGGGATTCCTCGGCGGTGACCTCCAGGCCTGCGAGGGCGTGGCCGCCGACGCCAACACGCTCTACCTGCCCACCGAGGCGACCACCGGCGCGAACGAGGTCGTCGCGATCAACCTCGCCGACGGCAAGGAGAAGTGGCGGGTCAAGTCCCCGACGGACGAGTCGATGCTGCCGCTGAAGGTCGAGGGCGGCAAGCTCGTCGCGTATGTCCAGCCGTCGTACGACGGGGGCGGCCGGATCGTGTCGATCCCGACGACCGGCGCCAAGCACACCCCGTCGACGCTGCTGCAGATGCCGACGGGCACCGCGGACATCGAGAGCAGCTTCTACTCGAAGGCCATCGACTGGGTCGACGGACGCTTCTACATCTCGACCACACGGCTGGCCGGCGACACCGACAAGAAGGAGAAGTTGATGCTCGCCTACGGCAAGTGACTCTTCCCCCTCGGTTCCCCGCCCTTCCCGCCGTCTCCGCCGACTCCGCTCCCGAGGTACTCACGTCATGACCCAGCCGCCCCCTCCGCCCCCCAACCAGCCCCCGCAGCAGGGCGGTTTCGGCCCGCCGCAGGACCAGCCTCCGCAGCCGCCGCAACCGGCGCAGCCCGCGCAGCCTCCGCAGCCGCCGGGTCAGCCGCAGCCGGGTTACGGCTACCCGCAGCAGCCCACACCCCCCCAGACCCCTCCGGGCTACGGCTATCCGCAGGCGCCGCCGGCCCAGGCACCCCAGGCACACCAGACCCCGCCGCCGCCCCCCGGCTACGGCTATCCCGGCCAGCAGCCCAACCCGTATGGGCAGCAGCCCAACCCGTACGGCCAGCAGCCCGGTTACGGCTACCCGCAGGGGACCATGCCGCTGCAGCCGCAGCCGGGTCAGCCGGCCGGCGGCGGCAAGAAGTTCAACGCGCAGCTGACCATCATCGTCGCCGCCGTCGTGGCGATCGCGCTGATCGTCGGCGGCGGTGTCTGGTACGCGTCGACCTCCGGTGACGAGAGCGGCAAGAAGGACGACACCGCGAGTTCCGGCGGTAGCACGGGCGGCACCGACGACAAGGACGGCGGCAGCACCGGCGGGGGCGGCACGGACGGCTCCGGCGGCACCACCGGCACCTCCACCACCCCGGTGGAGAAGGTGCCCGGCAACCCCGCCTCCAAGGTCCTCTTCCAGGTCCCGGCGCCCGAGGTCGGCAAGGACAGCACGATCTCCACGGCCGGTTCGTGGCTCACCGACAAGGTGTACGCCAAGAGCGGCGTCGCCGAGGTCGTCGGCTACGACCCCGACAAGGGCACCAAGCTGTGGACGATCAAGCTCCCCGGCCCGGTGTGCCAGGGCAGCAACCACGTCACCACCGACGGCCGGACGGCGATCATCTACCAGCCGCAGATGCCGACCAAGGCCGAGCCCTCGCACGGCTGCAGCCAGGTCGCGGGGATCGACCTCGCCGCCGGCAAGAAGCTGTGGACGAAGACCGCCAACTCCGGTGACGAGGCGATCAGCTTCAACAACGTCACCGTCAGCGCGAACACCGTCGCCGTGGGCAGCTCCAGCGGTGGCGCCGCCTTCGACCTCGGCTCCGGCAAGCAGCTGTGGGCCCCGAAGCCGACCGACACCTGCTACGACGCCGGGTACGGCGGCGGCGCGAAGCTGGTCGCCGTGCGCAGGTGCGGTTCGTACGACGCACCCGAGCTGCACATCCAGACCCTCGACCCGACGGGCGGGAAGGTGATCTCCGACTACAAGATGGCGCAGGGCATCTCCTACGCCAGTGTCGTGTCGACCGACCCGCTGGTGGTGGCCGCCGACATCGGCGAGGCCGCGAAGGACGGCAGCGGCATCTCGGACTTCTTCTCCATCGACAACAAGACCGGCAAGCTGCGCACCCGCATCTCGGCGCCCAGCGACCAGTACGCGGCCAGCTGCGACGGCATCACCAAGATCGAGGAGTGCCACCAGATCGCGGTCGGCAACGACCGGCTCTACCTGCCGACCGAGGAGGACGACGGCGCCGAGGAGTACACCCAGGCCAACGCGATCGTCGCGATCGACCTCGCCACCGGCAAGCAGACCGGCCAGCGCGCCGACTCGGGCGACGACTACACGATCTCCCCGCTGCGCATGGACGGCACCAACCTGATCGCGTACAAGCGTCCGCCGTACGACAAGGGCGGTCAGATCGTCAGCATCGACGGCGGCTCCTTCAAGGAGACCAAGCTGCTGGAGAACCCGGCGACGGAGTCGGTGCGGGACGTGGAGACCAGCATGCTGCCGGACTACTCGGAGTACCAGTACTCGCAGGGCCACCTGTTCATGTCCGCGATCTTCGCCAGTGCTCTGTCGGGATCGGACAAGGAGTATCTGGTGATCGCGTTCGGCGCGAGCTGACCCGCCCGACCGGCCTTCCCGCACGGCCCCGCCCCTGCTCAGGGGTGGGGCCGTGCGCGTACCGCTCATCACCCTCGAATGCTAGGAAAACCAGAATTTCCGTCGATCCGGGGCACTTCTCTCCCGGTAGGGGAAGCGCAACGTCGAACAAGCGTGTAGCTTCCGGGGGCATGAAGGGCGGGGGGAGCCGGGAGGGGGCTTCTGTCCGTGCGGACCAGTGGGCATCCATTGGGGCATCCACGGTGATGCATGGGGATCCACTGGGGGGACTGGGGGGTTGGGCTCGATGGGAGTGCGGCTCATGGTGGTCGACGACCACCGTCTGCTCGCCGAGGCGCTGGCCTCGGCGCTGAAACTGCGGGGGCACCGGGTGCTCGCCGCGGCGGCGCCCGCCGCGGGCGCGGCGGAACTGGTGATCAGCCGGGCGCCGGAGGTGTGCCTGCTGGGCACGGCGACACCGGCGGAGCCGGGGATGTTCGACCCGGTGGTCCGCATCAAGCGGGAGCGTCCGCAGGTGGCGGTGCTGGTGCTGGGCCCGGTGCCCAACCCGCGCGGGATCGCGGCGGCGTTCGCGGCGGGGGCCTCCGGCTACGTACGGCATGACGAGCGGATCGAGGGGGTCGAGCGCGCGATCATGAAGGCCCGGGCGGGGGAGGCGGCGGTGGCGCCGCAGCTGCTCCAGGGCGCGTTCAGTGAACTGCTCAACCCGGTGGCCCAACCGGACGACGAGGGACAGCGTCTGCTGCAGATGCTGACCCCCCGGGAGGTCGAGGTCCTGGTCAGGGTCGCCGACGGCGAGGACACCCGCCTGATCGCGGCCGGCATGGGCATCGCCCCGTCCACGGCCCGCACCCACGTCCAGCGGGTCCTGATGAAGCTCGGCGTGGGATCCAGGCTGGAGGCTGCGGCGCTGGCGGCGCGGACGGGGCTGCTGGACAGGGCGGGGCCGGTGTCCCACCCGTCGCCGGAGGCGGGGGCGGAGTTCTAGACGCCGGGTGCTTTCGAGCACTTCCGGCGGGGCGTGGGGCGGGACGGGAGACTTCCGTCCCGCCCCGGGGCTCACTCCACCGTCTCGTCCCCCGCCACCGCGTCCACCGGCGGCGGAACCACCGGCCGCAGCTTCGGCCAGACCAGGAAGAACAGGCCAAGGGCCGGCATCCCCACCCCGGCCCACAGGTTGAATTTGACGCCCTCCGCCTTGTCGATGTCGGCGTCGGACGCGGTGAGGCCGGCGATCGTGACGATGACGCCGTGGAGGACGAACAGGCCGCCGATGATGCGGCGGATGGCGAAGAGGCGGGCCCGCGGGTCGCGGACTTGGTCTGCAGTTCGCAGACCTCGTGCTGGACGTCTTTGTGGAGCTCCTCGGCCGCCCTGCTTGTGGATGACGAAGTAGTCGATCATCGCGGCCGTGGTGCTCGCGAGCAGGTCCGTACTCGCTTCGTTGCGTGAACCGATCCAGAGCGGCGGAACCCATGCCTCCGTGTTCAGAAAATGAACACGTCGGTTGACGTTTCTTGTTTGATTGTGATGTTGACGGTGGTGGTCGCTTGTGTTTCGATGTGTTTGGTTCTGTTTGATGATTGAGTGGCTCGAATAGGGAGTCCGCAGTGAAGAAGACCTCGACCCGACTGGCCGACGGTCGCGAGTTGATCTACTACGACCTGCGCGACGACACCGTGCGGGACGCGGTCGACCGCCGGCCGCTGGATCCGACCGTCACCACGTCCGAGGTCCGCCGGGACCCCCTGCTCGGCGACGAGGTCGCCATCGCCTCGCACCGCCAGGGCCGCATCTACCACCCGCCGGCCGACGAGTGCCCCCTGTGCCCGTCCCAGGGTGACCGGCTGAGCGAGATCCCGGACTCCTCGTACGACGCGGCGGTCTTCGAGAACCGCTTCCCCTCGCTCGCCGGCGACTCCGGCCGCTGTGAGGTGGTCTGCTTCACCTCCGACCACAACGCGTCCTTCGCCGACCTTACCGAGGAGCAGGCGCGCCTGGTCCTGGACGCGTGGACCGACCGGACGTCGGAGCTGTCGAATCTGCCCTCCGTCGAGCAGGTGTTCTGTTTCGAGAACCGTGGCGCGGAGATCGGTGTGACGCTGGGTCACCCGCACGGGCAGATCTACGCCTACCCCTTCACCACGCCGCGCACCGCGCTGATGCTGCGCTCGGTGGCGGCGCACAAGGAAGCCACCGGCGGGGAGAACCTCTTCGACGCGATCCTGGAGCGCGAACTCGCCGACGAGCGGGTCGTCCTGGAGAGCGAGCACTGGGTCGCCTTCGTGCCGTACGCGGCGCACTGGCCGTACGAGGTGCACCTGTACCCGAAGCGCCGGGTGCCGGACCTGCTCGGCCTCGACGAGGACGCGCGCACAGAGTTCCCCCAGGTGTATCTGGAACTCTTGAGGCGCTTCGACCGGATCTTCGCCGGGCCGGGTGGAGGGAAGGAAGGGGAGGGCGAGCCTCAGACGCCTTACATCGCCGCCTGGCACCAGGCGCCGTTCGGCGCGCTGGAGGACTTCGAGGGCGTCAGCCGTGACGACTTCGCGCTGCACCTCGAGCTTTTCACCATTCGCCGTACGTCCGGCAAGCTGAAGTTCCTCGCGGGGTCCGAGTCCGGTATGAGTGTGTTCATCAACGACATCCGGCCGGAGGCCGCGGCCGAGCGACTGCGAGAGGTAGCGAGTTCATGAGCGGCAAGTTTCTGGTCACGGGCGGTGCGGGGTACGTCGGCAGTGTGGTCTCCCAGCACCTGCTGGAGGCGGGGCACGAGGTCGTCGTCCTCGACAACCTCTCCACCGGCTTCCGCGAGGGTGTCCCGGCCGGGGCCACCTTCGTCGAGGGCGACATCCGCGACGCCGCCAAGTGGCTCGACTCCTCCTTCGACGCCGTCCTGCACTTCGCCGCCTCCTCCCAGGTCGGCGAGTCGGTCGTGAAGCCCGAGAAGTACTGGGAGAACAACGTCGGCGGCACCATGGCCCTGCTCGGCGCCATGCGCGAGGCGGGCGTGCACAAGCTCGTGTTCTCCTCCACGGCCGCCACCTACGGCGAGCCCACCGAGGTGCCGATCGTCGAGTCGGCTCCGACGCAGCCCACCAACCCCTACGGCGCCACGAAGCTCGCGGTCGACCACATGATCACAAGTGAGGCGGCGGCCCACGGGCTCGGCGCCGTGTCGCTGCGCTACTTCAACGTGGCGGGCGCGTACGGGGAGTACGGCGAGCGCCACGACCCCGAGTCGCACCTCATCCCGCTCGTCCTCCAGGTCGCGCAGGGCCGGCGCGACGCGATCTCCGTCTACGGCGACGACTACCCGACGCCGGACGGCACCTGCGTGCGCGACTACATCCACGTCGCGGACCTGGCCGAGGCCCACCTCCTCGCGGTCAAGGCCGCCACCCCCGGCGAGCACCTCATCTGCAACCTCGGCAACGGCAACGGCTTCTCCGTCCGCGAGGTCGTCGAGACGGTCCGGCAGGTCACCGGCCACCCGATCCCCGAGGTCGTCGCCCCCCGCCGCGGCGGCGACCCGGCGGTCCTGGTGGCGTCGGCCGCCACCGCCCGCGAGAAGCTGGGCTGGAACCCGTCCCGCGCGGACCTCGCGGGGATCGTCGCGGACGCGTGGGACTTCGCACAGCGACGCGGCAACTAGCGGCACCCGCGGCAACGCGGCAACCGGCTGCACCGGCAGCTGCACAAGTAGGTACGGAAAGGTCAGGGGTCAGGGCATGAGCGAGGCTGTCGCAGGGGCTGTCGCCGAGCGGTTCGAGGAGCTGTACGGGACCGGGCCGCAAGGGGTGTGGGCGGCGCCGGGCCGGGTCAACCTCATCGGCGAACACACCGACTACAACGACGGCTTCGTCATGCCGTTCGCCCTGCCGCACGTCACCGTCGCGGCGGTGTCCCGGCGCGAGGACGGCGTACTGCGCCTGCACTCGGCGGACGTCGACGGCGGCGTCGTCGAGCTGCGCCTCGACGACCTGGCCCCGGAGACCGACCGCGGCTGGACGGCGTACCCGGCGGGCGTGGTCTGGGCCCTGCGCGAGGCGGGCCACGCGATCACGGGCGCGGACGTCCACCTGACGTCGACGGTGCCGTCCGGCGCGGGCCTGTCCTCGTCGGCGGCGCTGGAGGTCGTGGTGGCGCTCGCCCTGAACGACCTCTACGACCTCGGCCTCAAGGGCTGGCAGCTGGCCCGCCTGTGCCAGCGCGCCGAGAACGTCTACGTCGGCGCCCCCACCGGGATCATGGACCAGACCGCGTCCGCCTGCTGCGAGGCAGGCCACGCCCTGTTCCTCGACACCCGGGACCTCTCCCAGAAGCAGATCCCCTTCGACCTGGCCGCCGAGGGCATGCGCCTGCTGGTCGTCGACACCCAGGTCAAGCACGCCCACAGCGACGGCGAGTACGGCAAGCGCCGCGCCGGCTGCGAGAAGGGCGCCGACCTGCTGGGCGTGAACGCCCTCAGGGACGTGCCGTACGCCGAACTCGACACCGCCCTCGACCGCCTCGGCGACGAGGAGGAGGTCCGCCGCCTGGTCCGCCACGTCGTCACCGAGGACGAGCGGGTCGAACGGGTGGTGTCCCTGCTGGAGTCGGGCGACACCCGCGCGATCGGCCCGGTGCTGGTGGAGGGTCACGCCTCGCTCCGGGACGACTTCCGTATCTCCTGCCCGGAGCTGGACCTGGTGGTGGACACGGCGCTGGGTGCGGGTGCGTTGGGCGCCCGCATGACCGGCGGCGGCTTCGGCGGCTCGGCGATCGTCCTCGCGGAGGCCGCCGACGTCGACACCATCAGCAAGGCCGTCCAGGAGGCCTTCGCCGCGGCCGACTTCACCGCCCCGCGGGTGTTCGAGGCGGTGCCGGCGGCGGGGGCGCGCAGGATCAGCTGAGCCGCTTCGTCAGCGTGTACTCCGTGATCCCCGGCGGATAGTCGGGGATCACGCACACCACCTCGTACCCCTGCTTCTGGTAGAACCGCGGCGCCTGGAAGTCCCAGGTCTCCAGTCGTGCGGCCGCACAGCCCCGTTCGCGACGGGCCGTCCGCTCGGCCTGTGCGAGCAGCTCGGAGCCCAGGCCCGCGCCCCGGTGACGGTCGTCGACCCACAGGTACGTCACGTGGAGCCAGGTCGCCCAGGTGTGGCCGACGAGGCCGCCGGCCAGGCGGTCCGCGTCGTCCAGGATCCAGACGTGCAGCGGGGATTCGCGTTCGCCGGGGGTGCCGCGCAGGGCGCGCAGGACGGGGGAGGCCGCCGTGTTCGTCTCCCGCAGCCGGATCCGGAGCAGATCGCGCCGTTGTCTGTCGACTCCTGTCTCCATACGAAACATGCGGCTCACCATAAACGCGTCGGACAGCCAGTTCTGCAAATTACCTTCCGCTCCTGCCCCCCGGCCGTACTCTGATGAACAGCACCGGTGGGGGCCGGTGTGATCAGGGGGCGAGACAGTCGGGTACGACGCCCGAAGTGGGGGTAGCGGTTCTGCACGGCGGCGGCCGTGCGGTGACGGGTGCCTCTGGGCGTCGTATCCACGTATATGTCGTCGTTCTCCGGACCTTGGGGTATCCCCTGCTTTTCAGGAGCTTGGGGAAGGGGGTTTCGTGGTTCGTATCCGAGTTCTGGTCGTCGACGACCATCGCATTTTCGCCGAGTCACTCGCCGCGGCGCTGGCGGCCGAGCCCGACGTGGACGTCTCCGCGGCGGGCAGCGGTCCCGCAGCGGTGCGCAGTCTGGAGCGCGCGGCCGCCGAGGGGCGCCGCTACGACGTGCTGCTGGTCGACGCCGACCTGGGCGGCAACGTGCCCGGCGTGCGGCCCGCGACGCCGGTTCAGGAGGTGGGCGAGGACGGCCTCGTCGACGGGATATCCCTGGTCGTCGGGGTGCGTTCGTCGCAGCCCGCCGTCCGGATCGTCGTGCTCGCCGAGAAGGACGACCCGCGGCGGGCCGCGCTCGCCCTGCAGGCCGGTGCCTCCGGGTGGGTCGCCAAGGACTGCTCGCTGTCCCGTCTGCTGACGGTCATCCGAGGGGTCCTGCGCGAGGAGACGCACCTGCCGCCCGCCCTGCTCACCGGCGTCCTGCGGGAGCTGACCGCCGCGCGCAAGCACCGCACTGAGAGCGAACAGCTGGTGGAGTCCCTCACACCGAGGGAGCGCGAAGTGCTGCGCTGCATGGTCGCGGGGCTGGGCCGCAAGGCCGTCGCCGAGCGCCTGTTCCTCTCCCCGCACACCGTCCGCACCCACATGCAGAACGTGCTCGGCAAGCTCGGGGTGCACTCCACGCTGGCCGCCGTCGCGCTGGCGCGGCGGGCGGGGGTGGGTCCGGTCGACCTGGGACCCGCCGGGCGGATCATGCCCGAGGAAAGCAGCAGTGCCTGATCAACGCGGTGGATGTGCGTGCCGGACCCCGCGCCCACCGCAGGATGCGCCCGGGCAGGGCCTCAGCCGGGGATGTTGTCGAACGGGGCGGTGAGCTGGCGTAGCAGTCCGGCCAGTTCGCTCCGCTGGGCCCGGGACAGCTCCGCGAGGATCGCCCGCTCCTGGTCCAGCAGTCCGGCCAGGGCCTGGTCCGCGCGGTCGCGGCCCTCGGCCGTGAGGCGGACCAGCACTCCGCGCCGGTCGCTGGGGTCGGGCAGCCGCTCGACCAGGCCCTTCTTGGTCAGGCGGTCGATGCGGTTCGTCATCGTGCCCGACGTGACCAGCGTCTGGGTCAGCAGTTGCCCCGGCGAGAGCTGATACGGCGTTCCCGCGCGCCTCAGTGCCGTCAGCACGTCGAACTCCCACGGCTCCAGGCTGTGCTCGGCGAAGGCCAGCCGGCGGGCCCGGTCCAGGTGCCGGGCCAGTCTGCTCACCCGGCTGAGTACCTCGAGCGGTTCCACGTCGAGGTCCGGGCGCTCCCGGCGCCATGCTGATACCAGCCGATCGACCTCGTCCTCCATGACGATCAGTGTAGTGGTTGTGTCGATGTGAAGTCTCTTGACGTCAACATTCTTGACGGCGAGCTAAATCGGGGTCAGGCTGGGAACCCGTCAGAACGGCCACGACGACGAGGAGGCCCCCCATGCCCGCCGCCCCCACCTGGGACCCCGCCCAGTACCTGCGCCACGCCGACCACCGCGCCCGCCCCTTCGTCGACCTCCTCGCCCGCGTCCCCGACCTTCCCGGTGAGCCGCCCCGCGTCGCCGACCTCGGCTGCGGGCCCGGCAACGTCACGACCCTGCTCGCCGACCGCTGGCCCACCGCGCACATCACCGGGTACGACAACTCGCCGGAGATGCTCGACAAGGCACACGTGGACCACGCCGGGTCCACCCCCGGCGGCGGCCGCCTCGACTTCGCCCACGCCGACGTACGGAGCTGGACGCCGCCGGAGCCGTACGACCTGATCGTCAGCAACGCCACCCTCCAGTGGGTGCCCGGCCACGTGGAACGGTTCGCGGAGTGGGTGGCCGGCCTGAAGGCGGGCGGCACCTTCGCCTTCCAGGTCCCCGGCAACTTCGACGCCCCCAGCCACCTGCTGATGCGCGAACTCGCCCACTCCGCCCGCTGGAAAAACCGCCTCGCCGACACCCTGCGGCACGACGACGCCGTCCTAGTACCCGAGGCCTACCTGGAGCGGCTGGCCGACCTCGGCTGCACCGCGGACGTGTGGGAGACGACGTACGTCCATCTGCTGGAGGGCGAGGACCCGGTGCTGGACTGGGTGAAGGGCACCGGCCTGCGCCCCGTCCTCACCGCCCTCGACGACGACCCGGCGGCCAGGGACGAGTTCGTGAGCACCTACCGGGCGGCCCTGCGCGAGGCCTATCCGACCGGCGCGCACGGCACACCCTTCCCCTTCCGCCGAATCTTCGCGGTCGCCCGCAAGGAGGCGTGATGATCACCGCCGTGGACCATGTGCAGCTCGCGGCCCCGCCCGGCTCCGAGGAGCGGCTGCGGGCGTATTACGCCGGCGTCCTCGGCATGACGGAGATCCCGAAACCACCGGTGCTCGCGGCGCGCGGCGGGTGCTGGTTCCAGGCGGGCGGCGTACAGCTGCACCTGGGCATCGAGAACGACTTCCGGGCCGCGAAGAAGGCCCATCCGGGGCTGCGGGTGACGGGCATCGGGGCGTACGCGGCCGCGCTGGAGGCCCGTGGAGCGACGGTCACCTGGGACGACGACCTGCCGGGTCACCGGCGGTTCTACACCGAGGACCCGGTGGGCAACCGCCTGGAGTTCCTGGAGCCGGTGGTCAGTCCGTTCGGCCCAGGTGGGTGACGATGTGGATCACTTCGTCGTCGATGACGTACACGACGCGGTGGTCGCCGACGCGGAGGCGCCGGATGTTCACGCCGTACGGTGCCGAGGACGCCGGACGTGGATTGTGCGCGAGCTCATCGATGGCGGCCAAGGTCGCGGCCAGGCCGCGCGGGTCCTCTTTCAGGAACCGGGCCGCGGAGTCGAGGGCATGCGGTTCGAAGATGATCTCGTAGGTCACTCTCGCTCGAGCCCCAGTCGCCTGCGCACCTCGGCCATGGGAATGCCGGGCTTCAGCGTTCCCTCCGCCTTGCGCCGCTGGTAATCGGCGACTGCCAGGGCGTCTTCGAGGTCCTCTATCACCTGCGGAGAGACGAGGAGCGCGGCCACATGCCCGTGGTCGGTGAGGGCGATGGTCTCGCGGCTGTGGGCCGCGCGACGCACCAGGTCGCCGAGCTGGGCACGGGCCGCGCTGATCGTGATCTCAGTCACGCCCACATGTGTCACAAGGTTAATCTTGTGATCCATTGATTCAGTTCTTCCGGCGCCCTATCAGGTGCGGCTTCGCCTCCAGCCCATCCAGCCCGTGCCACGCCAGGTTCACGAGATGGGCTGCGACCTCCGCCTTCTTCGGGCGGCGGACGTCCAGCCACCACTGGCCGGTCAGCGCGACCATGCCGACCAGCGCCTGCGCGTACAGCGGGGCCAGCTTGGAGTCGAAGCCGCGGTTCTTGAACTCGCGGCCCAGGATGTCCTCCACCTGGGTGGCGATGTCCGAGATCAGGGACGCGAAGGAACCCGTCGACTGGGGGATGGGGGAGTCACGGACCAGGATCCGGAAACCGTCCGTGTACTCCTCGATGTAGTCCAGCAACGCGAAAGCGGCCTGCTCGCACAGCTCACGCGGATGACCGGCCGTCAACGAGCTCGTCACCATGTCCAGCAGGCGCCGCATCTCACGGTCGACCACCACCGCGTACAGCCCCTCCTTGCCGCCGAAGTGCTCGTAGACCACCGGCTTGGACACCCCGGCCTTCGCCGCGATCTCCTCCACCGACGTGCCCTCGAAGCCCTTCGCGGCGAAGAGGGTGCGACCGATCTCCAGCAGCTGCTGGCGACGCTCCGCACCGGTCATCCGGGTGCGACGCGCACGCCGCGGCTTCTCATTGCTCGGGGTGCTGCTGGAGTCGGTCGCCACGGCGTCAATCATGCCGCCTCGGCCGTCTCCCTCTTGCGTCGGGAACCGTCCTCATCCGCATTACGGCGAGAATCGATACGCGAGCGTGACGGCCAGCGCACGTCATAGGCCCAGCCGAGCATCTCGAACCAGCGAATGAACCGCGCCGAGGAGTCCAGCTGCCCCCGCTCCACCCCGTGCCGTGCCGACGTCGGGTCGGCGTGGTGCAGGTTGTGCCAGGACTCGCCGCACGACAGGACCGCCAGCCACCACACGTTGCCCGAACGGTCGCGCGACTTGAACGGCCGCTTGCCGACCGCGTGGCAGATCGAGTTGATCGACCAGGTGACGTGGTGCAGCAGGGCCACCCGGACCAGCGAGCCCCAGAAGAAGCCGGTGAACGCGCCCCACCAGGACATCGTCACCAGACCGCCGATCACCGCGGGCAGCGCCAGCGAGAGGATCGTCCACAGGATGAACTGCCGGGAGATCGTCCGGATCGCCTTGTCCTTGATCAGGTCCGGGGCGTACTTGTCCTGCGGGGTCTGCTCCTCGTCGAACATCCAGCCGATGTGCGCCCACCACAGGCCCTTCATCAGCGCCGGGAGCGTCTCCCCGAAACGCCACGGCGAATGCGGGTCGCCCTCGGCGTCGGAGAACTTGTGGTGCTTGCGGTGGTCGGCCACCCAGCGCACCAACGGCCCCTCGACAGCCATCGAGCCCATGATCGCCAGGGCGATCCGCAGGGGTCGCTTCGCCTTGAAGGAGCCGTGGGTGAAGTAGCGGTGGAAACCGATCGTGATGCCGTGGCACCCCAGGTAGTAGAAGAAGACCAGAAGGCCGAGGTCCAGCCAGCTCACGCCCCAGCCCCAGGCCAGGGGCACGGCCGCCAGCAGCGCGAGGAACGGGACGGTGATGAAGAGCAGCAAGGTGATCTGCTCGATCGAACGCTTCTGCTCGCCACCCAGCGTGGCGGAGGGCGCGGGGGTCTCGTCGGCCGGCTTCGAGGAGCCTTCGATCACGTCGGAGCTTGAGGTCATGCGTGTCCCCTGTGGGGTCTTGGATTGAGGCTGGTGCCGGGCAAGGAGAACCGTGCGGTGTTTCCTACGGTTCCGTAACCTACGGCATCGTAAGTATGGCAGCGGGTCGCCCTGCGGCAAGAGCCCGACATTCTGCGCGTCCGCATGGACACCTATCCTTGGATCGGTCGGACAGCGCGGTCCGCTCTGATTTCTTCCCGGATGATCCGGCCCGTATGCGGCAGCAGCCGCCTGACCGCCATCCGGGTTCCCCTCTCGCACGAGCTTCAACACTGCAAGGAGCCGCACCTGTGAGCAGTGCCGACGACCTGACTACGAGCACCATGTCGACCAGCAGTGAGCTGCGCGCCGACATCAGGCGACTGGGTGACCTCCTCGGCGAGACCCTCGTCCGACAGGAGGGTCCCGAGCTGCTCGAACTGGTCGAGAAGGTCCGCCGCCTCACCCGTGAGGACGGCGAAGCCGCCGCCGAGCTGCTGCGCGGCACCGAACTGCAGACCGCGGCCAAGCTGGTCCGCGCCTTCTCCACCTACTTCCACCTGGCCAACGTCACCGAGCAGGTCCACCGCGGCCGGGAACTGCGCGCCAAGCGCGCCGCCGAGGGCAGCCTCCTGGCCCGTACGGCCGACCGCCTCAAGGACGCCGACCCCGAGCACCTGCGCCAGTCGGTCGCCAACCTGAACGTCCGCCCGGTGTTCACCGCCCACCCCACCGAGGCCGCCCGCCGCTCGGTCCTCAACAAGCTGCGGCGCATCGCCGCGCTCCTGGAGACGCCGGTGATAGAGGCCGACCGCCGCCGCTACGACACCCGCCTGGCCGAGAACATCGACCTGGTGTGGCAGACGGACGAGCTGCGCGTCGTCCGCCCGGAGCCCGCCGACGAGGCCCGCAACGCCATCTACTACCTGGACGAGCTGCACGCGGGCGCGGTCGGTGACGTCCTGGAGGACCTGACGGCCGAGCTGGAGCGGGTCGGGGTGAAGCTCCCCGACAACACCCGGCCCCTCACCTTCGGCACCTGGATCGGCGGCGACCGCGACGGCAACCCGAACGTGACCCCGCAGGTCACCTGGGACGTCCTGATCCTCCAGCACGAGCACGGCATCAACGACGCCCTGGACATGATCGACGAGCTCCGCGGCTTCCTCTCCAACTCCATCCGCTACACCGGCGCCACCGACGACCTCCTGGACTCCCTCGGCACCGACCTGGAGCGCCTCCCGGAGATCAGCCCCCGCTACAAGCGCCTCAACGCCGAGGAGCCCTACCGCCTCAAGGCCACCTGCATCCGGCAGAAGCTCGAGAACACCAAGACGCGCCTGGCCAAGGGCATCCCGCACGAGGAGGGCCGCGACTACCTAGGCACCGCCGAGCTGCTGCACGACCTGAAGCTGATCCAGACCTCCCTGCGCGAGCACCGCGGCGGCCTCTTCGCCGACGGCCGCATGGACCGTACGATCCGCACGCTCGGCGCGTTCGGCCTCCAACTCGCCACCATGGACGTACGCGAACACGCGGACGCCCACCACCACGCCCTCGGCCAGCTCTTCGACCGGCTCGGCGAGGAGTCCTGGCGCTACGCCGACATGCCCCGCGAGTACCGGGGCAAGCTGCTCGCCAAGGAGCTGCGCTCCCGCCGTCCTCTCGCGCCCAGCCCGGCGCCCGTGGACGCGGCCGGCGAGAAGACCCTCGGCGTCTTCCAGACCGTGAAGCGGGCCCTGGAGGTCTTCGGGCCCGAGGTCATCGAGTCGTACATCATCTCGATGTGCCAGGGCGCCGACGACGTGTTCGCCGCCGCCGTCCTCGCCCGCGAGGCGGGTCTGCTCGACCTGCACGCCGGCTGGGCCAAGATCGGCATCGTGCCGCTCCTGGAGACCACCGACGAGCTCAAGGCCGCCGACACCATCCTGGAGGACATGCTCTCCGACCCGTCCTACCGGCGCCTGGTCGCGCTGCGGGGCGACGTCCAGGAGGTCATGCTCGGCTACTCCGACTCCTCGAAGTTCGGCGGCATCACGACCTCGCAGTGGGAGATCCACCGCGCCCAGCGGCGCCTGCGTGACGTCGCCCACCGGTACGGGGTGCGGCTGAGGCTGTTCCACGGCCGCGGCGGCACCGTCGGCCGCGGTGGCGGCCCCTCGCACGACGCGATCCTCGCCCAGCCCTGGGGCACCCTGGAGGGCGAGATCAAGGTGACCGAGCAGGGCGAGGTCATCTCCGACAAGTACCTCGTGCCCTCCCTGGCCCGGGAGAACCTGGAGCTCACGGTCGCGGCCACCCTGCAGGCCTCCGCCCTGCACACCGCGCCCCGCCAGTCCGACGAGGCGCTGGCCCGCTGGGACGCGGCCATGGACCTGGTGTCCGACGCCGCCCACTCGGCCTACCGCCGCCTCGTCGAGGACCCCGACCTGCCCGCCTACTTCTTCAAGGCCACCCCGGTCGACCAGCTCGCCGACCTGCACCTGGGATCGCGGCCCTCCAGAAGGCCCGACTCCGGCGCCGGTCTCGACGGCCTGCGCGCCATCCCGTGGGTGTTCGGCTGGACCCAGTCCCGGCAGATCGTGCCCGGCTGGTTCGGCGTCGGCTCCGGCCTGAAGGCCCTGCGCGAGGCCGGCCTGGACACCGTGCTCGACGAGATGCACGAGCAGTGGCACTTCTTCCGCAACTTCGTCTCCAACGTCGAGATGACACTGGCCAAGACGGACCTGCGGATCGCCACCCACTACGTCGACACCCTCGTCCCGGACGACCTGAAGCACGTCTTCGACACCATCAAGGCCGAGCACGAACTGACCGTGCGCGAGGTGCTGAAGGTGACGGGCGAGAAGGAACTGCTCGACGCCACCCCGGTCCTCAAGCAGACCTTCACCATCCGCGACGCCTACCTGGACCCGATCTCCTACCTCCAGGTCACCCTCCTCAAGCGCCAGCGCGACGCGGCAGCCGCCGGCGAACAGCCCGACCCGCTGCTGTCCCGCGCCCTGCTGCTGACGGTCAACGGCGTGGCGGCGGGCCTGCGCAACACCGGCTGACGGCCCCCTCGGACACAAAGGTGCCCCCGAGCCTCGTAACAGCGGGCTCGGGGGCACCTTCGTGCGTGCGATCAGGCCTTACGGCGACGGAACATCAGGTAACCGCCCCCCGCGACCAGCGCGGCCGCGAGGCCGGACAGCAGACCGACCGGGGCGCCGTTGCCGGTCTCGGCGAGGTCGCCGCCGGTGCCCTGGGCGGACGGGGAGGAGGAGGCCGACGGGGCCGCCGACTCGCCCGCGGAGGAGCCCGGGCTCGGCGACGCGGACGGGTCGGCCGACTCGCCCGCCGAGGAGCTCGGCGAGGCAGACCCGGACGGCGTCGAACCGCCGCCGTCCCCGTCGTCCTCGCAGTCCGTCCAGAACACCTTGTGCTTGGCGGCGCCGTTCTCGCCCTCGAAGTTCCAGAACAGCTTGTAGTGGCCGTCGGGCAGCGACAGGTCGTCCGTACGGCCGTGGCCGTCGGCGTCCAGGGTGATCTCGCCGGACTTCACCGTCTCGCCCTTGACGTCGGCCGTCGGGGCCCACGCCTCGATGTGCCAGTCGACCTCCTGGACGGCGTCGAAGCCGAAGGCGTCGAGGTAGAAGGTGCAGACGTGGGGCTCGTTCTTGCGGAGCTCCTCGCCGGTGGTGGCGTCGTGGATCTTCACGGTGCCGTTGTCGCCGGGAGCTGTGGCGTGTGCGAGGGGAGCGGCCAGGAAGGCCGCCGCTGCGACGGCGGACAGAACGCCGGCGCGAGGGAGAATACGCATGGGGCAGCAGTCCATCTTCGAGATGTGAGCGGGAAGATGTGGAGGGGGCGGCTCAGCTTCCAGCGCCCGCCGTGACCAGGTCAATCACGAACAGGCAACACTCAGTTCCTCCACAGGACCTGAGAACGGCGAAACCCATCAGATCGTCACGAACACGGCCGTGAGCAGCGCGACCCCCGAGCCCGCCATCACCCACGCGACCCGAGTCCGCCGCAGCCCGCCCGCCACCACGACCGAGGCGAGCAGCAGCGCGCCGCCCATCGGCACCCACGAGTAGAGGATCCCGGCGGGACCGGAACGCACCACGTCGTCGCTGCCGGGCTTCACGACCACGTCGTACGTCCGCCCCTTGCGCACGGCCACCGTGTGCTCGATGACCACGCTCCTGCGGGCGGTCGACCCCACCGACGCCGGCGTGTACGGCCCCGTGCAGGTGTCCTCGCCGCACCGCGTCACTTCGACCGTGCCCCGCTCGCGCCCCTTGGTGAGCATCACGTGCTGGGCCGTCCCCCAGGACGCCCACACACCGGCGATCAGGATCAGCGCCGCGACCGTACCCATCGCCGCCAGCCGCCCGAACCGCAGCGCGGTGGCGGAGGCCTGGCGGGAGGTGGCGGCAGTGGCGGGCATGGCGGGGATCATTGGCCATGGCGCTGCGGTCGGTCAACTTCGCCGGGTGCCGGTGGCGGAAAAGTCGCCAGTTGTACGTACCTTTCCCCGCCCCTTCCCTCAGGCCTCAGGAGTTGTACGTCCCCTGCGCCCGCTCCAGCCCGTCGATCACCAGGCACTCCACCGCGTCCGCCGCCCGGTCCACGAAGTAGTCCAGCTCCTTGCGCTCCGCCGACGAGAAGTCCTTCAGCACGAAGTCCGCGACCGGCATACGCCCCGGAGGCCGCCCGATCCCGAACCGCACCCGGTGATAGTCCGCACCCATCACCTTCGTCATCGACTTCAGACCGTTGTGCCCGTTGTCCCCGCCACCGAGCTTGAGCCGCAGCACGCCGTAGTCGATGTCCAGCTCGTCATGAACGGCCACGATGTTCGCCACAGGCACCTTGTAGAAGTCCTTCAGCGCGTTCACCGGCCCGCCCGACAGGTTCATGTACGACATCGGCTTGGCCAGCACCACCCGCCGGTTCGCCGGCCCGGGGGGCCCGATCCGCCCCTCCACGACCTGCGCCTGCGCCTTCCCGGCCCGCTTGAACCGGCCCCCGATCCGCTCCGCGAGCAGATCGGCGACCATGAAGCCGACGTTGTGCCGGTTGGCGGCGTACTCCGGCCCGGGATTACCCAGCCCGACGATCAGCCAAGGGGCGCCTGCATCGGTCGTCACGTGCATGTCTCCTTGATACGCGCCGACCGCCGCCCCCGAGGGGAGCGGCGGCCGACAGCCGGTATTCCGGGGAGGATCAGGCCTCGGTGGCCTCGGCCTCGCCCTCCGCCGGGGCCTCCTCGGCCTGGGCGGCCAGGATCTGGAGGACGACCGCGTCCTCGTCGGTCACCAGCGTGGTGCCCTCGGGCAGCGGGATGTCCTTGGCGAGGATGGAGTCACCGGCCTCCAGGCCCGCGATGGAGACGGTGACCGACTCCGGGATGTGCGTGGCCTCGGCCTCGACGTTCAGCGTGCTCAGCACGTGCTCGAGCAGGTAGGCGCCCGGCGCGAGCTCGCCCTCGGTGTGGACGTAGACCTCGACGTTGACCTTCTCGCCGCGCGTCACCAGAAGCAGGTCGACGTGCTCCAGGAAGCCCTTGATCGCGTCACGCTGCACGGCCTTCGGGATCGCCAGCTGGGTCTTGCCCTCGATGTCCAGCGTCAGCAGGACGTTCGGGGTGCGCAGGGCGAGCTGCAGCTCGTGGCCCGGCAGCGTGATGTGGGCCGGCTCGGCACCGTGACCGTAGACAACGGCGGGAACCTTGTTGTCACGGCGGATACGGCGGGCCGCACCCTTGCCGAACTCGGTACGGGTCTCGGCGGCGAGCTTGACGTCAGCCATGGTCACTCCTCGTAGAACAGTCGGGGAAGGTGGTCACCCGGCCAAACAATCGGCCTGCTACGAAGAGCGCGTCGATAACGGACCGCCGTACGCCTCCTGAAAAGCGGTACGGCCTCCCTCGCCGAGCAACTTGAGCAGTCTACTCGGCAGGGAGGCCACACCCAAAAGGATCTTCGAGGCAGTGCTTACTGCTCGTCGAACAGGCTCGTCACCGAACCGTCCTCGAACACCTCACGCACCGCGCTCGCGATCGTCGGCGCGATCGACAGCACCTTGATCTTGTCCAGGTCCGCACCCAGCTCACCCGGCGTCGGCAGCGTGTCCGTGAAGATGAACTCGCTCACCCGCGAGTTCTTCAGCCGGTCCGCCGCCGGACCCGACAGCACACCGTGCGTCGCCGTCACGATGACGTCCTCCGCACCGTGCGCGAACAGCGCGTCCGCGGCCGCGCAGATCGTGCCGCCGGTGTCGATCATGTCGTCGACCAGCACACACACCCGGCCCTTGACCTCACCCACGACCTCGTGGACGGTCACCTGGTTCGCCACGTCCTTGTCGCGCCGCTTGTGCACGATGGCCAGCGGAGCGCCCAGCCGGTCGCACCAGCGGTCGGCGACCCGCACCCGGCCCGCGTCCGGGGACACGACCGTCAGCTTGTTCTTGTCGACCTTCTTGCCCACGTAGTCCGCGAGCAGGGGAAGGGCGAACAGATGATCCACCGGGCCGTCGAAGAAGCCCTGGATCTGGTCCGTGTGCAGATCGACGGTCAGGATCCGGTGGGCACCGGCCGTCTTCATCATGTCCGCGATCAGACGCGCCGAGATCGGTTCACGTCCGCGGTGCTTCTTGTCCTGCCGCGCGTAACCGTAGAACGGCACGATGACGGTGATGGAGCGGGCCGACGCGCGCTTCAGCGCGTCGATCATGATCAACTGCTCCATGATCCACTTGTTGATCGGAGCCGTGTGGCTCTGGATCAGAAAGCAGTCCGCACCGCGAGCCGACTCCTGATAGCGCACATAGATCTCGCCGTTCGCGAAGTCGAAGGCCTTCGTCGGGACAACCCCGACACCCAGCTGCTGGGCGACCTCCTCGGCAAGCTCGGGGTGGGCGCGGCCGGAGAAGAACATCATCTTCTTCTCGCCGGTCGTCTTGATCCCGGTCACAGCACTGTCTCCTCAGAGGTGTCTCAACTGGGTACCGATGGACCGTCTCAGCTGGCTGCGAGAGGACCGTCTCGGCTGGTGGGGCGTACGGGTGTGCACTTATCACGGTACGCCGTGTCCGACGCACCCGTTTCCGGTCAGCCTTCGCTCTCACCCTGCCGCGAGGCCGCCTCAGCCGCCTTCGCGGCCGCGCTCCCCGGACGCTTGCGGGCCACCCAACCCTCGATATTCCGTTGCTGACCGCGGGCCACGGCCAAAGAACCGGGCGGCACATCCTTCGTGATCACGGACCCGGCGGCGGTGTACGCACCGTCCCCGACCGTGACAGGCGCCACAAACATGTTGTCCGAACCGGTACGACAGTGAGACCCGACGGTCGTGTGGTGCTTGTCCTGCCCGTCGTAGTTCACGAACACGCTCGCCGCACCGATGTTCGTGTGATCGCCGATCGTCGCGTCACCGACATAGGAGAGATGCGGGACCTTCGTCCCCTCCCCGATGGAGGAGTTCTTCGTCTCCACGTACGTACCGACCTTCGACCCGGCACCCAGACGCGTACCGGGCCGCAGATACGCGTACGGCCCGACCGTCGCCCGCGGACCGACCTCCGCCCCGTCAGCGACCGTGTTGTCGACCCGCGCCCCCGCACCCACCCGGGTGTCCCTGAGACGACTGTTGGGCCCCACCTCGGCACCCTCACCCAAGTACGTCGAACCCTGCAGCTGCGTCCCCGGATGCACGACCGCGTCCTGCTCGAAGGTGACGGTCACGTCCACCCAGGTCGTGGCCGGATCGACGACCGTCACGCCGGCCAGCATCGCACCCGTCAGCAGCCGGTCGTTGAGAATCCGCCGGGCCTCGGAAAGCTGCACCCGGTTGTTGATCCCGGCGATCTCCCGATGATCACCGGCGACGGAGGCACCCACCCGATGCCCCGCCTCACGCAGGATCCCGAGGACGTCGGTCAGATACTCCTCGCCCTGCGAGTTGTCCGTACGAACCTTGCCCAGCGCGTCGGCCAGAAGCTGCCCGTCGAAGGCGAACACCCCGGAATTGATCTCCCGGATCGCCCGCTGCGAGTCGGACGCGTCCTTGTGCTCGACGATCGCCGTGACGGCCCCGGAGCCGTGGTCGCGCACGATCCGGCCGTAACCGGTCGCGTCCGGAACCTCGGCGGTCAGCACGGTCACCGCGTTGCCGTCGGCGGAGTGGGTGGCGGCGAGCTGCCGCAAGGTCGCACCGGTGAGCAGAGGCGTGTCCCCGCATACGACGACCACGGTCCCCTCGACCGGCCCGCCCAGCTCCTCCAACGCCATCCGGACGGCATGCCCCGTACCGTTCTGCTGCGCCTGCACCGCGGTGCGCACCTCGGCGTCGGTCTCCGTCAGATGCGCGGTGACCTTCTCACGGGCGTGGCCCACGACCACGACGAGGTTCTCCGGCTGCAACTCACGCGCGGCGGCGAGCACATGGCCCACGAGGGACCGGCCACAGATCTCGTGCAGAACCTTGGGTGTGGCCGACTTCATACGGGTGCCCTCACCCGCTGCGAGAACGACGACGGCTGCCGGGCGAATGGCGCTCACGGGGTTGCCCTTCGGCTTTGGATGGGTGGGGGTCGGACATCCGCAGGATACCGGGGCGTTTCGTGGGGGACATGAGAGTGGGCCCTGACAGTGCTGTCACTGGTCAGGGCCCGAATCGCGCATGTGCTCCCCCGCCAGGACTCGAACCCGGACAGATGGCACCAAAAGCCACAGTGCTGCCAATTACACCACGGGGGATGGAACTCGGCTAAACCGGACATTCGGTTAGATCGCCGAGATGGCACCCAACACTATGCCGTACCAAGCGCCTTCCATGCGACGGTACAACTCGGCGCTCCTGGTGACGTAGACGACCAGGCAGCCGCGATAGGTCTCCGACGTGTTCTTCCGGTTCGTTGTGGGGTTGTGTTTCTTGAGGGTGGGGCGCTGGAACTCGGAGGCGTCCGCCCCGACCAGTTCGGCCCAGAACGCCTGGGCGGCGCCCAGGTCGGCCGATACGTGGATGCTGACGCGGAACCGCATGCGCTCGCGTTCGACGCCCAACGACTCCAGCCATCGCAGGTACAGGCGAATGACGTTCGGGTCGCTGTTGATGAACTGGAGGTTCTCGCGGCGCTGGCGACCGTGGGCCTTGTCCTTGGCCCCCTCCGCCCAGTAGAGGGCGACGCCCGCCAGGAACAGCTCCCGGTCGCTCAGTACGCCCACCTCGCGCGTGGCCGCGGCCTTGGTCTGCTGCCGCTCGGCGTCGCGCAGGGGCAACTCGTGCTCCCAGCGCTTCTGTGCGGCGAGCAGTGCCTGTTCGGCGGGGTCACGCCGCTCCGGCTTCGGTAGATCCCGCACCCACAGCGAGATCGAACTCTTGGAGCACCCCAGCTCCACCTGGATCTGGTCGTACGTCCAGCCCTGCAGGCGTAGCTCCCTCGCCCTGTCCCGCAGGTCGTCCTTCGCGTTCGGGCGCTTCGTCCAGGCCGGGGGTGGCTCTCCCTCCAGAAGTCGGTTGAGGATGTCGTTGTTGTGGACGTGCAGGCGGTCGCGGATCTGGCGTCGGCTGAGGCCGGCTCGTCGCAGCGTGAGCGCCTGCTCCCGGAGTCCCTCGAAGTCCATGTCTGTGCCGTGTGGATGTGCCATGGGCATACCGTCCGGGTGGAATCCGATCTTCCGGGGTCGAACGGTGATCGATTCAGCAGTTCGAGGGATATCGGTCGGTTTCGTTGTCGTTCGATCACGCGATGTGGTGTAGGCCAGTCAAGGAAACTCACCGGAAAAGGGGCACCCGGCGCCCGTAGGCTGGAGGCATGACCACGACGGGGGAAGAACACGCCACGGCCTTGGGAGGGCCGTGGTGGTGGACCAGATGGCGCAGTGCGGTGCTGGACGTGGGTCTGGCTGTGGCGTCCGCGGTGGAGTGTGCGGTGGAGGGGGTTCCGTTCGCGCGGGACGCGGGGCTTCCGGACGCCGCGGGGGTGGTGTTCGGCGTCCTGGCCGGCTCGGTGCTGGTGTTGCGCCGCAAGTGGCCGATCGCCGTCGTGCTGGTGTCGATCGCGATCACGCCTGCCTGGATGGGCTTCCTGATGGGCATCGTCGGCCTGTACACGCTGGCGGCGTCCGAGCTGCCGCGGCGGATCATCGGTTCGCTGGCGGGTATGCAGCTGGTGGGGACGTTGATCGTGACGTTCGTGCGGGTGCGGCAGGGGGTGGCGCGGGGGGACTGGACGATGGGGGACTGGTTCGTCCCCTTCGCCTCGCTCGCGACGTCGATAGGCCTGACCGCGCCGCCGCTGCTCCTCGGGCTGTATGTGGGGGCCCGGCGGCGGCTGATGGAGAGCTTGCGGGAGCGGGCGGACAGCCTGGAGCGGGAGCTTCAGTTGCTCGCCGAGCGGGCCGAGGAGCGGGCGGAGTGGGCTCGGAACGAGGAGCGGACGCGGATCGCCCGGGAGATGCACGATGTCGTGGCGCATCGGGTGAGCCTGATGGTGGTGCATGCCGCGGCGCTTCAGGCCGTTGCCCGCAAGGATCCCGAGAAGGCGGTGAAGAACGCCGCGCTCGTGGGGGACATGGGGCGGCAGGCGTTGACCGAGTTGCGGGAGATGCTCGGGGTGTTGCGTACCGGTGGGGCGGCCGTGCGGCGGGACAGTGTGCCGTTGGCGGCGGTGGGGGTGGTCGCGGCCGCGGTGGCGTCTCGGGCGGCGGCCGACGAGAGTGCGGACGGGCCGTGTCTGTCGGATCTGGATGTGCTGGTGGGGCAGTCGGCCGCTGCGGGGATGGTGGTCGATCTGTCGGTGGAGGGGGAGACGCGGTCGTACGCGGCGAGGATCGAGCAGACGGCGTTCCGGGTGGTGCAGGAGGCGTTGACGAACGTCCACAAGCATGCGGCGGGGGCGAAGACGCACGTACGGCTCGCGCACCGGGTGTCGGAGATCGCGATGCAGGTGGAGAACGAGCCGCCGCCGGAGCTGACGTCGGAGTCGTCGGCGCGGTTGCCGTCCGGGGGCAACGGGTTGGTGGGGATGCGGGAGCGGGTCGTGGCGCTGGGCGGTGTGTTCGTGTCGGGGCCGACGGATGCGGGGGGTTTCCGGGTGTCGGCGGTGATTCCGGCCGCGTCGTAGGGCGGTCGCTCGTGTGACCTCAGGCTGCCGTGAGGCGGATGGGTTCGATGCCGGAGACGAGGGTGGCGAGGGCCTGGTCGAGGTCGGGGCCGAGGTACCAGTCGCCGGTGTGGTCGAGGGCGTAGACGCGGCCTTCGGTGTCGATGGCGAGGAGCGCCTGGGTTTCGGTCTCGGCGCCCAGGGGGCAGACCGCGGTGTCGAGGGCGCGGCCGAGGTCGCCGAGGGTGCGGGCCATGTGGAGGCCGTGCAGCGGGTCGAGGTGCAGCTCGGCGGGGGCGATCTGGCGGCCGGGGCCGGTGGGTGCGAGGTGGAGGCCGCCGAATTCGGCCCAGGCCTCGACGGCGGCGGGGAACACGGCGTGCCGGTGTCCGGCGGGTGAGGTGTGTTCCCGCAGGGCGTCGGCCCAGATCTCGGCCTGCTTTATGTCCCAGCGTCCGGGTTGCCAGCCGGCGGCGCGCAGGGCGGCGTCGACGGGTACGGGGAAGCGTGTGGTGGAGGTGCGGTCGGGGTGCATCTTCCCTTGGTTCGTCGAGTGCGTCGAGTGCGTCGAGATCGTCGGGGTCGCGGCTGTCGTGACCGGGGGCGGTCGTGACTGGTGCCTTGTTGGTGTACGTCCTGTTGTTGTGGGTCCGGGTGATGTACGTCCGGGGTGATGTACGTGGGGCGTGCCTGATCGGCTCAGTCGTCCGTCGCCGTGGAGTCGACGACGCGGACGCCGAAGTGGGCGCTGAGGGCGGTGCAGGCGCGGCAGGGGGCAGCGAAGCTGCCGTGCAGGGGGTCGCCGTCCTCGCGGATGCGTCTCGCGGTGAGTTTGGCCTGCTTGAGTGCTCTGCGGGCCTCGCCGTTGGTCATCGGTCTGCGGGCGGCGCGTTTGCTGCGGGTGGCGTCGATGGCGGCGATGTGGCGGGAGATCAGCAGGGTCTCGGCGCAGCGGCCGGTGAAGCGGTCGCGTCGGTCGCTGGGGAGGCTGTCGAGGAAGTCCTGGACCAGGGGGTGCAGGGCGGGGGGCTGGTCGCCGCGGGCGGCGGTGCCGGTGAGGGTGGCGCCGCGTACGGAGAGCGCGGCGGCGACGGTGGGAAGTATGCCGTCGCGGCGGTGGCGCAGGGTCGGGGCGTGCGGGGTGTCGGTGCTGCTCCAGCCGATGCGGGGATCGCCGGACGTGCCGTTGTGCGGGCCTGCGTGCGGACCTGTGTGCCGGGCGGTCCGGGGGTCGCCGGACGTGCCTGGTCGCGGTCCTGGGTGTGGTCCCGTCTGTGTCGCGTTCATGATCGTCATCCCCTCCCGAGCATCCCCCGGACGACACAGAGTGCCAAATGCCGTGGCCGCTGCGGAAGCTGGGGCGGTGCGACACGCCCGGGTTTGGGCGGGCTGTCACGGCGGGGTGACGGCTGGTCACGGAAGCGGAGGGGTGCTGACCGGTGCCCGGTGACCGGTCTTGTCGTACCGCATAGGCTGTCGGCACCGCGATCCACGCGGTCGACGCGTGGAGACGGACGAGACAGTCGATACGGGGCGTAGGGGCCGAAGAGGGTCGCTACGGGTCGTACCAGAGTGCCGCAGGGGGCAACCGCCATGACGACAGGTCGGCTCGGGCAGCAAGCCGCGCCGCCGAACGCGGCCTACGCCGGGCAGGTCGTGCATTTCCCGGATCCGGTCCGGGCGGCCCGTCACCCGAGAGGGGTACGGGTGGACGAGCACGGCTACCCCGATTTCTCGCCCTACGCGCGTGCGGTCGCTGAGATCGCCGATCCGCCTGAGGGTTTCGGGGTCGACGAGTTGCGGCTGACGGACTACGTGTCGGCGAACGCGGCCCTGGCGGCCACGGGGCACGAGTTGTGGGACACGGTGCCGGCGGTGGCGACGCCGCACGGCTGGACGTGGCATCACGCGGCGATCTCGCGGAGGCTGGAGTTGGTGCCGGTCGACGTGAAGGCGTTGCTGCGGCATCACGGCGGTATCGCGACGGCGGCGGTGGACCAGAACAAGAGGGGTACGCGGCCGCTTCAGGAGACGCGTCCCGCGCACTTCGGGCTGCCGAAGTCGGGTGTGGCGGTGACGGAGTCGCAGGTGCTGGGCGTCGAGGAGGACCTCGGGTACCGGTTGCCGGGCGCGTACCGGTCGTTCCTGAAGGCGGCGGGTGGGTGTGCGCCGGTGGGCGCGGCCCTGGACGCCGAGTTGGGTTTGCTGATCGACCAGCCGTTCTTCACGGTGCGGGACGAGGCGGCGGTCAACGACCTCGTGTACGTCAACAAGTGCCTGCGTGACCATCTGACCAAGGACTACCTGGCGGTCGGTTTCGTGCAGGGCGGTCTGCTGGCCGTGAAGGTGAAGGGCGAGCGGGTCGGTTCGGTGTGGTTCTGCGCGTACGACGACGTGCGGGACGTGGATCCGTCGTGGCCGCCGGCCGAGCGGGTGGAGCGGTTGCTGCTGCCGTGCGGTGACGACTTCGACGCGTTCCTGTCGCGGCTGGCGGGCAACCCGCCGGAGTTGGAGACGGTGGCGAACCTGATGGTGGACGGCGGGTTCGCGCGGTCCGTTCCCGTCTCGTCGGTGGGGGAGTGAGCTGGACGATGGTGACGTTTGCGCAGGCGCAGGAGCGCGCCGAAGAGTGGATCAACGGGGATGTGCCGGCGTACCAGCATCGTGAGGTGCGGGTACGGGAGTTCGACCTCGGGTTCGTGGTGTGGGCCGAGGACCGTGCGGAGGGGCCGCGTTCGGACGGCGGCGCTCAGCGGCTGGTCATCGCCCGGGACAGCGGGGAGGCCACGCTGTGGCCCTCGCTGGCGGTGGGTGAGGTGATCCGCCGGTACGAGGAGGAGTACGGCCGTGCGGATGCCGTCGCCGACGCGGTGCCGGCTCCCGCTGCTCGGGTCGACCTGAACCAGACGTCGTTCTTGTTGAGTCCGCCGGAGTGGTTGCAGGAGGCGGCGGACAAGCTGGGGATTCCGGACCGGCGGGGGGCTGCGGCTTCCGGGGGTTCCGGCTCCGGTGCGGCTGCTGCTTCCGCCGGGGCTGGTGCCGGTGGGGCGTCCAGGGGCGGTGAGGCGCTTCCTCAGACGCAGGCCGGTCCTTCCGGTGTGTCCGCCGGTCCTTCCGGTGTGCCTGCCGGGGCCACGCCCTGGGCCGGGACGGACACCAACGGGGATGCCGGTGAGGACCGTTCGGTGCCGTTGCCCGCGACCGTGTTCGCGCCTCCGTTGAGTGGCGCAGACGACGAGGACGCGCCGCCGGACGCCAAGACGGCGCTGATCTCGGGCGGCAGCGGGCTTCCGCCGACGGCGTTCGCGCCGGCGGTCGACGAGGCGAACGCGCCGGGTGGGCCCCGGGGGGCCGGGGCTCCAGGTGGGCCGGGTGTGCCCCCGGGGGACGGGGCTCCGGCCGGGCCGGCCGGTCCGGGTGCGCCGTCGTCGTACGGGTATCCGCAGGCTGGGGGTGGGCCGGGGATGTCTCCGGGTGCGACGCCTCCGCCTGCGCCGCCTGCGCCGTCGTCGTACGGGTATCCGCAGGCTGGGGGTGGGCCGGGAGTGCCTCCCGGTGCGACGCCTCCGCCTCCGCCGGGTGCGCCGTCGTCGTACGGGTATCCGCAGGGGACCGGCGGTGTCGCGGGGGCTCCTCAGCCTCCCGCCGCCGGGGCCGGTGCTCCGGGCGGGCGGTCGCTCGCGCCGAACGCCGGGGACATCGCCGATGCCGCGACGAGCAAGGCGGCGCCTCCGCCACGCCGTGCCGGGGCCAACCCGCCGCCTCCGCCGGGTGCCCCGGGAACTCCGGGCGCGCGTCCGGGCGGGCCGCCCGCGCCGACCGGGCCCGGTGCGCCTGGTGCGCCGGCGGGTGGGTACGTGCCGACGCAGTTGGTGTCGGCGCTCGGCCCCGACGGTCCTGGGGGACCTGCCGGCGGGCCGGGGGCTCCGCAGGCTCCGGGTGCGCCGAACTCGGCCGGTCCGCCGAACCCGCCCGGCGGTACGCCTCCGGGCGAGGTCCACCATGCCGCCACGATGTTTGCCGATCCGGGGCGGATGGGTCCTGGCGGGGCCGCGCCGCAGCCTCCGGCCGCTCCTGGTGCGCCCGGTGCTCCTCATGCGCCAGGTGTTCCGGGTACGCCTGGTGCGCCTCAGCCGCCCGGCGCCCCCGGCGCACAGGGCTCTTCCGGTGGCGCGCGAGGTGCCGTGCACCACGCGGAGACCATGTTGGCCGGGCCCCCGGTGGGCGGACCCGGCGCGCCTCCGCCTCCTCCGCCGCCGGCCCCCGGTGCTCCTGGCGCCCCGGGGATGCCTCCGGGGGCACCCGGCGCAGCTCCCGGCGCTCCGCAGCCGATGCCGCCCGGTGCCATGCCGCCGCCCGGCGCCATGCCGCCTCCCGGGCAGCCCATGCCGGGGCAGCCGGCGGCGTACGGCTATCCGCAGCAGCAGGGGCAGCCGACCGTCGGGCCCGGCTATCAGGCCGTACTGCGGTACCGCGCGCAGGACGGGTCCGAGCAGCAGCTGATCCGGCGTTCGGCGCCGGGGACGCCGCATCCGGAGTGGCAGATCTTCCACGAGCTGCGGGCGATGAACGTGCCGCCGGACCAGGTGCTGGAGTTGCACACGGAGCTGGAGTCCTGCGAGTTGCCGGGTGCTTACTGCGCGCGGATGATCCGGGAGCAGTGGCCGCAGGCGAGGATCGCGAGCATCGCGCCGTACGGCACGGATCACGCGAGCCGGCAGCAGGGCATGCAGCAACTCATCGAGCACCAGGGCGAGTTGCACCAGGTCGCCGACGGGCCTGCCCGCCCGGTCCCGATCCGGGCGCCGTTGCCGCAGGTGCAGCCCGCGCCGCCGATTCCGCCGGAGGGTGTGGCGCAGGAGGTGGCGGGGGCGTTCGGGCCGGGGGTGTTCCGGTTCGAGCAGGCCGCCGTGTCCCGGCAGGGCGTGCCGCCGGTCGTGGCGCACTCACTGGTGGTCGCGGGACTGCCGATGGACATGGGTCCGTTCTTCTGGGCGCAGGCCCAGCCGGGGCGGCCGGTGCCGACGCTGGCGGAGCTGGCGGCCGAGCGCGGGGTGCAGCCGGCCCCGGACGCGGGCTCGTACCTCGTCATGGGCAGCGACTTCGGCCGGGCGCTCTGCGTGCAGTACGGCACGGCGAACATCGTGGCGGTGCCCGTGGAGACGGGGCCGGGCGGTGCGCCCGTGCCGCCGCAGTTCGTGAACACGGGGCTGCCCGAGTTCCAGCGGTGTCTGGCGCTGCTCGGCCGGATGTGGCGGCTCAGGTTCGGGCTGAACCAGGAGCAGGCGGGACGCTGGACGGTCGACTTCCAGGCCCAGCTGGCCGCGCTCGACCCGGCGGCGCTCGGTTCGCCGGAGAGCTGGTGGTCGGTACTGCTGGAACAGATGTGGGACGGGCTGCTGTGAGGCGCCCCGGCTGAGCTGGACGCGCTGTGCGCGGTAGGGGCCGGACCTGGTCGTGTGACCGGGTCCGGCCCTTTCGCGTGCGCTCGATGACCTGGACCTCGGACCGGGGCCTGGGACCTGGACCTGGGAGGTGGATTGGGGCCGTGGACCCGGGCCTGGGACTCAGAGCTGGACCTGTGACCGTGACGTTCATGCGGAGTGTCGCGTTATGAACACATCCGTCCGATATATCAAGATGGCCGCGAAATCATCATGTCGCATCCATTCGTGTCGGTTCGGCGGAGAGGGGTTCCAGAATGAGCAGCGCTTCGGTCGCGCCACATGGATTCATGGCTGTCATGGCGGTACGGGGGCGCGGCTACCGTCCCGAACAGGTCGATGCGTACGCCGGCGCCCTCTCCGAGGACCGCGACGCCGCCTGGGAGCGCGCCGCCCGTCTCACCGTCCTCGCCAGGGAGATGGAGACGGAGGCGGCGCTGCTGCGGGAGACCGTGGCGGAACTCGCCCCGCAGACCTACGAGGCGCTCGGTGAGCGTGCCCGGCGGCTCTTCGAGCTCGGGCAGGAGGAGGCCGAGGCCGTACGGGAGGGTGCGCGGCAGGAGGCGCAGCGCCTCGTGGCGGAGGCGCGGGAGCGTGCGGACGCCGTGTGCGAGGCCGCGCAGGCGCACGCCGACGCCGTACGCTCCGAGGCCGACGAACGCGCCCGGCAGCGCCTGCTCGCGGCGCGCGCCGAGGCCGACGAGATCCGCGTCGGGGCCCGGCGCGAGGTGAAGGAGGGGCGCGGGGAGGCCCTTGCGGCGTTGCGTGAGGTACGGCAGCGCACCACCGCGATGCTCGGTGAGCAGGCCAGGGAACATGCCGATCGTTGGGCCGAGACCGAGCGGGAGGCGGAGGAGCGGGCGGCCGCGCTGGACGAGCTGTACGCCGAGCGGGTGGCGCGGGCCGAGGCCGTCCTGTCGGAGGCGAAGCAGGCGTTCGCCGAGGCGGAGGCGTCGGCGCGGCAGCGGCAGGAGGAGGCGCAGGCGCGGGCGGCCGAGGTGGTCGCGGAGGCGCGGGCGCGCGAGGAGCAGATCGCCAGGGAGACGGAGCGGGTGCTGCGCGAGCACGGGGAGCAGTGGGACGACGTGCGGGCGCAGATGGATCACGTACGGAACAGTCTGACGGCGCTGACGGGGCGGGCGGCGATGGAGTGACGCGGGGCGGGCGGCGAGGGAAGGCCGGGAGCAGCGAGGAAGCGACGGGGGGCGGGGAAGCGAGGGAGTGACGGGAGGGGGCGAGGGGATCGCGGGAGGCGGCGAGGGGGTGGCGGGGCGCCCGGCACTCAGCGGGAGCGGGCGCCCCCCGAGGCCGTCAGCAAAAGCCGTCAGCCGCCCCGCCCGCCCCTCGCAGTCGTCAGTTCTCCTTCCGCACCGCCCCGGCGAGAATCCACCCCTCCACTGCCTCGTACTGCCTCCTGTGCTCCTCGGCCTTCGCCCTTCCCGAAGCCACCGTGCCCAGCCACCCGAAGGCGAAGCCCGCGGGGATCGACACGAGGCCCGTCGTCGTGAACGGGAACCAGTTGAAGTCGGCCTCGGGGAAGGCGGAGGCGGGGGATCCGGAGACCAGGTTCGTGCCCGGCATCAGGACCAGCACCACCAGCGTGCCGCCGATGAGCGTGCAGAGCAGGCCCGTTCGGGTGTAGCGGCGCCAGAAGAGGCTGTAGACGAGGGCGGGGGCGATGGCGGAGGCGCCGATGCAGAAGGACAGGGTCACCAGGGGTTGCAGGTTGCGGTGTTGGACCAGCGTGGCGAGCACGATCGCCGCCAAGCCGACCACCAGGGCCGACAACCGCGCCAGCATCATCTCGCGGCGCTCGGACATCTCCTGCACACGGGCCGCGAACACGTCGTGGGCGAGGGAGTTGGCGCAGGCGAGGATCATGCCGGCGACGGAGGCGAGCAGGGTGAGGAAGATCGCCGTGGTGACGGTGGTGAAGAGCAGGGTCTCCGTCGTGGAGACGTCGGCGCCGAACGCCGCCCGGGAGGCCAGCAGGTACGCCGTGTTGCCCTGCGGGTCAGCCTGCGCGATCACCGCCCGGCCGATCAGCGCCGTCGCGCCGAACCCGACGACCGTGATGACCAGCACGAACAGCACCACCGACGACACCGCCCAGGACATCGAACGGCGTACCTGACGGGCGCTGGAGGCGGTGTACATACGCATGGTGACGTGCGGCAGGCAGCCGCCGCCGAGGACCACGGCCAGCTGAGCGCTGATCATGTCGAGGCGGGGGTGCGGACTGCCCGCGAACTCCAGCCCCGACTGGAGGAAGGCGGACCCCACGCCGCTCTGTTCCGCCGCCGTGTCGAACAGCGCGCCCGGGTCCCAGTCGAACCTGTTCATGATCAGTACGGAGATGACGGCGCCGGACCCGAGCAGCATCACGATCTTCATGATCTGGATGAGGGCGGTGCCCTTCATGCCGCCGATCGCCGCATAGCTGATCATCATCGCGCCCAGCCCGATGATGCAGCCGGTCTTCAGTGAGTCGCCGGAGAAGCCGAGGATGAACGCGAGGAGTTGGCCGGTCCCGGCCAGCTGCACCAGCATCAGCGGCATCAGCGCGGCGATGGTCACCACACACGCGGCGATACGGACGCCCCGCCCGGGCATCCGCCGCGCCAGCGCGTCGCCCATGGTGAACCGGCCCGCGTTGCGCAGGGGTTCGGCCAGCAGGAACATCAGCAGCATCAGGGACAGTGCCGTGCTGAGGGCGAGGACGACACCGTCGTATCCGCACAGGGCGATGATCCCGCCCGTGCCCAGCACGGTCGCGGCGGAGATGTAGTCCCCGGCGATCGCCAGGCCGTTGCGCATGGGGGACAGGGAGCTGTAGCCGGTGTAGAACTCGTCGAGGTCGTCCCGGTCGGGGCCGGTCATCACGCACAGCAGGAGCGTGATGGTGGCGACCGTCGAGAACGCCACCAGGGACATCGCCTGCGCGGAATCGCTGAATCCCGTCATCGCCGCGCCGCCCCCTCCCGCTTGGCGTTCACTTCGGACTCCCTGCGGATGCGGTCCGCGATCGGATCGACGTAACGGCGGGCGGTGTGCTCGTACAGACCCACCGCCAGCCAGGTGACGGGCAGTTGGATCAGGGCGAGCAGCAGTCCGGTGGGCAGTCCGTCGGCGACCGTGCTCGTCATGAAGCCCGGCGCGAACGCGGACAGGATCAGGAAGAGCGTGAAGTAGCCGAGCGCGGTGAGCGTGGCCGTGCGCCGCTGCCAGCGGTAGGCGCTGCGCAGGACGCGTAGGTCGCTGTGGTGGCCGAGGGCGGAGTGCCGTCGGGGGCGCTGTCTTGCCGGTTCGGGCGGTATGGGCGGCTGCCACGGGTAGGTGGCGTACGACGGTGACACGTCGTGCGGTGGGTGCGGTGGGTGCTGGTACGGGTACGACGGTGACGGGTCGTAGGACATCCCGGTGCTCCTTGCGCGGCTCAGGAGTTTGGGGGGGTGGGCGAGCGGAGCCACGCACGCTACTAGCAGGTAGGCGTGTGCGCGAGGGTTTCGCCAAACTGATTGGTCGGTACGCGCTTACTCCGCTGACCTCGGGTGTTACCCGCATTAACTCCGATTTTTTTGCGCGCGGTAGAGCCCTGTCAGTGCGGGAGGGGTACGAGGCGTGCCAGTCGATAGGCGCTGCCGGGGCGACCGCCGGCCGCTCACTGTTCCGTCAGTACCGGAAACCGTCGCGGCGCCAGCACCAGCAGCACCACGAAGGCGATCGCCGCCGCACCCGCCGCCCCCAGATGGACCGCGTGCACCGCGTCCGCGATCGCGTGGCGGGTCGCCTCGGGCGCGGGGCCCGCGTCCAGGGACCGGGTCACGGAGTCCAGGTCGCTCGCGCCGCCGAGCCGTGCGGCCAGTACGCCGTTGGCGACCGCGCCGAAGAGGGCCGCGCCGAGGGTCTGGCCGGTCTGACGGCAGAAGAGGACGGAGGCCGTGGTGGTGCCGCGTTCCGCCCAGTCGACCGTCGACTGGACGCCGACGAGCAGCGGGAGTTGGAACAACCCCAGCGCACAGCCCAGCAGCAGCATCAGCAGCGTCGGCTGCCATGCCTCGCCCGGATACGGCAGGAACGGGAACGCGAACAGGATCAGCGCGGCCGTGCCGATGCCGAGCATCGCGGTGTTGCGGAAGCCGATGCGCCGGTAGACGTGCTGGCTGAGCGCCGCCGACACCGGCCAGCTCAACGTCCATACGGAGAGCACGAATCCGGCCGTCATCGGCGCCAGCCCGAGGACGGACTGGGCGTACGTCGGCAGGAAGACGGTCGGGGCCACCATGAGCAGGCCCAGCGCGCCGAGGGCCAGGTTGACCGCGGCGATCGTACGGCGTCGCCACACCCACCCGGGGATGATCGGCTCGGCCGCCCTGCGCTCCACCAGCACCACGACCGCCACGAGCGCGAGTCCCGTGCCGAACAGGGCCGTCGAGGGGGCCGACAGCCAGGGCCAGGCCACGCCGCCCTGTACCAGCGCGGTGAGCAGGACGCCGCCGCACGCGAACACCGCGAGCGCGCCCGCCCAGTCGACACGCGCGCGCGTGGCCGCCTTTGTCTCCTCCTCAGGTCGTACGTCCCGCCGCGGCTCGTGGAGGCAGCGGGCGATCAGCCACAGTGCCACCGCGCCGACCGGCAGGTTGACCAGGAAGATCCAGCGCCAGTCGGCGTACGCTGCCAGGACGCCGCCGACGCCGGGTCCCGCGACCGCGGACACCGCCCAGACCGTGGACAGCCTGGCCTGGATCTTCGGGCGTTCCTTGAGGGGGTACAGGTCGGCGGCGAGCGTCTGGACCGTGCCCTGCAGCGCCCCTCCGCCCAAGCCCTGCACGACCCGGAAGGCGATCAGCGCGCCCATGTTCCAGGCCACGGCACACAGCAGGGAGCCGAGCAGGAACAGGGCCGCGCCCGCGATCAGCACCGGCTTGCGGCCGTAGGTGTCGGAGAGCTTGCCGTAGACGGGGAGGGTGACGGTGACGGCGAGCAGATAGCCGGAGAACAGCCAGGAGAAGACCGAGAAGCCGCCGAGGTCGCCGACGATCTGCGGTACGGCGGTGGAGACGATGGTGGAGTCGAGCGCAGCCAGTGCCATCGCGAGCATCAGGGCGGCGACCACGGCACCGCGCCGGTCCGGGGTGGTGTGCCGCACGGTCTGCTGTATCGCGGGTTGCGCGTCGCCCACGCGAAGTCCTTTCCCCTTGCACCTATCTGCCGTCGGACAGCTTCCCATCCGAGGTGTGCATCGCGGGAGGCCCGACGCGTACATCACGGGAGGGCTTGACCCTGACGCCACGGGAGGGTGGAGCCTGGCTGGGCCGGAGGGTGGAGCGGACCCCGAGAACGACTCCACCCGGCGGTGGACTGCCCCTAGGGGTACCTCCGTACTACGGCTGGGGGAGGGTTCGTACCGTCGGAGGACGAGATGGGGCAGGGGTCGTCCTTAACCTGGCTTTACGCCGCTGGGGAGCGGTCGGGGGAGCGGTCGAGGAGCGGTCGGGGGGCGGTGGGGGGGGGCGGTGGGGGAACGGCCGGGGTGGTTCACCGAACCCCCGGGGGTGGGGTTTACCCCAGGAAAAGACTGCGCTGAGCACCAGCGCGCCGGACCCCCTCCGAGCACCAGACTCATCGGTGTAACCACTTCTTCGTAAGCACTTCTTCGTAAGCACTTCTTCTCACGATTCACCTGATGGACGACATAGGAGACATACCGTGACATCGGCTGTGACCATCACCAGGCACGGGGGCACTGGCGGGCGTACGGCCGTTGCCGCGCGGGCGCGGCAGGTCGTGAAGGCGTACGGGTCCGGAGAGACCCGCGTCGTCGCGCTCGACCACGTCGACGTGGACATCGCCCGCGGTCAGTTCACCGCGATCATGGGCCCCTCGGGGTCCGGCAAGTCCACCTTGATGCACTGCCTCGCCGGGCTCGACACCGTGACGTCCGGGCAGATCTACCTGGACGAGACCGAGATCACCGGGCTGAAGGACAAGAAGCTCACCCAGCTGCGCCGGGACCGGATCGGGTTCATCTTCCAGGCGTTCAACCTGCTGCCGACGCTGAACGCGCTCGAGAACATCACGCTGCCCATGGACATCGCGGGCCGCAAGCCCGACAAGGCGTGGCTGGGGCGGGTCGTCGACACCGTCGGGCTCTCCGACCGGCTCAAGCACCGGCCGACCCAGCTCTCCGGCGGTCAGCAGCAGCGCGTCGCCGTGGCCCGTGCCCTGGCCGCCCGGCCCGAGATCATCTTCGGTGACGAGCCGACCGGAAACCTCGACTCGCGCGCGGGTGCCGAAGTACTGAGCTTCCTGCGCCGGTCGGTGGACGAGCTCGGCCAGACCATCGTGATGGTCACGCACGACCCGGTGGCGGCCTCGTACGCGGACCGCGTGCTGTACCTCGCCGACGGCCGGATCGTCGACGAGATGTACAAGCCGACCGCCGAGACCGTCCTGGACCGCATGAAGGACTTCGACGCCCGGGGGCGTACGTCATGACCGTCCTGAAGACCTCGATGCGCAACTTCTTCGCGCACAAGGGACGCATGGCCCTGTCGGCCGTCGCGGTCCTGCTGTCGGTGGCGTTCGTGTGCGGCACGCTCGTCTTCACCGACACGATGAACACCACCTTCGACAAGCTGTTCGCGACGAGCGCGTCCGACGTCACGGTCTCCCCGAAGGAGGCCAAGAGCGACGACACCCCGCAGAACGGCAAGCCCGAGTCCCTGCCGGCATCCACGCTGGAGCGGGTGACGAAGGCGGACGGCGTCAAGTCGGTCGAGGGCGCGGTCAGTTCGATGAACGTGACCGTCGTCGACAGGGACAACAAGAACATGGGCTCCAGCAACGGCGCCCCGACCATCGCCGGCAACTGGACCAGGAACGACCTGCGGTCGATGGAGATCACCTCCGGGCACGCCCCGCGCGGGCCGACCGAGCTGATGGTCGACGCCGACACCGCCGACAAGCACGACCTCAAGCTCGGCGACGAACTGCGCACGATCTCCGTCGCCGGTGACTTCACCGCGAAGATCGTCGGTGTCGCCACCTTCAAGGTGACCAACCCCGGTGCCGCGATCGTCTTCTTCGACACCCCGACCGCACAGCGCGAACTCCTCGGCGCCACCGGCCGGTTCACGCAGGTCAACGTCACGGCCGCGGCCGGCGTCAGCGACACGCAGCTCAAGCAGAACGTCGACCGGGCGCTGGACGGCACGTTCAAGCTGCAGACCGCCAAGGAGAACGCCGACGAGAACCGCAAGGACGTCGGCGAGTTCATGAACGTCATCAAGTACGCCATGCTCGGTTTCGCCGGGATCGCGTTCCTGGTGGGCATCTTCCTGATCATCAACACGTTCTCGATGCTGGTCGCCCAGCGGACCCGCGAGATCGGCCTGATGCGGGCCGTCGGCTCGTCCCGCGGGCAGGTCAACCGGTCCGTGCTGGTCGAGGCGACACTGCTGGGCGTCGTCGGATCCATCCTGGGCGTCGGGGCCGGCGTCGGCATCGCCATCGGCCTGATGAAGCTCATGTCGGCGGCCGGCATGAACCTCTCCACCGACGACCTGACCATCAAGGCGACCACCCCGGTCGCGGGTGTCCTGCTGGGCGTCGTGGTCACCGTCCTCGCCGCCTACCTCCCGGCCCGCCGCGCCGGGAAGGTCTCCCCGATGGCCGCACTGCGCGACGCCGGTACGCCGGCCGACGGCAGGGCCGGCCTGGTGCGCGGCCTGATCGGGCTCGTGCTGACCGGTGCGGGCGGGCTCGCCCTCTACGCGGCCGGCACCGCCGACAAGGCGAGCGACGGTTCGCTGATGCTGGGCGCGGGCGTGGTGCTGACCCTGATCGGCTTCGTCGTCATCGGCCCCCTGCTGGCCGGCGGGGTCGTCCGCGTGATCAGCGCGGTGCTGCTGCGGGCCTTCGGGCCGGTGGGACGCATGGCCGAACGCAACGCCCTGCGCAACCCGCGCCGTACCGGTGCCACGGGTGCCGCCCTGATGATCGGCCTGGCCCTGGTGGCCTGTCTGTCGGTGGTCGGCTCCTCGATGGTGGCCTCGGCGACGAGTGAGCTGGACAAGTCGGTCGGCGCGGACTTCATCGTCCAGGGCAACCAGCGGATCGTCCCGCAGGCCCAGAAGGCGATGGAGCAGAGCCCCGGCCTGGCCCACGTCACCAGCTACAAGGAACTCAACGCCACACTCACCTCGCCCGACGGCAAGACCGACACGTCCGGCGTCACCGCCGCGGACCCCTCGTACGCCGAGGACCTGCGCCGGGCGACCACGGCGGGCACCCTGACTGCCGCGTACGGCAAGGACGCCATGTCGGTCGGCTCCGACTACGCCAAGGCCCACGGCGTGCGGGTCGGCGACACCGTCGACGTCGCCTTCAAGGGCGGCGAGACGGCGAAGCTGAAGGTCGCGGCCATCACGGACGACGACAGCGCCCTCGACCAGGGTGCGCGCTACATCAGCATCGAGACGATGCGGAAGTACGTCCCGGCCGACCAGATCCCGCCGAACACCATCATGTTCGCCAAGGCCGAGCCCGGTCAGACCGAGCAGGCGTACGCGGCGCTGAAGAAGGCGCTGGACCACTACCCGCAGTACCAGGTCCGCGACCAGACCGACTACAAGCAGGAACTGAAGGACCAGATCGGCCAGCTCCTGAACATGGTCTACGGCCTGCTCGCCCTGGCGATCATCGTGGCGGTCCTGGGTGTGGTGAACACCCTCGCGCTGTCGGTCGTCGAGCGGACTCGCGAGATCGGCCTGATGCGGGCCATCGGCCTCTCGCGGCGCCAGCTGCGGCGGATGATCCGCATGGAGTCGGTGGTGATCGCGCTGTTCGGCGCGCTGCTGGGGCTGGGGCTGGGCATGGGCTGGGGCGCCACCGCCCAGAAGCTCCTCGCCCTGGAGGGCCTCAACGTCCTCGAGATCCCCTGGCCGACGATCATCGGCGTCTTCGTCGGCTCGGCCTTCGTGGGCCTGTTCGCGGCGCTGATCCCGGCGTTCCGGGCGGGGCGGATGAACGTACTGGCCGCGATCGCGACCGAATAGCCACCGCGGACGGGGGACGCCCGGCGCCGAGAAGTCACGGGGGACTTCTCGGCGCCGGGTTCTTGTCGTCTTTCGAGGTTCACCTTTCGACGCACTGCGTCGGGCGGTGGGTGGGCACAGGCCGGGGGCCCAGGGGGCGGAGCCCCTGGTACGCCCACACCGACGCCGAGTACCAGGCGACGCACGTCATCCACAGGGCGTTGTCCACAGCTCCCGCACCCGCCCGCGCAGCGACGTACGCTGGAGGCACCCCCGGCCCGCTGCGCGCGTCGGGCGATTCGCGTTGCCCACCCCCGGACGAAAGCCGCCCCCGAATGAGCCTGCACGGTCTGCTCGACGCCGTAGTCAAGGACCCCGCCCTCGCGGAAGCGATCACCGCGGCCGCAGACGGCAACCGCATGCACGTCGACCTGGTCGGCCCGCCCGCCGCCCGCCCCTTCGCGATCGCCGCGCTCGCCCGCGAGGCAGGCCGCCCCGTGCTGGCGGTGACGGCGACCGGACGCGAGGCGGAGGACCTCGCCGCCGCCCTGCGCTCGCTGCTCCCGCCGGAGGGCGTCGTGGAGTACCCGTCCTGGGAGACGCTCCCGCACGAGCGCCTGAGCCCCCGCAGCGACACCGTCGGCCGCCGCCTCGCCGTGCTGCGCCGCCTGGCCCACCCCCGCCCCGACGACCCCGAGACCGGCCCGGTCTCCGTCGTCGTGGCGCCCGTACGATCCGTGCTCCAGCCGCAGGTCAAGGGCCTCGGCGACCTGGAGCCGGTGGCTCTGAGGACCGGGCAGAACGCCGACCTGAACGAGATCGTTCAGGCCCTCGCCGCTGCCGCGTACGCGCGCGTGGAGCTCGTCGAGAAGCGCGGCGAGTTCGCCGTACGAGGCGGCATCCTCGACGTGTTCCCGCCCACCGAGGAACACCCGCTGCGCGTCGAGTTCTGGGGCGACGACGTCGAGGAGATCCGCTACTTCAAGGTCGCCGACCAGCGCTCCCTCGAAGTCGCCGAGCACGGCCTGTGGGCGCCGCCCTGCCGTGAACTTCTGTTGACGGAAGACGTACGCACGCGTGCGCGAGCCCTCGCCGAGGAGCACCCGGAGCTGGGTGAGCTGCTCGGAAAGATCGCCGAGGGGATCGCCGTGGAGGGCATGGAGTCCCTGGCGCCGGTTCTGGTCGACGACATGGAGCTGCTGCTCGACGTCCTGCCCAAGGGCTCCATGGCCGTCGTCTGCGATCCCGAGCGGGTACGCACGCGTGCCTCCGACCTCGTGGCGACCTCACAGGAGTTCCTGCAGGCGTCCTGGGCGGCCACCGCCGGCGGCGGCGAGGCGCCCATCGACGTCGACGCGGCGTCCCTGTGGGCCATCGCGGACGTCCGGGACCGGGCGCGCGAGCTGGACATGATGTGGTGGTCGGTGTCGCCTTTCGCCGCCGACGAAGAGCTCGACGCGGACACCCTCAAGCTCGGCATGCACGCGCCCGAGACGTACCGCGGCGACACGGCGAAGGCCCTGGCCGACACCAAGGGCTGGCTCGCCGACGGCTGGCGCGCGGTCTACGTGACCGAGGCGCACGGCCCGGCCGCCCGTACCGTCGAGGTGCTCGGCGGGGAGGGCATCGCGGCCCGCCTGGACGCGGACCTCGCCTCGCTGAGCCCCTCCGTCGTGCACGTGGCGTGCGGCTCGATCGACTACGGCTTCGTCGACCCGGCGCTGAAGCTCGCCGTCCTGACGGAGACCGACCTCACCGGGCAGAAGGCGGCCGGCAAGGACGGCGCCCGGATGCCCGCCCGGCGCCGCAAGACCATCGACCCGCTCACCCTGGAGGCGGGCGACTACATCGTCCACGAGCAGCACGGTGTGGGCCGCTACATCGAGATGGTGCAGCGGACCGTGCAGGCAGCGACCCGTGAGTACCTGGTGGTGGAGTACGCCCCCGCCAAGCGCGGCCAGCCCGGCGACCGCCTCTACATCCCCACCGACCAGTTGGAGCAGATCACCAAGTACGTCGGCGGCGAGGCCCCCACCCTGCACCGCCTGGGCGGTGCCGACTGGACGAAGACCAAGGCGCGCGCGAAGAAGGCGGTCAAGGAGATCGCCGCCGACCTGATCAGGTTGTACAGCGCGCGGATGGCCGCCCCCGGGTACGCCTTCGCCCCGGACACCCCCTGGCAGCGCGAGCTGGAGGACGCCTTCCCGTACGCGGAGACGCCCGACCAGCTCACCACCATCGCCGAGGTCAAGGAGGACATGGAGAAGACCGTCCCCATGGACCGCCTGGTCTGCGGCGACGTCGGCTACGGCAAGACGGAGATCGCGGTCCGCGCCGCCTTCAAGGCGGTCCAGGACGGCAAGCAGGTCGCCGTGCTCGTCCCCACCACCCTGCTGGTGCAGCAGCACTTCGGGACGTTCGGCGAGCGCTACTCGCAGTTCCCGGTGAACGTCCGCGCCCTGTCCCGCTTCCAGACCGACACCGAGGCCAAGGCGGTCCTGGAGGGCCTGCGCGACGGCTCGGTGGACGTCGTCATCGGCACCCACCGCCTGTTCTCCGCCGAGACCAAGTTCAAGGACCTGGGCCTGGTCATCGTCGACGAGGAGCAGCGCTTCGGCGTCGAGCACAAGGAGCAGCTGAAGAAGCTGCGTGCGAACGTCGACGTCCTGACGATGTCCGCGACCCCCATCCCGCGCACCCTGGAGATGGCGGTCACGGGCATCCGGGAGATGTCGACGATCACCACGCCCCCCGAGGAGCGCCACCCGGTGCTGACCTTCGTGGGCCCGTACGAGGAGCGGCAGATCGGCGCCGCCATCCGCCGCGAACTGCTGCGCGAGGGCCAGGTCTTCTACATCCACAACCGGGTGGAGTCGATCGACCGGGCCGCGGCCCGGCTCAGGGAGATCGTCCCCGAGGCCCGCATCGCGACCGCGCACGGCCAGATGTCGGAGCAGTCGCTGGAGCAGGTCGTCGTCGACTTCTGGGAGAAGAAGTTCGACGTGCTGGTGTCGACCACGATCGTCGAGTCCGGCATCGACATCTCCAACGCGAACACGCTGATCGTGGAGCGCGGCGACAACTTCGGCCTCTCCCAGCTGCACCAGCTGCGCGGCCGGGTGGGCCGTGGCCGCGAGCGCGGCTACGCGTACTTCCTCTACCCGCCGGAGAAGCCCCTCACGGAGACCGCCCACGAGCGCCTCGCGACCATCGCCCAGCACACCGAGATGGGCGCGGGCATGTACGTCGCGATGAAGGACCTGGAGATCCGCGGCGCCGGAAACCTCCTCGGCGGCGAGCAGTCCGGCCACATCGCGGGCGTCGGCTTCGACCTGTACGTCCGCATGGTCGGCGAGGCCGTCGCGGACTACCGCGCCTCCATGGAGGGCGGCGTCGAGGAGGAGGCTCCCCTCGAGGTCAAGATCGAGCTCCCGGTCGACGCGCACGTCCCGCACGACTACGCCCCCGGCGAGCGGCTGCGCCTCCAGGCGTACCGGGCGATCGCCTCGATCAACACCGAGGACGACATCAAGGCCGTACGCGAGGAACTCGTCGACCGCTACGGCAAGTTGCCGGAGCCGGTGGAGAACCTGCTCCTGGTGGCGGGGCTGCGCATGCTCGCGCGCGCGTGTGGTGTCGGCGAAGTCGTCCTGCAGGCCAACAACATCCGCTTCGCGCCGGTGGAGTTGAGGGAGTCCCAGGAACTGCGCGTCAAGCGGCTGTACCCGGGGACCGTCATCAAGCCGGCGGCACATCAGGTACTGGTGCCGCGCCCGAAGACGGCGAAGGTGGGCGGGAAGCCGTTGGTCGGGCGGGAGTTGCTCGGCTGGGTCGGTGAGTTCCTGGCGTCGATTCTGGGGTCGTAGGGGTCTTTCGGGGCCCCTTGGAGCGGGCGTCAGGCGGAGCGGAACAGCGTGGTCGCCAGCGTCCGGAACACCTCCTCGGGGTCCCGGCCGCCGACCGCGCCGTCCAGGTTGTGGCCGAGGAGCAGCGTGGCGAAGCCGTGGGCCAGGGACCAGGCCGCGACGCCGGCGAGCCGGGCGTCGACGCCGAAGTCCTCGGCCCGTACGGCGGAGACCGCCTCGCGCAGGGCGTCGGCGGCCAGGGCACGGCCCGTGGTCAGCTCGAGGTCGTCGCCGCGCAGCAGCTCGGGCGTGAACATCACCTGGAAGTGCGCGGGGTGCTCGCGTGCGAAGCGCACGTAGCGCACCCCCGCGTCCTTCAGGTCCGCGGCCTCGTTGAGGGTGGCCGCGAGCAGCCCGAAGCCCTCGGCCGCGATCGCCGTGAGCAGTCCGGTGCGGTCCTTGAAGTGGTGGGCGGGCGCCGCGTGCGAGACGCCGGCCCGGCGGGCGAGGTCGCGCAGGCTCAGCGCGGAGGGGCCGTCGGCGGCGATGACGTCGAGCGCGGCGGTGAGGATGGCGCGGCGGAGGTCGCCGTGGTGGTAGGGGCGGGGGGTCTCCGGGCGGGGAGTGTCCGGGCGGGGTGCGCCCGGGTGGGAGGCGCTCGTCTTCTTCGGTTCGCTGGGGCTCGGGCCAGGGCTTGGGCTCATGAGCAGCAGCGTACGCCCGATCTAGGCATTGACAAGTTCAAGCGGGTCGGGCAATCTTGTCAGTGTCAAGTTGTGTCGATGAGTGGGATACGGCGAGGGAGCACGTCATGGGGGAGTACGACGGCGGGGTCGGCGGCGATGGTGTGGAGCTCACCCGCGTGCGTCAGCTCTGGCACCTGCTGGAGCCGCTGCACGCGGTGCTGTACTACGCGCCGGAGGTCTTCGCACAGGCCGCGGCACTCGGGCACGACACGGAGGAGCGCTGGCCGACCTACTTCCCGTACCGCGCGGCCCCGTTGGGCCCGGTGGGCGCCGAGCGTGTGACGTCCGCCTTCTACAGCTTCAGCCCGAGCATGGTTGCCGAGCACGTCGACTCGGCGTGGTCGGTCGCGAGCCCCGAGGCGATGCTGGAGGCGCGGCTGCGAGGGATCGACGGGGCGTACCGCGCGATCTTCGGCGACCGGACGGACGGCGCCGAACTGGCGGAGGCCGCCGCCCTCGCCCGGCGCGCGGCCGAGGCGGCGAACACCGCGGGCCGACCCCTCGCCGCTGCCAACGCCGCGCTGGGGTGGCCCAAGGCCCCGCACCTGCAGCTGTGGCATGCGGCGACGATCCTGCGCGAGCACCGCGGCGACGGCCACATCGCGGCCCTGCTGGTCGCCGGCCTCGACCCCGTCGAGTCGCTGGTGTCCTTCGCCGCGATAGGCGCCGCGAGCGTCGAGCGTTTCGAGAGCCGCGGCTGGAGCGCCGCGCAATGGGCAGCCGCACGCGACCGCCTGTCCGCCCGCGGTCTGCTCGACGCGGACGGTACGGCCACGGAGGAGGGCCGCGAGCTGCGTCGCCGCGTCGAGCGGGACACCGACCGACTCGCCGCCGCCCCCTGGCAGTCCCTCGGGCAGGAGGGGGTCGACCGCCTGGCCGACCTGCTCGGCGACTTCTGGGTCGCGGTGCTGTCGTCCGGACTGCTGCCCTCGGAGACGACCTTGGGGATCGGGAAGGTGTGAAGCGGGTTGAGGGGCGGGCGTCGGCCGGGTGCGGGTGGGTCGGGCGTTCGCCGTGCCCCCGGGTGATGAAAATCAGGGAGCCGCCCGCGGGAGGTGGGTCTCCGCGGGCGGCCGCTGATGCCTGGTGGTTCAGGGAGCCCGGCCGGGTCGCTGTGCCCGGCGGTCTTCGAGACCTCCGTGAGTCTTTGGCCTACGGCTGTTCGGGCCTGTCGCGATCCATGCCGAGCTGGCCTTCGATCCGTTGCTGCGCGTCGTCGGCCTGGCTCTCGTACTTGTTGCCCGACTTCTCGTTGGCTTTGCGTTCCGCGGCGTCGGACATGTCCTTGCCCTTGCTGCCCTTCGCCTGGTGCTTGAACTTGTCGAAGATGCCCATCCAGAGCTCCTTCCAGGGCTACTCGCCATCGACGATACGCCCGACTTGTGCACAATGCTCGTTTTGGCCCCGTATGGTCTGGACCTCTCGGCCGCTACGGTGAGACCGGCAGACCCCGCCCGTGTGGAGGCGGGAACCGGGGAGGCGAGGGGAGGGGCGCGGCATGACGCGTCTGAGGGGCGGGGCGCAAGCCGCCGTCAGGACCGGACTTACGGTGTTCGCCGCCATGGCTCTCGTCGCCGGGTGCGAAGGCCTTGAAGAGGGCGGCTCTTCAACGGGCAGCGGTGCCGCGGCACCGGCACAGGACGGTCGTGCCGTCAGCCCCTTGAAGAACCCGGACGGCACCAAGCCGGGCCTCGCCCCGTTGACGAGCGAGCCCGACGAGGCCGCCGCCCGCAAGCTCATCGAGACCCTGCGGACGAAGGGGCGTGGACCCAAGACGGGTTACGACCGGGACGAGTTCGGCTACGCGTGGATGGACACGGCCGACGGAGTCCCGCTGGCCCGCAACGGCTGCGACACCCGCAACGACCTACTGCAGCGCGACGGCCAGGGCCTGCGTTTCCGCTCCGGTTCCGACTGCGTAGTCATCGCCATGACCCTGCACGACCCGTACACCGGTACGACCATCGAGTGGCGCAAGCAGAAGGCCTCCGAAGTGCAGATAGACCACGTGGTGCCGCTCTCCTACAGCTGGCAGATGGGCGCCTCGCGCTGGTCGGAGGACAAGAGGGAGCAGCTGGCGAACGACCCGCTCAACCTCGTCCCGGCCGAGGGCCGGGCCAACTCGTCCAAGGGCGACTCGGGCCCCGCGTCCTGGCTCCCGCCGAACAAACAGATCCGCTGCGCCTACGCGGTCCGCTTCACCCAGGTCGCCCTCAAGTACGAACTGGCGGTGACCGCGCCCGACCGGCAGATCATGCTGGACCAGTGCGGGGGGTGAGGTAAGGGCCTGCTCCGGCGGCCCGGCCCTGGGGCCGCCGGAGCCGCTCAGGCCCCGCGCCTGAACCGCTGGTTGGTGCCGGTGCCGCAGGTCCACTGGATCGCACATCCAGACTGCCTGCTACGGAAGCGCGTCATGAGATTCGACGCAGGTCGGCTCTCGGGAGCGATGTCGGGCGGGAGGTGCTCAGCCCGGTTCTGTCCGTCCTCTTGACTTCAATTCGGGCGTGTCACTACCGTCGCGCAGAATTTCGAACATCGTTCGACAAGTCGAACGACTCGAATGTGGCGTGTGCGACGGAGGACACCCCTATGCACGACCGATCCCCCAGACGTGGCAGACCCCTGGCGGCTGCCCTGTCCAGTTCGATTTTGGCGATGGCCCTGCTGGCCGGCGGGCCCGGGGCAGGTACCGCTCAGGCGGCCGACGACCCCAACGCGGTCGCTCTCGACAAGGACGCGATCCTCGCTGCCAACCAGCTCGACGAGCCGCAGTGGTACAAGGACAACATCCCGTTCCTGGACACACCCGACAACACCATCGACGAGGTCTACTACTACCGGTGGAGCACCTACAAGCGCGCGCTCCGCTACACCGTGCCGGGCACCGGGTACGTGTCGACCGAGTACGACGTGCCGATCGGCTACGCCGGGAACCCGTACACCGCGCTCCCGGACGCCACCGGCTACCACCTCCTGGACGGGCGCTGGCTGCACAACCGCGACTACGCCGGTGACTACCTGGACTTCTGGCTGCGCGGGGCGGGCAACTCGGGCGCGCGGAACTTCAGCGAGTGGATCACGAGCGCCGCATACCAGCGCTTCCTGGTCACCGGTGACGCGACCGAGATCAAGGCCGAACTCCCGCAGCTCATCGCGCTGTACAAGAGGTGGGACTCGAACTCCACCAACGACATCACGGTGAACGGCGCACCCTCCACCAGCGACCTGTACCACCAGACGCCGCTGTCCGACGCCACGGAATACACCGAGACGTCGATGCACAGCACCAACTGGTTCAGCGGCGGTCCCGGCTACCGGCCCACGATCAACGCGTACATGTTCGGCGCCGCCCAGGCGATCAGCAAGATCGCCACCATGACCGGGGACAGCGCGACCGCGACCGAGTACGGCGACAAGGCCGCCTCGCTCAAGGCCGGGGTGCAGAATTCGCTCTGGGACCCGCAGCGCCAGTTCTTCATGCAGGTCTACAACACGAACAGCACCAACGGCACCCTGAAGCAGACCAGGACGACCTGGCGTGAGGCAATGGGCTTCGCCCCCTGGGCGTTCAACCTGCCCGACGCGCAGTACTCCTCGGCGTGGAAGTACCTGACGGACCCGAAGCGGTTCGGGGCGGCGTTCGGGCCCACGACGCTGGAGCGGGTGCACGACTTCGAGGCCGAGCAGGCCGCCGTCACTCATGCGAACGTCCACGACTCGTCGACGGCCTCCAACGGCAAGTACGTCGGTCAGATCGACTTCGCCGACAGCGAGGTCACCTTCACCGTGGACGCGCCCGGTGACGGTACGTATCCGGTGACGGTCCACTACGCCAACGGAACCTCCACCACCTCGAACCACAAGGTCGTCGTGAACGGTGACACCGCCAACCCGGTCACCGTCAGCTATGCCCCCACCGGCAGCTGGGGCCAGTTCTCGGAGTCGAAGTCCGTCACCGTGCAGGTCCCGATGAAGGCCGGCGCCAACACGCTGAAGTTCACGAAGGGAACGGGTTTCGCCGAGCTCGACCGGATCGCGGCGAACCCCTACTTCAACTACCAGGCGATCCCCGCCGTCCAGAAGCGCGACGACGCCAACTGCTGCCACTGGAACGGCCCGAGCTGGCCGTTCGAGACGAGCCAGATCCTGACCGGCATGGCGAACCTGCTCCAGGACTACCCGGCGCAGAGCTACGTCACCAAGCAGGACTACCAGACCATGCTGGCCCAGTTCGCCGGTCTCCAGCACAAGGACGGCAAGCCCTACATCGCCGAGGCCGCCAACGGTGACACCGGCGACTGGATCTACGACGGCTTCAACTTCAGCGAGCACTACAACCACTCCAGCTTCAACGACCTCGTGCTCTCCGGTCTGCTGGGCATCAAGCCCCAGGCGGGCAACACGCTGGTACTGAAGCCGCTGATCCCGGCCGGCTGGGACTACTTCGCGGCGGAGAACGTCCCCTACCACGGGCACACCCTCTCGATCCGCTGGGACCGGGACGGCACGCACTACGGCAAGGGCACCGGCCTGCAGGTCTTCCAGGACGGCGTACGCATCCACCAGTCCTCGACGGTCGGCAACACCACCGTGAACGTGGCCGCCCCCGTCACCCCGGCGCAGCCCCCGCGGATGATGAACGTGGCGGCCAACCCGCTGACCGCCGAGCAGGACTGGCTCGGCCGCACGGTCACACAGCCCTACCCGAAGGCCTTCGCCTCCTACACCAACACCGTCTCCAACGGTCCGCACTGCCACAGCGGCCAGACCTGCAAGCCCACCACCTTCGACGCCCCGCTGCGGGCCACCGACGGCTGGATCCGCTACGACAAGATCCCCGACAACCGGTGGACCAACTCCGGCTCCCCGAACGCCACCGACCACCTCGGTGTCGACTTCGGTGCGCCACGCAAGATCAACGAGGTCAAGTTCTACACCTACGACGACGGCGCGAACATCCGTGTTCCGGCGAGCTACACCGTCCAGTACCTGAAGGACGGCGCGTGGACGTCCGTCCCCAGTCAGGTCAAGAGCCCGGCCACACCGAGAGCGAACAACTCGAACGAGGTGACCTTCCCGACGGTCACGACCTCCCAGTTCCGCGTCGTCCTCACCCCGCAGGCAGGCAAGTTCGTCGGCGTCACCGAGCTGGAGTCCTGGTACCCGGAGACACCGGCGGTGAGGATCGTCAACAAGAACAGCGGCCTGGAACTCGGCATCGCCGGCTCCTCGATCGCCGCCGGAGGCGCTGTCCAGCAGCAGACGGCCAACACCACGGCCAACCACCGATGGACGATCGCCCCCGCGGAGAACGGCTACTACAAGATCTTCAACACCAACAGCGGCCAGGTCCTCGGCATCAAGGACGCCTCCAAGACGGCCGGTGCCACCGCGCTGCAGTGGGGCGACACCCTCACCGCCGACCATCTGTGGTCCGTGGTGGACGCCGGCAGCGGCTACTGCAAGATCGTCAACAAGAACAGTGGCATGGTCCTCGGGATCGACGGGATGTCCACATCATCGGGCGCCGCGGCCCTGCAGTGGGACGACACCGGCACCGCCGACCACCTGTGGCGGATCGTCACCGACGACGGCGCCACACCGTTCAACTCCTAGCCGGTCCTAGCCGGTCCTAGCCGGTCCTGGCCGGTCCTAGCCGGTCCCAGCCGGTCCTGGCTGACGGATCAGCACTGAGCCGGGCCTCGGGTATCCCGAGGCCCGGCTCCGCCTGCCGGAAATCGGTGCACGGGGAAGGCGCCTGGAGAAGGTGGGGGGGTGCCGCGACGCGCTGGGCACTGCCGAGATCGTGCGCCGGCTGCAGGTGGAGAGCCGCGTGGCCGCCCCCGGGGATCGGGCCCACAGAGCGCCGCCGACGCCCTCCTGCCCGCATGTACGCCCTCGAGCTTGCCGAGGGGCTCCGACGCCCGATGCGCCGGTACGAGCCGTGGGTTCGGGCGAGCCGGGACCGGGCGCCGGGGCAGAGCAGCGCGCGTACGCGGGCGTCGCGGCGTCGGCCCTCCGGTGATGCCGTGGGCCGCCTGCGCGGCGGCTCAGCCTTGCCCGGTGACGGGTGCGTCCGACGTCAGGGCCCCGCGCGGAGCCAGCCGCCGCGTGCGGAGCTGCGGGGCCGTCCGCGGTCGCGCCCGGGTGACGTGGGTGCCGTACGAGCTTCGTTGCGGCCGCGGGGCCGTCGACGGCCGGGGCACGGCGGCACGGCGAGGATGGGGGCGCGGGCCGGTTCGGTTTCGGGCCGGGCTGACACCGTGTCAGGCCGCTGATGTGCGCGCCCATGCATCGGCCGGCGTCGGCCTGGCCCATGTGGTGGTGGAGCAAGCGGCCGATGGCCCGGCAACGTCGCGGATGTTCCTCCGGTGGTACCCATGAACAACGCCCACATTCGATACTTCGGACACGGTTCGAAGTTTCGTTGCTGAAGATAGGGTTGCTCCGCAGGTGCGTCAACCCCTTTTGGCCGGGGCGTTTGACCCGGAGGGCAGGTTCCGCCGGTGCCGGTGATCGCTGCGAGCCCGGCCGTACCGGCACGTTATTTAACCGTGACGACTTCCCGCTGCAATCCTCTTGACCGCCAGGAATTGTTAGCGCTCACAATGACCTCCACGTTCATCAGTCGGCAGAGCGACCAACCGTGGAGGTGTGACCGACATGACCGCAAGGCCCAGGCTCGCCTCCCCGGCAGGAAGGGACGGACCGCACGGACGGTTGCCGGCCCGTCGGCCGGCACGGCTGCCGCAGGGGCCGCCGTGAACCCGTCCACGCGAGAACATCCGCACGCAGTGCAGGTCTTATCGGCAGGCGACCGCCAAGGAGGTACGGCCGTGGCTCAACCGCAGCTTCGGCCGCCCACCATGGCCGACGTCGCACGACTGGCGGGCGTGTCCCACCAGACCGTGTCCCGGGTGCTGGCGGACCACCCCAACGTCCGGGACCAGACACGGGCCAAGGTGCTGCGCGCGATCGAGGAGATGGGTTACCGGCGCAACTCCTCCGCACGAGCCCTGGCGACCCGCCGCACCCGCACCCTGGGTGTGGTCGCCTCCGACACCACCCTCTACGGACCGGCCAGCACCCTGTTCGCGCTCGAGGAGGCGGCACGGGCCGAGGGGTACCTCGTCTCCACGGTCAGCGTGCGCAAGCTGACCGTCGACACCCTCTCCGAAGCCCTGGACCACCTCGGCGACGGCGGGGTGGAGGGGGTCGTCGCCATCGCCCCCCAGCGATCGGCGGTCGAGGCCCTGGCCGGACTGCGTCATCCGTTCCCGGTGGTGACCGTGGGGAGCGGAGCCGACGTGGGCATCCCCTGCGTCACTGTGGACCAACACCTGGGCGCACGGCTGGCCACCGGGCACCTCCTGGCGGCCGGTCACCGCACGGTCTGGCATCTCGCGGGGCCCGACGACTGGCAGGAGGCCGCCGACCGGGCGGCCGGCTGGCGGGCGACCCTCGAAGCGGGCGGTGTCGAGCCGCCGTTGATGCTGCGCGGAGACTGGAGTCCGCTGTCGGGATACCGGGCCGGCCAAGAACTGGCGGGCTGGGTGGGACGAGGGCTGACCGCGGTCTTCGTCGCCAACGACCAGATGGCACTGGGGGTGTTGCGGGCCCTGCGGGAAGCGGGTGTGCGAACTCCCGAGGAGGTCGCGGTGGTCGGCTTCGACGACATACCGGAGTCGGAGTACTTCGCACCTCCGCTCACCACGGTCCGGCAGGACTTCTCGGCCGTGGGCAAGCACAGCATCGCCCTGCTCCTGGATCTCATCGAGGGCCGGGAACACCCCGGGGCGCCCCGGATCGCCATCGAACCGCAACTCGTCGTCCGCGCCAGTACCTTCCCTCACGCCCCACAACACACCACTCGGAGCATCGCCCCCGAACCGGAGCGTGCTCCCACCTGACCCGGTACCGACCGTCTTCCACCTCTTGGTGCGGTCGATATTCCGAACGATGATCGACAGGCTGGACGCAGTGTGGCCGGTCCCATCGAGTACGAGCGGTCCGTCCGGACCAGCACTTCAAAGGAGAAGCACATGCTCAACAGACGGAACTTCCTCACTGCGGCGGTCGGCGTGGCGGCTGCGGGCGGCCTCGCCGCGTGCGCCAAGGAGGACGACTCCTCCGGCTCCTCCTCCGCCGGTGGCAGCAAGACGATCACCCTGGGCTTCTCCCAGGTCGGTTCGGAGAGCGGCTGGCGCAGCGCCAACACCGACTCGGTGAAGTCGGCGGCCAAGGAGGCGGGCTACAACCTCAAGTTCTCCGACGCGCAGCAGAAGCAGGAGAACCAGATCTCCGCGATCCGCAGCTACATCACCCAGGGCGTGGACGTCATAGCCTTCTCGCCGGTGGTCGTCACCGGCTGGGACGCGGTGCTGAAGGAAGCCAAGGCCAAGAAGATCCCCGTGGTCCTCACCGACCGCTCCGTCGAGACCTCCGACGAGTCCCTGTACGTCACGCTCGTCGGCTCGGACTTCACGGACGAGGGCCGGCGCGCGGCCAAGATCCTGGAGAAGGTCCTCGAGAAGGCCGGCCACAAGGGCGCCGTCAAGATCGCACAGCTGGAGGGCACCACCGGTGCCGCCCCCGCGATCGAGCGTGCCAAGGGCTTCAAGGAGGTCATGGACGCCGACCACGCCGACGACTGGAAGATCGTCGTCAGCCAGACCGGTGACTTCACCCGCGCCGGCGGCAAGCAGGTCATGGCCGCCTTCCTCCAGTCCAACCCGGACATCAACGTGCTCTTCGCGCACAACGACGACATGGGCATCGGTGCCATCCAGGCCATCGAGGCGGCCGGCAAGAAGCCCGGCAAGGACATCCTGATCGTCACGATCGACGGCGTGAAGGACGGCTTCGTCGCCATGTCCGAGGGCAAGATCAACGCCATCGTCGAGTGCAACCCGCTGCTCGGCCCGCAGCTGATGGAGGTCGTCCAGAAGGTCAAGGACGGCGAGACGGTCGAGCGCTGGATCAAGACCAAGGAGAGCGACTTCATGCAGGACCAGGCCAAGGCCGCGCTCCCCACTCGCAAGTACTGACCGACCGCACCCACCGGCAGGGAGCCCTCCGCCGACCGTCCCTCCGTCGAGAGGGCTGTCCAGGGGGCTCCCTGCGGGCCTGAAACGAAATCCATGAGGAGCGCTGCCATGGCAGAGCCGCTGCCCGTCCTGGAGATGACGGGCATAGTCAAAGAGTTTCCGGGGGTACGGGCTCTGTCGGGTGTCGACTTCCGGCTCTTCCCCGGCGAGATCCACGCCCTGATGGGCGAGAACGGGGCCGGGAAGTCCACCCTCATCAAGGTGCTGACCGGCGTCTACTCGCTGGACGGCGGCACGGTCACCCTCGACGGGCAGGCCGTGCGGATCGACAGCCCGCTGCAGGCGCAGCAGGCCGGCATCAGCACGGTCTACCAGGAGGTGAACCTCTGCCCCAACCTGTCGGTGGCGGAGAACATCTTCATCGGACGTGAACCCACCCGCTTCGGCCGCATCCAGTGGAAGCGCATGCGCAAGGAGGCGGCGGAGCTGGTCGACCGGCTCGGCCTCGACATCGACGTGACCGCGCCCCTGTCCTCGTACCCGCTGGCCGTGCAGCAACTGGTCGCGATCGTACGGTCGGTGGGCACCGGCGACAGCGACGGCGCGGGCGCCGGCACCAAGGTGCTGGTTCTGGACGAGCCGACCTCCAGCCTCGACCGCGACGAGGTCCTCGAACTGTTCCGCCTGATGCGGCAGCTCAGGGACGAAGGCGTCGCGATCCTGTTCGTCTCGCACTTCCTCGACCAGATCTACGAGATCTGCGACCGGATGACCGTCCTGCGCAACGGCACCCTCGTCGGCGAGCACATGGTCGGCGACCTCGACCAGGTCGGGCTCGTCCAGCTGATGATCGGCAAGGCCCTGGACCAGCTGGAGGAGCTCCACGACCACCAGCTGCGCGCCGACGTCGGCGAACCGCTGGTCCACGCCGACGGCCTCGGCAGGACCGGCGCCATCGCCCCCTTCGACCTGGAGATCAAGAAGGGCGAGGTCCTCGGACTGGCCGGCCTGCTCGGCTCCGGGCGTACCGAACTCGCCCGGCTGCTCTTCGGCGCCGACCAGCCGGACAGCGGCAAGGTCACCATCGCGGGCAAGCAGGTCTCGATGAGCGCCCCGAACGACGCGATCGGCGCGGGCGTCGCGTTCTGCTCGGAGAACCGCAAGGCGGAGGGCCTGGTGCCCGACCTGACGGTGCGGGAGAACATCATCCTCGCCCTGCAGGCCTCGCGCGGCTGGACCCGGCCCATCCCGGCCGCCCAGCGCGACGAACTCGTCGCCAAGTACATCAAGGCGCTGGACATCCGCCCCGCCAACCCCGAGGCCCGCGTCGGCCAGCTCAGCGGCGGCAACCAGCAGAAGGTGCTGCTCGCCCGCTGGCTCATCACCCAGCCGAAGCTGCTGATCCTGGACGAGCCGACGCGCGGCATCGACGTCGGCGCGAAGGCGGAGATCCAGAAACTCGTGGTCTCGCTCTCCGAGGAAGGCATGTCCGTGCTGTACATCGCGGCCGAGCTGGAGGAGGTGCTCCGGCTCAGTCACACCATCGGCGTGCTGCGTGACCGCAAGCTGGTCGCACAGATCGCCAACGGGCCCGAGATCACCCCCACCCGGATCCTGGAGACCATCGCGAGCGGAGAGCACCAGTGACCACCACCCCCCGATGGCGAGCGCTGACGCAGCATCACCTGTTCTGGCCGGTCGCCGTGCTGGTCGTCCTGCTGCTCGTCAACGTTCCCTTCACCCCCGACTTCTTCGCGATCAAGATGACGGACGGCCACCTCTACGGCAGCCTCGTCTCGATCGTGCTGTTCGGATCGCCCCTCATCCTGGTGGCGGTCGGCATGACCCTGGTCATCGCCACTGGCGGCATCGACCTCTCGGTCGGCGCCGTGGTCGCGATCACCGGGGCCCTGACCTGTTCGTACATCAGTGACCAGGCCGATCAGAGCGCTCTGTCCGGAGTGCTGCTCGCGATGGGCCTGGGCCTGGTGGCCGCGGTCGTCTGCGGTCTGTGGAACGGCTTCCTGGTCGCCAGGATGGGCATCCAGCCGATCATCGCCACCCTGATCATCATGGTCGCCGGGCGCGGTGTCGCCCAGCTGATCACCGACGGCCAGATCATCACGATCAACAGCGAGCCGTACAAGCTCATCGGCGGCGGTTACTGGCTGACCCTGCCCTTCTCCATCTTCGTGGTGGCCGCGGTCGTCGCCATCACCGTGGCGCTGACCCGCCGCACGGCCCTCGGCCTGCTGGTCGAGTCGGTCGGCGGCAACGCCGAGGCCAGCCGCCTGGTGGGCATCAGGTCCCTGCGCATCAAGATCATGGTCTACGTGTTCTGCGCGCTGTGCGCGGGCATCGCGGGCCTGATGATCAGCTCCAACACCTCGGCCGCGGACGGCAACAACGCCGGCCTGTGGATCGAGCTGGACGCCATCCTCGCCGTGGTGATCGGCGGCACCTCGCTGCTGGGCGGCCGGTTCTCCATCGGCGGCACCGTGATCGGCGCCCTCGTCATCCAGACCCTGACCACCACGATCTACACCATCGGCGTGCCGACCCAGACCAACCTGGTCTTCAAGGCCGTCGTCGTCATCGTCGTCTGCCTGCTGCAGTCCCCGAAGTTCCGCGCCAAGGTCTTCGGCGCGAAGGGCCTCAAGGGGCGCCGGTCCGCGGCGCCGACGGACACCGCCGCGACGGCCGAGGCCGCTCCCAAGATGGAGGTGTCGCGATGAGCGCGACCACCAAGACCCGTCCGGCGCCGGCGTCGGAAGGCCGTACGGCGTCCAAGGCCGCGCGTCTGCTCGGCGACCGGCGTCTGCCCGTCCTGGTGACGGCCGCGCTCTTCCTGGCGATGTACGTGGGCGGGCTGAGCCGCTACGCGAACTACGGCTTCGGCGAACCGCAGGTCTTCCTGAACCTGTTCATCGACAACGGCTACCTGCTGGTCGCCGCCGTCGGTGCCACGTTCGTCATCCTGTCCGGCGGGATCGACCTGTCCGTGGGCTCCGTGATCGGCTTCACCACCATGTTCACGGCGTGGCTGGTGGAGCGTCAGGGTCTGCCGATCCTGCTGGTGATACCCATGGCCCTGGCCGTGGGCGCGCTCGGCGGCTTCGTGATGGGCTACGTGATCCACAACTTCGAGATCCAGCCCTTCATCGTGACCCTCGCCGGGCTCTTCCTCTTCCGGGGCCTGTGCCTGGTCATCAGCAAGGAGTCGATCTCCATCGGCGACGCCTCGGTGAGCAGCATGGCCCAGGCGCAGGTGTCACTGGGCGGGGCCTTCCTGTCGATCGGCGCGATCGTCGCTCTGGTCGTCCTCGGCGTGGCGTTCTACGTGCTGCACTACACGCGCTTCGGGCGCCGGGTGTACGCCATCGGCGGCAACGAGCAGTCGGCCCTGCTGATGGGCCTTCCGCAGGGCGGTACGAAGATCGCTGTGTACACCGTGAGCGGCTTCTGCTCGGCCCTGGCCGGTCTGCTGTTCACCCTGTACATCCAGTCCGGTGACCCGCTGCACGCCACCGGCATGGAGCTCGACGCGATCGCCGCGGTCGTCATCGGAGGCACGCTCCTGACGGGCGGCTCCGGCTACGTCCTGGGCACCCTGTTCGGCGTCCTGGTGCTGGGCCTGATCAAGAGCATCATCCAGTTCGAGGGCACGCTCAGCTCCTGGTGGACGAAGATCGCCACGGGTGTGCTGCTGTGCGCCTTCATCCTGATCCAGCGCGCCATGACGGCCCGCAAGAAAACCTGACCGCTCCGGGCGCTCCGAGCCACCTGCGCACCCGGCCACCTGCCCCGCCGCCGCCCCCGCGGCGGCGGGGCCGGTGGGCGGCGCCGTGGGGGGGGGGGGCGGAAAAGG
>NZ_JBHXSG010000022.1:0-136717 GCF_042714835.1 Streptomyces sp. NPDC058678 | reverse complement strand
ACCCCTTCTTGTTTTTCGCCCCGGTCCGGGGGGGGGTGGGGGGCAACGCCCCCCCACCCCGCCCGTCGCCGTTTGATCTACCCGTCGGTAGCATCCTGACCATGGCAGACACGCAGCAGGTGGACCCGAAGGCCGAGCGCAAAGTGACCCGGCTCGCCAAGCAGATCAGCGGCTTCTCCAAGGAGCACGGCGGGGCCGAGGGACAGATCGCGTACCTCGGGGAGCGCGGCGCCCGGATCGTGCTCGTCGGCGAGGACGGCGCCTGGGGCGACGTGGTCGCCCCCTCGTACGCGCTCGCCGAGCAGGCGGTGGAGAAGGCCGGGATCACCGTCCACGAGGACTTCGACGGCGAGTTCGCGGCCAAGGTGAAGACCGGCCCGTACGAATGGAGCCGCATGGCGGGAATCCAGGTGGGCGGCCCGAGCAACGGCTGAGCAACGCCCTGAAGGGGCGCGAGGAACCGCGCGACCAGCCACGAACGGCCCCGCGGTTTCGGAGCCACCCGCGCCACCCCATATCGGCTCCCCCCGCGGAACGCTTCGCACGGGGTGTGTGACTGCAACACCTAGGGCCCGGTTCACCCGTTAGGACCTGAGAAAGCCAGAGTCCAAGCGTGGGGAGCCCGGATGATCGAAACGCCGTCCCTCGTGGACCAGTACTGTCACGGCGTCCTGAGAACGGAGCTGGGCCTCGGCACCTTCGAGGCCCAGCTGGCCCGGACCGAGGGTCCGCCCGCGCCCGGTACGACGCTCTTCGACACGCAGACCGGGTTCGCCGTACGCCGTTGGTGCCCCCCGCTGCTCGGTCTGGAGCCGCACTGCCCGCCCGCCCGCTATCTCGCCCGGCGCCGTGAACTCGGCGTACTGGAATCGGGCCGCAGGCTGCTGCGCGGCAGTGGAATCACGACGTACCTGGTCGACACCGGGCTGCCCGGCGACCTGACCGGGCCCGCCGAGATGGCGTCCGCCGCGGAAGCCCAGGCTCGCGAGATCGTGCGGCTCGAACTGCTCGCCGAGCAGGTCGCCGACACCTCCGGCACCGTCGAGTCCTTCCTCGCCAACCTCGCCGAGTCGGTGCACGGCGCCGCGTCGGGTGCCGTGGCCTTCACCTCCGTGGCGGGCGTACGGCACGGGCTCGCGCTCGCACCCGAGCCGCCGGGACCGGGCGAGGTCCGCGGCGCCGCCGGCCGTTGGCTCGCCGGACGCCGGGTCGGCGGCGAGCTGAGCGACCCGGTGCTGCTGCGGCACCTGCTGTGGATCGCGGTCGCCTCCGGCCTACCGCTCCAGTTGCACGCCGGACTGGGCGAACCGGGGCTGCGCATCGACCGTACGGATACGGTGCTGCTGACGGACTTCGTCCGGGCCACGGCGGGCCTCGGCACGGACCTCGTGCTGCTGCACGGCTACCCGTACCACCGGCACGCGGCCCACCTCGCCGGGGTCTTCCCGCACGTGTACGCCGACTCGGGCGCCGCGCTGGTACGGACCGGGGCCCGCGCCGCCACCGTCCTCGCGGAGATCCTGGAGCTGGCCCCCTTCGGGAAGATCCTCTTCTCCAGCGGGGCACAGGGCCTGCCCGAGCTGCACGTCGTGGGGGCGCGGCTGTTCCGGGAGGCGCTGGGCCGGGTGCTGGGCACCTGGGTGGCCGAGGGGGCGTGGTCGCTGGGGGACGCGCAGCGGGTGGCGGGGCTGATCGCGGCGGGGAACGCCAGGCGGGTGTACGGGCTGGAGTGAGTTACGGCCGCGCGCTCACGCCTACGCCCGCGTCAGCGTCGCCTCGCTCGACTGTCCCGGCACCTCGGCAACCGCCTCCGGCCGCTCCCGCAGAGCCAGCAGCACGCGCAGCACCGCGATCCACACCAGGGCGGAGCCGAGCATGTGCAGGCCGACCAGGATCTCGGGAAGGTCGGTGAAGTACTGGACGTATCCGATGACGCCCTGCGCGAGCAGGATCAGGAAGAGGTCGCGGGTGCGCGCCAGCGGCCCCTTCGGGGCGTCGACCGCCTTGAGGACGAACCACAGGGCGAACGTCAGCGACACCACGATCCAGGCCAGTACGGCGTGCACCTTGCTGACGGTCTCCCAGTCGAGCGGCATCCGTTCGACCTCGCTGGAGTCGCCCGCGTGCGGTCCCGCGCCGGTCACGACCGTGCCGACCAGGATAAGCAGGACGGTGGCGGCGACCAGGAACCACACCAGTTGCCGCACCGCCCCGCCGACCGACCGGTGGGGCGTCCCGTCGCCTTCCCTGGTGCGCTGCCACATCACCGTGGCGACCGCGATCAGGGCGGAGGTCGCCACGAAGTGCGCCGCGACCGTGTACGGGTTGAGGCCGACCAGGACCACGATGCCGCCGAGGATCGCGTTGCTCATCACGATCCAGAACTGCGCCCAGCCCAGCCGGGTCAGGCCGCGCCGGTACGGCTTCTCGGAGCGCGCGGCGATGATCGCCCAGCCGACCGCCGCGCACAGCACGTACGTCAGCATGCGGTTGCCGAACTCGATGGCGCCGTGGAAGCCCATCGCGCTGGTGGTGGTCAGCGAGTCGTCGGTGCACTTGGGCCAGGTCGGGCAGCCCAGCCCGGACCCCGTGAGTCGCACGGCACCGCCGGTGACCACGATGACCACCGACATGACGAGTGCGGCGAGCGCCGCCCGCCGGACCGTGCGGGGCGTCGGGGTCCAGCGTGCGGCGATGAAGGCGAGCGGGTTGCGGACGGCCGTCACGGCGTCGGCGCGGGTCACTTTTGGCACGCGTCCCATCGTAGGGGGCCGCTTGTGCACGCTTTCACGAGGGGCCCTCCCCGGCGCCTCGGCCTACTCCCAGCGGAAGAACCGCCCAGCCGCCGCCAGCCCCACGACCGCCCACGCGGCGAGGATCCCCAGGTCGCCCCACGGCATCCCGGCGCCGTGCTGGAGCACGTCCCGCAGCCCGTCGGACAGCGCCGAGATCGGCAGCAGCCCGAGCACGTCCTGGGCGCCGGAGGGGAACTTGTCCAGCGGCACGATCACCCCGCCGCCCACCAGCAGCAGCAGGAAGACCAGGTTGGCGGCGCCCAGCGTGGCCTCCGCCTTCAGCGTGCCCGCCATCAGCAGGCCGAGCCCCGAGAAGGCGGCCGTCCCGAGGACCAGCAGAAGCAGTACGGCGAAGGGGTTGCCGTGCGGCGACCAGCCCAGCGCGAAGGCGATCACCGTCAGCAGGACGACCTGGAGGACCTCCGTGACCAGCACGGCCAGCGTTTTCGCGGTCATCAGGCCCCAGCGGGGGAGGGGCGAGGAGGCGAGGCGCTTGAGGACGCCGTACCGGCGCTCGAAGCCCGTGGCGATGGCCTGCCCGGTGAACGCCGTCGACATCACGGCGAGCGCGAGGATGCCGGGTGTCAGGAAGTCCACGGCCTCGCCGGCGCCCGTGTCGACGATGTCGACCGAGCTGAACAGCACCAGCAGCAGCGTGGGGATCACGACGGTGAGCAGCAGTTGCTCGCCGTTGCGCAGGAGCATCTTCGTCTCCAGCGCGGCCTGCGCCCCGATCATGCGGGGGAGCGGAGCGGCACCCGGCCGCGGCGCGTAGGTGCCGGTGGTCATGAGCGCAGCTCCTTGCCCGTGAGCTCCAGGCTGTGTCTTCCCGGGGGATGACCCCCGGACCCCCAGCAGATCCGCGTGCCAGCCGGAATCATGAACGCAACTCCTTGCCCGTGAGCTCCAGGCTGTGTCTTCCCGGGGGGTGACCCCCGGACCCCCAGCAGATCCGCGTGCCAGCCGGAATCATGAACGCAACTCCTTGCCCGTGAGCTCCAAGAACACGTCTTCGAGCGTGTGCCGTTCGACCGAGATCTTCTCCGGCATCACCCCGTGCTGCGCGCACCAGGAGGTGACCGTCGCGAGCAGTTGGGGGTCGACCTTGCCGCCGATCCGGTACGAGCCCGGCGTCAGCTCCGCGGCCGTGCAGTCCGCCGGGAGTGCCTTGAGCAGGGACCCGACGTCCAGGCCCGGCCGGCCACTGAAGCGCAGGGTGTTCTCGGCGCCGCCGCGGCACAGCTCCTCCGGGGAGCCCTGGGCGATGACCCGGCCCGCGTCGATGATCGCGACGTCGTCGGCGAGCTGCTCGGCCTCGTCCATGTGGTGGGTCGTGAGGATCACGGAGACGCCGTCGGCGCGCAGGTCCCGTACGAGGTCCCAGGTGGCGTGGCGGGCCTGCGGGTCGAGGCCGGCGGTGGGCTCGTCCAGGAACGCCAGTTCGGGGCGGCCGACGACCGCCATGGCGAGCGCGAGCCGCTGCTGCTGGCCTCCCGACAGGCGCCGGTAGGTCGTCCGGCCGCAACTGCCGAGGCCCAGGCGCTCGATGAGCGCGTCCACGTCCAGGGGGTGGGCGTGCAGCTTGGCGACGTGCCGGAGCATCTCGTCGGCCCGCGCGCCCGAGTAGACGCCCCCGGACTGCAGCATCACGCCGATCCGGGGGTGCAGCTGTCGCGACTGTCTCACCGGGTCGAGGCCCAGGACGCGCACTGTGCCGGAGTCCGGCTTCCGGTATCCCTCGCAGGTCTCGACCGTCGTCGTCTTGCCCGCCCCGTTGGGGCCCAGTACAGCGGTCACGCCCGCCTTGGCCACCAGGTCGAGGCCGTCCACCGCGGTCTTCCTGCCGTACCGCTTCACCAGGGCCTGGACCTGGACCACGGGCTCACTTCGCATGGGTCCAGAGTCTAGGTACGCGTGCGGGGGCCCAGACCGGCGGGTACGAGATCTCCATCTCCGGCTCGGACGGGCCGGGCCTCAGAGCTCCTCCTCGCGCGGCCGGTGCACCGCCAGCCATCGCTCCGCGTAGGCCACCGCGTCGGCCACGGGGAACAGCCGTACGTCGGCGGCGCCCACCTTTCCGCGTACGACGGGGCGGTCCCGTTCGAAGTCGTGGCCCAGCTCGTCGAACCGGTCCGAGTCGATCGACACCTCGGTGACCACCTCCCAGCCCGCCGCTCCCGGGCGGCCCACCTTCACGAGCGGCGCCGGTATGCGGTACTCGGCCAGGTGGAAGCTGGTGCAGGTGTCGTACCCGGTGCCCAGCAGCAGCACCCGGGCTTCGAGCGCCTCCAGCCGGGCGAGCGGGCTGTGCTCGCCGAGCCGGCAGTCGGGGGCGTGTCCATAGGTCACCTCCGTCGCGCGCCGGCCGAGCGCCGCGAACGAGGTCTGGGGATGTGCGCTGCGCAGGGCCCCCGGCCACGTCCGCACGGTCTCCGGGATCACCCCGAGCCCGCGGGTGGGCGTGATGAGCGGGTCGTAGGCGGGCATGGTGGCCCGGATCGTCTCCCACCAGGCCTCGGGCACCGGCGGGCGACCCCAGTGGGCCGGGTCCGAGAGGTCGCTGGACTGGCTGGGCACCACCAGGGTGCCGTCCGGACCGAGCGCGTCGAGCAGTCCTTGGACGGCTGCGACGGCTCCTCCGCAGACCCAGCCGAGTGAGCTGAGGGAGGAGTGGACGAGGAGGGTTTCGCCGGGTTCGACACCCAGTGCGCGCAGCTGCGCCGCGACGAGGTCCCGAGTGACAAGAGGGCCGGTGGGAGGGGGTGTGGGCATGGGCGGGAGTGTCCCGGACGGGGTCGGTCGGCGCCACCGGTTTGATCGATCAAAGATCGTTTCCGCAGGTCAGATTAGGTAAGCCTAAGTGACGCAGGGCACCGTCGGTCGGCCGGGGCTCCGCTTGCCTGCCTCAGAGGAATTACGCAACAATGGCGTTGTGAAATACGTCGGCGAGGCTCGGGAGACCCCCAAGGGGGCCCCGCAGGAGGAGCTAGCGACTGGTGAGCGCTCGACGCGCAACCGGGTCGCGCGGTCCATCCTGGACCACGGGCCGTCGACCGCCACCGAGCTGGCCGGACGGCTGGGACTCACCCAGGCGGCCGTACGCCGGCATCTGGACGCGCTGGTCGCCGACGACGTCGTGGAGGCCCGGGAACAGCGGGTGTACGGAGCGCGCACGCGCGGCCGGCCCGCCAAGGTCTTCGCGCTCACCGACTGCGGCCGCGACGCCTTCGACCAGTCCTATGACAAGCTCGCCGCGGACGCCCTGCGCTTCATCCAGGAGCGGTTCGGCGGGGAGGAGGCGGTCGTCGCCTTCGCCCGCGCCCGGATCGCCGAACAGGCCACCGCGTACCGCAAGGCCATCGAGGCCGCCGCCCCCGAAGAGCGGACCGAAGCGCTGGCCAAGGCCCTGAGCGCGGACGGGTACGCTGCTACGGCGCGAAGCGCACCGGTCGGCGAGCAGCTCTGCCAGCACCACTGCCCGGTGGCCCACGTCGCGGAAAAGTTCCCGCAGCTCTGCGAGGCGGAGACCGAGATCTTCTCCCAGCTGCTCGGCACTCATGTCCAGCGACTGGCGACCATCGCGCACGGCGACGGCGTCTGTACGACGTTCATCCCCAAGATTTCCCACAGCACCGACAACGCATCTGCAAGCACGGCCGGGAGGAACCCCGCATGACTCTCCCCACGGAGACTGCCCACCCCGAGCTCGAGGGCCTGGGCAAGTACGAATACGGCTGGGCCGACTCCGACACGGCCGGCGCCTCTGCCAAGCGCGGCATCAACGAGGACGTCGTCCGCGACATCTCCGCGAAGAAGAGCGAGCCGGAGTGGATGACCAAGCTCCGCCTCAAGGGCCTGCGCCTGTTCGGCAAGAAGCCCATGCCGAACTGGGGCTCGGACCTGTCGGGGATCGACTTCGACAACATCAAGTACTTCGTACGTTCCACGGAGAAGCAGGCGGAGTCCTGGGAGGACCTGCCTGAGGACATCAAGAACACGTACGACAAGCTCGGCATCCCCGAGGCGGAGAAGCAGCGCCTCGTCGCCGGTGTCGCGGCCCAGTACGAGTCCGAGGTCGTCTACCACCAGATCCGCGAGGACCTGGAGGAGCAGGGCGTCATCTTCCTCGACACCGACACCGCGCTGAAGCAGCACCCGGAGCTCTTCAAGGAGTATTTCGGGACCGTCATCCCGGTCGGTGACAACAAGTTCGCCTCCCTGAACACCGCCGTGTGGTCGGGCGGCTCCTTCATCTACGTGCCGCCGGGCGTGCACGTGGAGATCCCGCTCCAGGCCTACTTCCGCATCAACACGGAGAACATGGGCCAGTTCGAGCGGACGCTGATCATCGTCGACGAGGGTGCCTACGTGCACTACGTCGAGGGTTGTACGGCCCCGATCTACAAGTCGGACTCGCTGCACTCCGCGGTCGTCGAGATCATCGTCAAGAAGAACGCCCGCTGCCGTTACACGACCATCCAGAACTGGTCGAACAACGTCTACAACCTGGTCACCAAGCGCGCCGTGGCGTACGAGGGCGCGACCATGGAGTGGATCGACGGCAACATCGGCTCCAAGGTGACGATGAAGTACCCGGCCGTCTACCTGATGGGCGAGCACGCCAAGGGCGAGACCCTCTCCATCGCCTTCGCGGGCGAGGGGCAGCACCAGGACGCCGGCTCCAAGATGGTCCACATGGCGCCGAACACCTCCTCCAACATCGTCTCCAAGTCGGTGGCGCGTGGTGGCGGTCGTACCTCCTACCGCGGTCTCGTCGAGATCGGTGAGGGCGCCCACGGCTCCAAGTCGAACGTGCTGTGCGACGCGCTGCTCGTCGACACCATCTCCCGCTCCGACACGTACCCCTACGTGGACGTCCGCGAGGACGACGTGTCCATGGGCCACGAGGCGACCGTCTCCAAGGTCTCCGAGGACCAGCTCTTCTACCTGATGAGCCGTGGTCTGACGGAGTTCGAGGCGATGGCCATGATCGTGCGCGGCTTCGTCGAGCCCATCGCCAAGGAGCTCCCCATGGAGTACGCCCTCGAGCTCAACCGGCTGATCGAGCTGCAGATGGAAGGCGCGGTCGGCTGACGCCCGCCCTCCGGACCAGCTAGCGAATTTCTGACGTAGGAAGAGAGCAGACCGACAGCCATGGCTGAGGCTCAGAACATCCCCGTGGGCTCCACCACCGCGGGCCAGATCGCGGTGGCCGCCGAGTCGACCGTCGCCACGCGCATGAGCGCGCCCCCGTCCTTCGACGTGCAGGACTTCCCGGTCCCGCACGGCCGCGAGGAGGAGTGGCGGTTCACGCCGCTGGAGCGGCTGCGCGGGCTGCACGACGGCACCGCGGTCGCCGGCGACGGCCTGAAGATCACCGTCGACGCCCCCGAGGGCGTCGTCGTCGAGCTCGTCGGCCGTGACGACGCCCGGATCGGCAAGGCCGGCACCCCGGTGGACCGCGTCGCGGCCCAGGCGTACTCGGCGTTCGAGAAGGCCGGTGTCGTCACCGTCCCCAAGGAGACGGTGCTCACGGAGCCGATCCGCATCGCCGTGCACGGCGAGGGCGGGGTCGCCTACGGCCACCAGGTCGTCGAGCTGGGAGCCTTCGCCGAGGCCGTCGTCGTCATCGACCACACCGGTGACGCCGTACTCGCCGCCAACGTCGACTACATCCTGGGCGACGGTGCCAAGCTGACCGTCGTCTCCGTCCAGGACTGGGACGACAAGGCCGTGCACGTGGCCCAGCACAACGCGCTGATCGGCCGCGACGCCACCTTCAAGTCGTTCGTGGTCACCTTCGGCGGCGACCTCGTCCGCCTGCACCCGCGCGTGGCGTACGCCGGCACCGGCGGCGAGGCCGAGCTGTTCGGCCTGTACTTCACCGACGCGGGCCAGCACCAGGAGCACCGCCTCCTCGTCGACCACAACACCCCGCACTGCAAGTCGAACGTCGCCTACAAGGGCGCGCTCCAGGGCGAGGGCGCCCACGCGGTGTGGATCGGCGACGTGCTCATCGAGGCCACGGCCGAGGGCACCGACACGTACGAGATGAACCGGAACCTCGTCCTCACGGACGGCGCCCGGGTCGATTCCGTGCCGAACCTCGAGATCGAGACCGGCGAGATCGTCGGCGCCGGCCACGCCTCGGCGACCGGCCGCTTCGACGACGAGCAGCTCTTCTACCTGATGGCCCGCGGCATCCCCGCCGAGGAGGCCCGTCGCCTGGTGGTCCGCGGCTTCTTCGCCGAGCTCGTCCAGCAGATCGGTGTCGACGACATCCAAGAGCGCCTTCTCGTGAAGATCGACGAGGAGCTGGAGGCGTCGGTCTGATGACTGCCCCGTCGACGTTCGTACGCGCCTGCGGGCTGAGCGAGCTGGAGGAGGACACCCCGAAGCGGGTGGAACTCGACGGCACGCCGGTCTCGGTCGTGCGTACCGAGGGGGAGGTGTTCGCGATCCACGACATCTGCTCGCACGCGAACGTCTCGCTCTCCGAGGGCGAGGTGGAGGACTGCCAGATCGAGTGCTGGCTGCACGGCTCCAGCTTCGACCTCCGCACCGGCAAACCGTCCGGCCTGCCCGCGACGCGCCCCGTCCCCGTATACCCCGTAAAGATCGAAGGGGACGATGTGCTCGTCTCCCTTTCCCAGGAGTCCTGAGGCACCCATGGCAACGCTTGAAATCCGAGACCTGCACGTCACCGTCGAGGTCGAGAACGGCACGAAGGAAATCCTCAAGGGTGTCGACCTCACCGTGAAGCAGGGCGAGACGCACGCCATCATGGGCCCGAACGGCTCCGGCAAGTCGACGCTCGCCTACTCGCTCGCGGGTCACCCCAAGTACACGATCACCGGCGGCACCGTCACCCTCGACGGCGAGGACGTCCTGGAGATGTCCGTCGACGAGCGCGCCCGCGCGGGCCTGTTCCTGGCGATGCAGTACCCGGTCGAGGTCCCCGGCGTCTCCGTCTCCAACTTCCTCCGTACCTCCGCCACCGCCATCCGCGGCGAAGCCCCCAAGCTGCGCACCTGGGTGAAGGAGGTCAAGGAGACCATGCAGCGTCTCAACATGGACCCGGCCTTCGCCGAGCGCAACGTGAACGAGGGCTTCTCCGGCGGTGAGAAGAAGCGCCACGAGATCCTTCAGCTGGAGCTGCTCAAGCCGAAGGTCGCGATCCTCGACGAGACGGACTCCGGTCTGGACGTCGACGCGCTCCGTGTCGTCTCCGAGGGCGTCAACCGCGTCCGCGAGAGCGGCGAGGTGGGCACCATGCTCATCACGCACTACACGCGCATCCTGCGCTACATCAAGCCCGACTACGTCCACGTCTTCTCCGCGGGCCGGATCGTCGAGTCCGGCGGCGCCGAGCTCGCCGACAAGCTGGAGAACGAGGGCTACGAGGCCTACGCGAAGCACGACGCAGTCGACACGAAGGGTGGCGCATCCGCGTGACACAGCTGCCGGGCCTCCTCGACACCGAGGCGATCCGCAAGGACTTCCCCATCCTGGACCGTCAGGTCCACGACGGCCGGAAGCTCGTGTACCTGGACAACGCGGCGACCTCGCAGAAGCCGCGCCAGGTGCTCGACGCCCTGAACGAGTACTACGAGCGCTACAACGCCAACGTCCACCGCGGTGTGCATGTGCTCGCCGAGGAGGCCACGGCGCTGTACGAGGGCGCGCGCGACAAGGTCGCCGCGTTCATCAACGCGCCGAGCCGCGACGAGGTGATCTTCACCAAGAACGCCTCCGAGTCGCTCAACCTCGTGGCGAACATGCTGGGCTGGGCCGACGAGCCCTACCGCGTGGACCACGAGACCGAGATCGTCATCACGGAGATGGAGCACCACTCCAACATCGTGCCGTGGCAGCTGCTCGCGCAGCGCACGGGCGCGAAGCTGAAGTGGTTCGGTCTGACCGACGACGGCCGGCTCGACCTCTCCAACATCGACGAGATCATCACGGAGAAGACGAAGATCGTCTCGTTCGTGCTGGTGTCGAACATCCTGGGCACGGTCAACCCGGTCGAGGCGATAGTGCGCCGCGCGCAGGAGGTCGGCGCGCTGGTCTGCATCGACGCCTCACAGGCCGCGCCGCACATGCCGATGGACGTACAGGCCCTGCAGGCCGACTTCGTGGCCTTCACCGGCCACAAGATGTGCGGTCCGACCGGCATCGGCGTGCTCTGGGGCCGCCAGGAGCTGCTGGAGGACCTGCCCCCGTTCCTGGGCGGCGGCGAGATGATCGAGACGGTGTCGATGCACTCGTCGACGTACGCTCCCGCTCCGCACAAGTTCGAGGCGGGCACCCCGCCGATCGCGCAGGCGGTCGGTCTGGGCGCGGCGATCGACTACCTGTCGTCGATCGGCATGGACAAGATCCTCGCCCACGAGCACGCGCTCACCGAGTACGCGGTGCACAAGCTCGCCGAGGTGCCGGGCCTCAGGATCATCGGCCCCACCACGGCCGAGGACCGCGGCGCGGCGATCTCGTTCACGCTCGGTGACATCCACCCGCACGACGTGGGCCAGGTCCTCGACGAGCAGGGCATCGCGGTACGCGTGGGTCATCACTGCGCACGCCCGGTCTGCCTGCGGTACGGAATTCCTGCGACCACGCGAGCGTCGTTCTACCTGTACTCCACGCCGGCCGAGATCGACGCTCTGGTCGACGGCCTGGAGCACGTACGGAACTTCTTCGGCTGAGGGGCTGGCTGGATCGTGAAGCTGGATTCGATGTACCAGGAAGTCATCCTGGACCACTACAAGCACCCGCACGGGCGTGGTCTGCGCGATGGCGACGCCGAGGTGCACCACGTCAACCCGACCTGCGGTGACGAGATCACGCTGCGGGTGAAGTACGACGGCACCACGATCGAGGACGTGTCGTACGAGGGCCAGGGCTGCTCGATCAGCCAGGCCTCGGCCTCCGTGCTGAACGACCTGCTGGTCGGCAAGGACCTGGCGGACGCGCAGAGGATCCAGGAGACCTTCCTGGAGCTGATGCAGTCCAAGGGCCGGATCGAGCCCGACGACGCGATGGAGGAGGTGCTGGAGGACGCGGTCGCGTTCGCCGGTGTCTCCAAGTACCCGGCGCGGGTGAAGTGCGCTCTCCTGAGCTGGATGGCGTGGAAGGACGCGACGGCCCAGGCCCTGGGCGGAGCCGACGCCGAAAGGAAGACGGCATGAGCGAGACCCTTGAGATGAAGCCGGCCTCTGAGGAAGAGGTCCGCGAGGCCCTGTACGACGTCGTCGATCCCGAACTGGGCATCGACGTCGTCAACCTCGGCCTGATCTACGGCATCCACATCGACGACGCGAACATCGCGACGATCGACATGACCCTGACCTCGGCGGCCTGCCCGCTGACGGACGTCATCGAGGACCAGGCCAAGTCCGCCACGGACGGCCTCGTCAACGAGCTGCGCATCAACTGGGTCTGGATGCCCCCGTGGGGCCCCGACAAGATCACGGACGACGGGCGGGAGCAGCTGCGGGCGCTCGGTTTCAACGTCTGAGATCCACGAGCCGAAGCGAACGGCGACGCCCTCGGGCGTCGCCGTTTCTCGTGCTCAGGCCAGCCCGGCCACCAGCCGGAACGCCGAGTCCGCCTGGTACAGGCTGCTGTGCTGGTACGACTCCAGACGGATCGTGAAGTCCTTGTGGCGCAGGAAGCGGCCCGGGAAGTTGACCGACTCCAGCATGATCGCGCCGGACACCGGTGAGGTGCGGGGGCAGAACGTGGCGTCCTGCTTGAAGAGGGACGAGCCGTCGTTGCGGTCCGCGCGCAGGACGAAGTTGCGGTGCCGGAGATACTTGCCGTCGGCCGTGGCGAAGGAGTGGCAGGAGCTGTCGGCCAGGCCCTTGACCAGCTTGAAGGTGGAGTCCTCGCGGGATTCCGAGCCGCCGACCGGGTCGAGCCGCACCAGGCCGCCGCTGATGTGCCAGTAGCGCTCGGGGTAGTTGACCGAGCGGACCGAACGCCATGTCGTCGAGGGCTTCGGGGCGGACGAACTCCCACTCGGGGTGGGGGGATCGGCAGGAGCGGCGGGCGGGTGCGCGGAGGCCGAGCCCTGTGGTTCGGGGGCGCTCGTGGTCGTCCGGGCGGACGGTGACGCGCTCTTGTCGCCGGATGCCGAAGCGCCGGTCGTGGAGGGGGTGGCGTAGGAGATCAGACCGGGGCCGCTCGGGTCCACGGCGGCCGCCTGGTCCGGTGCGGGTGACGGGTCGTCGGCGTGATGATCCGTCACGGTCACCGCCGTCACACACGCGGCGACCGTGGCTATCGCCAGCGCGCCGGCCAGCCACAGGCGTCGTGTTCCCGGCACCCGGGTGGTGTCCGGCGACCAGCCGCTCTCCCATGGCTGGTTCTGAGGGGGCCGGGACTTGCTTAGTGGCATGCGCGATTCCTCCGGCGGGCGCCTGGGGCGACGGCTGCGGCCGAGACGGGGAAGTGGGTGAACGGTGAAACACTAGTGGAGCCGGTGAACTCCTGGGAGCCGTTTGGACGAGTGGTTTTCGGCCTCCCCGGTTTCACACGAGGTCGGATGTTCACAACCCCTTCCCAGGGTGGCCCCAGCTTCACCTCATTCGGCCCCGGCAGCGTCGGCGAGTGGTTACCTCTGCACCCGCCTCCGTACGCCCCGTCTTCGTGCTCGGCTGTCCGCGCTCCGGCACCACTTTGTTGCAGCTGCTGCCGCACGCGCACCCGAGGATCGCGCTGCCCCCGGACAACCGCTTCGTCCTGCTCGGGACCCCGCTCAGGGCGTACGCGGAACGGCACGGCAAGGTGCGCTGGGGCGACAAGCGGCCCGCGTACGCCCTGCACGTGTCGGGGATCCTGCGGCTCTTCCCGGACGCCCAGTTGGTGTGCCGCGTGCGGGACGGCCGCCGCTGCGTCGCCTCGCTGCTGTGGATGCCTGGTGGCACGGCGGCTTGGCACGAGCTGCGCTTCGAGGACCTGGTGGCCGATGCGGAGCTTCGACTGAGGGAGCTCTGCGGTTACTTGGACGCGGAGTACGCGCCCGAGATGACCGAGCCGCACCGGATGGCCGGTGCGGCCGTGACCGCGCGCAAGACCGGGCACCGGCGCACCCACGGCACCCTGGGCGCCTCGCGGGCGGGCAGCCGGCAGCTGCGGCTGACCCCGGATCAGACATGGCTGTGCGAGGCCGTGTTGGGTCGACGGCTGGAACGTCACGGCTACGAGCTGAGCGGAGCGCTCCGGCCCGACCCCCCGAACCGCTCCACTACCGCAAGGTGTCCGCCCTCCGACGCGCCGCTCACGCCAAGCGACGGACCGCCGACCGCCTGGCACCGGGTGCGCGAACCGGGTCCGGTGGCAGCCGGCTGGTGACCACGTCCGGTCGAGGGCGCAAGGCGTGCGTGTCCGACACGAGCAGCGAGCGTTATGTACGCTCGTACACATGGGATACCTGTTGCTCGCCGTGGCGATCGCCGCCGAGGTCGCCGGGACCACGGCCATGAAGTACAGCGACGGTTTCAGCAGGCCGGTGCCCTCGCTGCTCACCGTCCTCGGCTACGTCGTCTCCTTCGTGCTGCTCGCCCAGACACTGAAGACCCTCTCGGTCGGTACCGCGTACGCGATCTGGGCCGGCGTCGGCACAGCGGCCATCGCCGCCATCGGGATGGTGTTCCTGGGGGAGGGGATGACCGTGGCCAAGGCGGCGGGCACAGCGCTGATCATCGTCGGCGTGGTGGTGCTCAACCTGGGCGGTGCGCACTGATGCCCCGCCGCTACGACCCCGAGCGGCGGCAGCGGATCATCGACGCGGCGATCCGGGTCGTCGGGGCCGAGGGCCTCGCCGGGCTGAGCCACCGCTCTGTCGCCGCCGAGGCCGACGTGCCGCTCGGCTCCACGACGTACCACTTCAAGACCCTCGACGAGCTGATGGTCGCGGCGCTCCGCCAGGCCAACGAGGGCTTCGCCAAGGTGATCGCCGCCCGCGGCGGCCTCGCCGACCCGCACACCGACCTGGCCGCCGAACTCGCCGGCCTGCTGGGCGAGTGGCTGGCCGGCGAGCGCACCGGCGTCGAGCTGGAGTACGAGCTCTATCTGGCCGCCCTGCGCCGCCCCGCCCTGCGCCCGGTCGCCGCCGAGTGGGCCGACGACCTCGCCGACCGGCTCGCCGCCCGCGCCGACCCGGTCACCGCGCGGGCGCTGGTGGCGCTGACGGACGGGATCTGTCTGCAGGTGCTGCTGACGGGGACGCCGTACGACGAGGAGTACGCCCGCGAGATGCTGTCGAGGGTCATCGACGCGGACGCGTGAACCCGGGCCGGCCGCGGTCGGGGCACGCCGGTCCGTGAACCGCTTTGCCGACGTCGGGGAACAGCGGGTGACATCCTCACCCCGACCCCATCCACGGAGGCCGCCACGTGACCGGACCACCGGATCCGTCCTCGCCCGAGGACGCCCAGGTCGTCGCCCAGTCCCTGGAGGAACCGGAGCTCTTCGCCCGCCTCTACGACCGGTACGCCCCCGACATCCACCGCTACGTGGAACGCCGGCTGGGCGTGGGCGCCGCCGACGACATCACAGCGGAGACCTTCCTCATCGCCTTCCGTCTCCGGTCCCGCTACGACACCACCCGCCCCAACGCCCGCCCCTGGCTCTACGGCATCGCGGGCAACCTCGTCGGCAAGCAGCGCCGCACCGAGGTGCGGGCCCTGCGGGCGCTGGCCCGCACCGGGCACGACCCGGTCGCCGAGACCTGGTCCGAGCGCGCCGACGACCGGGTCACCGCGCAGGCCGCACAGGCCCCGCTCGCCGGGGCGCTGGCCGCGCTGTCCGTGGGCGACCGGCATGTGCTGCTGCTCGTGGCCTGGGCGGACCTGACGTACACCGAGGTCTCGGAGGCGCTCGGGATCCCCGTCGGCACCGTGCGCTCCCGGCTCAACCGCGCCCGCCGCAAGGTCCGTTCGGCCCTGGGCGCCGACCCCGCATTCACGCTCGACACCACGGAGGTGTTCTGACATGGACGAGATGACGGCGGTCCGTGAACTGCGGGCCGAGGCTCCGGCGGCCGAGCGCGCGCCCCTTCTCGCCGGGCGCGACCGGCTGCTGCGGGAGGCGACGGGCCGCACCCGCGCCCGCCGGCTGTGGGGTGACTGGCGGCTGACGGCCGCGGCGACGGCGGCCCTGATCACGGCGGTGACCCTGGTCGGGACGCAGGTTCTCGACCGCGGCCCGGACGGAGTGCGGCCGGGCACCGGACCCGGGTACACCCTCGAACTCGGCAGCGCCAAGGACCTCCTGAACGACGCCGCCGCCACGATCGCCGCCGGTCCCGCGGTCACCGCACGCGACGGCCAGTGGATCTACGTGAAGTCCGTCGAGACGAACGTGACGGACGACGAGCCGGGGCCGCAGACCAGCGAGGACTGGAAGCCGTACGACGATCCGAAGATGGAGGACGGCAAGGCCGGTGACGACCACTCGCCCAGGGAGGAGTACGAGTTCCTCAGGAGCCTGCCGGACGACCCGGCGAAGGTCCGGGCGAAGGCGCGCGCGTTCTTCTACGCCACCGACGAGACGGAGACCCGTCCCCAGCACGAGTTCCGGGCCCTCGTGGTCGTCCTCAGCCGGGCCTACGCCTACGACCCCGCCGGCCTCGCCAAGGTCTACCGGGCCCTCGCCACGATCCCCGGCGTGCAGGCCGCCGAGGTCCAGGACGAGGCGGGGCGCAGCGCCTACGCGCTGTACCTGAAGAACGCCGCCAACCCCTACCGGGACGAGGTCCTCCTCGACCCGGCCACCTACCTCTACGCCGGGTACCGGTCGGTGGCGGAGCGCGGCGACGTGCAGTGGAGCAAGGGCGACGTCGTGCTCAGCGGGGCACGGCTCGTGACGGCGGTGGTGGACGAGAAGGGGGAGCGGCCCTGATCCGGGCCTTCGGCAGGCTCTTCGGCAGGGCCTGAGCCCGGTCCGACCCGGCCGGATCCCGGACGGTGCGCCCGGCACATGAGACGCCGGGCGCACCGGTTAGCCCTCACCCCGCCCTGCCGGTTAGGTTGCCCTCATGACCGACACGACTGCTCCTCGCACCACCGGCGCCGTTGCCGCCGGCCTCGCCACACTCGCCGCCGACGGCACCGTCCTCGACACCTGGTTCCCCGCGCCCGAGCTCACCGCTGTGACTGCCGAGGGCGGCCCTGGCCCGTCCGGCACCGAACGGCTGTCCGCCGAGCGCGCCGCGGAACTGCTCGGTGGCGGCGCGGCCGCGGCGCTCGGTCCGGACGCCCGCCGGGGCGTCGAGGTGGTCGCGGTCCGTACGGTCATCGGCTCCCTCGACGACAAGCCGATCGACGCGCACGACGTCTACCTGCGCCTGCACCTGCTCTCGCACCGCCTGGTCCAGCCGCACGGCCAGAGCCTCGACGGCATCTTCGGCCACCTCGCCAACGTCGCCTGGACCTCGCTCGGCCCGGTCGCGGTGGACGACGTCGAGAAGGTGCGGCTGAACGCCCGCGCCGAGGGCCTGCACCTCCAGGTCACCTCGATCGACAAGTTCCCGCGCATGACGGACTACGTGGCCCCGAAGGGCGTCCGCATCGCCGACGCCGACCGGGTCCGCCTCGGCGCGCACCTCGCCGAGGGCACCACGGTCATGCACGAGGGCTTCGTGAACTTCAACGCCGGCACGCTCGGCACGTCGATGGTCGAGGGCCGCATCTCCGCGGGCGTCGTGATCGGTGACGGCTCGGACATCGGCGGCGGGGCCTCCACCATGGGCACCCTGTCCGGCGGCGGCAACGTCCGCATCACCATCGGCGAGCGCTGCCTGGTCGGCGCCGAGGCGGGCGTCGGCATCGCGCTCGGCGACGAGTGCGTGGTCGAGGCGGGGCTGTACGTCACCGCCGGCACCCGCGTCACCATGCCCGACGGGCAGATCGTCAAGGCGCGCGAGCTGTCCGGCGCCTCCAACATCCTCTTCCGCCGCAACTCGGTCACGGGCGCGGTCGAGGCCCGCCCGAACAACGCGGTCTGGGGCGGTCTGAACGAGATCCTGCACAGCCACAACTGAGCACCTCAAGATCACGTAAGGGTTGCTCAGCGTGACCTTTTCGTGGTTTCGGCAGATGAACGGGTGGACGCAGTGTCCGATCAGACGCCGAAACGACGAACGAGGGGTCGTGCAATGACGAACGAGCGGGCGAGGACCGTGGCGCGTTTGCTGTCCGGGGCGTTGACCCTGACGGCGGTGTGCGGGCTTCCGGCGGGGGCCGCGCACGCCGACGAGACCAACACCGCCTCGCACAACGGCCCGCGGGTCGGACTGGTCAACACCGGCCAGGTGGACGATCCGATGGAGGACGTGCTGGAGCACGGGCTGCTGATCGGCGACGGGTACACCTGGAGCTGAGCGCGCCCGCTGTGGGCCGGGGCCCGTACCGCACACCCGTGCGGTACGGGCCCCGGCCCGTTCCGCGAAAAAATCTTCCCACCGGTGGCATAGCGGCGGGCGGTCGCGAGCGTCACCAGGAGCAGGGGCGGGGCACGGGTGCCGCCGGGGGAGAGAAGGTGACGATGAATGCCGAAGGGCTGGAGAGCTTCCGGGAGTTCGTGGACAACCGGTCGTCGGCGCTGTTGAGGACGGCCGTGCTGCTCTGCGGGGGAGACCAGCACGCCGGTGAGGACCTGCTGCAGAACGCCCTGGTCAAGGCGGCGGGCAAGTGGCAGCGGATCGACGAGCCCGAGGCCTACGTACGGCGGATCCTGTACCGCCAGCAGGTCAGCCGCTGGCGGCTGAAGTGGCGCAGACGGGAGCTCAGCGTCGCCGAGCCGCCCGAGGCGGGCACGGCGGGCGCCGACACGGCGGCCGCGGCCGAACTGCGTGTCGTGATGCGCGAGGCGCTGGCCCGGCTCACCGCACGCCAGCGGACCGTGCTCGTGCTGCGCTACTTCGAGGACCTGCCCGAGGCCGACGTGGCCCGGCTCCTCGGCTGCACCGTCGGCACCGTACGGTCCACCACCCACCGCTCCCTGGCCCGGCTGCGCTCGCTGGCGCCCGAACTGGCCGCCCTGGGCCCGGCCGGCGCCGAGTGGCAGCCGTCCCGTGACTACTCATCCGTGGAGGTGCGTCCGTGAACGTCGAGGAACTCGTGCGGGACGCCTTGCGGGAGCAGGCCGCCGAACAGCCCCTGACGCGGCCGGGGTTCGCCGACCGGGTGCTGGCGGTCCGCCGGCGCCGGCGCAGCCGCAGGATCGCGGGCATGGCCGCCGTCACGGTCGCCGTGGTCGCCGTCGCGGTGGCCGTGCCGATGCTGGACTCGGGCCGGGGCACCGACGTACGCCCCGCGGACGTCGTACCGAAGACCGAGGTCAACGCCCATCCGGACCAGTCGCCGCCGCGCGAGCTGATCGCGGCCGGGAACACCGGCATGGCCGCGTACTTCGTCCCGAAGACCGTCAGGAAGACGGCCGACACCGCTGTCTACGAGCGCACCTACTGGCTGCTCGACCAGAAGAGCGGCAGGTACGAGAAGACCACGAAGTGGTCCTGGTTGGCCGTCGCCCCCGGCATGAAGACCGCCGCCGTCCTGGAGCGGGACCTGCCCGCCTCGCGGATCGGCCTGCTCGACCTGACCACCGGTGAGGTCGCGCGGTGGATCCCGGTCGACCACCCGGTCGGCGGGCTCGCGTTCTCGCGCGACGGCGGCAAGCTGGTCGCGACGAGCTACGGCGACAACCCCGACCTGCGGGTCAAGATGGAGGGATCCGAGGGCTGGGACCAGAAGCAGCCGGCGAGCCGCACCGGCTTCCACGTCATCGACGTGGCGTCCGGCAAGGGCTCCTGGAGCGAGGTGAAGCTCGAGAGCGACTCGGACGATCCCATGGGGGGAGGCTTCCTCAACTCCCGCCAGGACTTCGCCCTCAGCGGCGACGGCAGGCACGTCTGGGCCGGAAACCCCATGGGGGACATCGGCAAACAGTTCTACGACCTGTCGGGCAAGGAGGTCCCCGTGCCGGCGAACGACAAGTACCTGGAGTGGTACGTCGACGCCGGCAAGTCGCCCGACGGCAGGCTTGTCGCCGGTGACTTCGCGGGTCAGAAGTGGAAGACCTCCTCCTGGGTCCTCGACGCCGCGACCGGCACGAAGACCGAGGTGCACGGGCAGCAGCTGCTCGCCTGGGTGGGCAACACGTCGCTCATCGCCTGGGACATCGCCAAGGGCGGCAAGAACGAGTTCCACCAGCGGCTCGTGCTGGTCACCATCGGCAGCGACAAGGTCGTACCGCTCAGCGACTTCCGCAAGGGCAACGACGGGGACGCCGGGCGCTGGGAGCCCGTCTTCGCCGAACGCTGATCAGGCGGCCATGAACCGTTCGTACGCCGCCAGCAGCCCGTCGACCGTGTCCCGGTCGGCGGGTCGCAGCGGTGCGCGGACCGGGCCCGCCGGCAGGTCGAGCGCGTTGAGGAGGGCCTTGGCGGTGACCGCGCCGGGCAGGCCCGCCGACATCATCGACTCGATCAGCGGCGTGGCCCGTTGTTGGAGGCGGGCGGACACGGGGGTGTCGCCCGCCTCGAACGCGTCGAGGACCGCACGGAGCCGGGCCGGAACGACATTGGCGACCGTGCTGATGTACCCGGCCGCGCCCACCGCGTACAGGGCGAGGTTGTGCTCGTCGCAGCCCGCGTAGTACGCCAACTCCGTGCGGTCCATGACCTTCTGGGCGCCGAGGAAGTCGTAGGAGCAGTCCTTGACCGCGACGATCCGGGGATGCTCGGCGAGGCGGATCATGGTGTCCGGCTCGATCCGGGTGCCGGTGCGCCCCGGGATGTCGTACAGCACGAGCGGCAGCCCGGAGGCGTCCGCGACCTCCCGGAAGTGCGCCTCCAGAGCGTCCTGCGGCGGTCTGCTGTAGTAGGGGCTGACCACCAACAGGGCGTCCGCACCCGCCTTTTCGGCCGCCAGGGCCAGTTCGACGGTGTGCCGGGTGTCGAAGGTGCCCACGCCCGCCACGATCGACGCCCGCTCACCCACCGCCTCCCGTACGGCCGTGACCAGTGCGGCCTTCTCCGCGTCCGTCGTGGTCGGCGACTCGCCCGTCGTACCGGACAGGACGAGCCCGTCACAGCCCGCCGCCACGAGCCGGTCGGCCAGCCGCTGCGCGCCGTCGAGGTCCAGCGCGCCCGCGTCGGTGAAGGGCGTGATCATGGCGCACAGGGCGCGGCCGAAGGGGCGAGATGTCGTCATGGGGACAGTCTCGGCCTGCCCACAGTGAAGCTCCACTTAAATTTTCTACCAGGTATCGATAAGAGGTTCTGACATGTTGGTCTGTCGCCGCGCAGCCGGCAGGCCCTATGTCCAAGTCGGCCCTCATGGGTCACCATGGCAGGACGGTCATCGACACCTGGTCATGGGAGGCGTCATGAAGCTCGGCAAGGCACTCGCCACCGGAGTCGCGGAAGAGCGGCCGCAGGTCCACGAGGAAGAACTCGACCTTCCCGAGGAGATCAAGGAACTGAAGGCACCCGAAGAGGTCCCGGCCGCCCGATGAGGCTGCGGCTCCCCGAGGAACGCCCGACGGAGCCGCCGACCGGATACAAGATCGCCCACCCGGTGCTGTCCCACGACGGCGTCCGGGCCGGGTTCACCGGGGTGTCGCTGGGCGGCGCGCTGCCGTACGGAGTCCTGGACGACGCGTCCTGCGTCTACGGCCTGCGGCACCGGGCACCGCACCGTCGCTGCGACTGCGGCTTCCACTGCGTGCACGACCGTACGACGGCCGAGGCGCTGCTGTGCACGGCCGAGCACCGTACGGCCGTCCTGCTCGAGATCTCCGTCCTCGGCCGGTACATCCGCTTCGAGCGCGGCTTCCGGTACGCCCGTCAGCGCGTCCGCACGGCGACCGTCGGCCCGTGCGCCTGCGGCACGGTCGCGGCGGCGCTGGCCGACGCCGGCTGGGGCAGACCGGGGTGGCGTGCGCTGGCTGCCTCCTGCGCGGGATGTCTGCGCGGTCGTACGTCCGTCTCGTTGGCCGGTTTCGCCCGGCTGGCCGCCGACGGGCTGCGGGTGGTGGCCGGGGAAGGGCTGCGGGTGGCGGGGGAGGCGTCGGCGCCGGATGCCTCCGGAGGGCTCGGAGTGCCCGAACTCGTCGCGGAGGCAGCCCTGTTGCAGGCCCGGCTCGACTGGTTCCAGAGCCAGCTGGCCCGGCTCGGCGAGCGCGGTCCCGGAGGCGGCCCGCAGGGGTAGCGGGGGCCGGTCAGGGTACCCGGGGGTTCCGATACCGAGAGGAGGCGGAACCGTGACCGGGACCACGGCACCCAGGCCGGTACATGACGAACACCATTCGGTGGGCGACCTCGTCGGACAGGCCACCGAGCAGGTCTCCCGGCTCGTACGACAGGAAGTGGCCCTCGCCAAGGAGGAGCTCGCGGAGAAGGGCCGTCGCGCCGGACGCGGCGGCGGACTGCTCGGTGCCGCGGGCGCCGTCGGCTACGCCGGCTTCCTCGCCCTGGCCGCCACAGCCGCCGTCGCGCTCTCGCTGGTCCTGCCCCTCTGGGCGGCGGCGCTCATCGTGACGGCCGTCCTGTTCGCACTCGCGGGCCTGCTCGCGGCGACCGGCCGCGCCCAGCTGCGCCGCGCCACACCACCCACGCCCGAGGAAGCGCTCGGCAGCGTCAGGGCCGACGTCGAGGAGATCAGGGAAAGGGCGCACCGATGACGGACAAGGCAGCACACGGACACGGGGCGGGCGGCGCCAAGGGGCCCGACGAGCTCCGCCAACAGATCGAACGCACCCGCAGCGAGCTGGGCGACACGGTCGAGGAGCTGGCCGGCAAGGTCGACGTCAAGGGCCGCGCCCGCGCCCGGGCCGCCGACCTGCGGGACAAGGCGGGCGCGATGACGGTACAGCTCCGCAGCAGCGCGGCGATGGCCGGCCACGCGGTCCAGGACCGGGCGGGCCAGGCGGGGCACACGGTCCAGGACAAGGCGGCCCGGGCGGGGCACACGGTCCAGGACAAGGCGACTCAGGCGGGCCACACCGTCCAGTCCAGGGCGACCCGTGCCGGTCACGCCGTCGAACACACCATGCCCGTTCCGGTCCGCACCGCCGTGCAGGCCGGGGCCCGGCATCCGCGACCGGTGCTGTTCATCGGGGTGGCGGCGGTGGGTGCGGTGATCGCGGTGGAGGTGCTGCGGCGCCGGCGCGCGGGGCGCTGAGAACACGCGGGGCGCTGAGAAGGGGCTGACGATCTTCGGCCCAGGTTGGCTTCATCGGCCGACCTGGGCCGAAGCGGTGTGTGGGGTGGGACCACGGGGTGGGTCCGTAGCCCGGCGCTTACGAGGTGCCGCGGAGTGGGTCGCGCAGCCCGGCGTTTGCGGGGTACCGTCCGCGCCCACCCGTGCCGCCTCAGCGGCACGACTGCCCGCGGGGTGACGGGGTGGGCGGGGGCCGGAGGTGGTCGCGCAGCGCGGTGCTTGCGGGTGCCCGGGGGCTGGGTCGCGCAAGCCGGCGCTCAGGGGCACCGCGGTGCGGGGCGGGTCGCGCAGCCCGGCGCTGTCGGGGCGCCGCCCGCGCCCACCCGTGCCGCCCCAGCGGCACGACTGCCCGCGGGATGACGGTGAACGGCGTGGGTGGGCGTGGCGCGGCCCTTGCGGGTCGTGCCACGCCACAGGGAGACGGCCGCCAGGACGATGGCGGTCGGGCCCAGGACCGTAGGCGCGGCGGGTGCCCGGGGCGGCGTGGGGCCGGGTGGGGGATGACGTCGGGTATCCGTGGGATGGCGGAGGGGGTGTCGGCACCTTTTGAGTGACCGAGACGGGTGGTGGGTGGGCACAGGTTCGGGGGTCTGGGGGCGGAGCCCCGGCAGGCCGCGTCGACGCCGGGTGGCACAAGACTCGCGCCCAAGGTCGCCGGCGCCGTACTACCTGCCCCGCGCAGCCCTCAGCCTCGCCGGCCACTTGCGGGTGTCCCTCGGTTCCACGTACGGCTCCTCCGTCGGCGGGCGGCCTGCCGTGATCGCCCGCTCGCGTGCGAGTTCCGCGTCGAACTCGAGGCCGAGGAGAATCGCCATGTTGGTCAGCCAGAGCCACACGAGGAAGACGATGGCGCCCGCGAGAGTGCCGTACGTCTTGTTGTAGGAACCGAAGTTGGCCGCGTAGAGGGCGAATCCGGCGGACGCGGCCAGCCAGATCAGGGTGGCGAGGACGCTGCCGGGGGAGATCCAACGGAAGCCCCGGCCGCGGACGTTGGGGGCGGCCCAGTACAGCAGGGCGATCATCAGGATCACCAGCAGCAGCAGTACCGGCCACTTCGCGACACCCCACACCGCGATCACCTCGTCACCGAGCCCGATCGTCGTGCCGGCCCGCTCGGCCAGCGGACCCGTGAACACCACGATCAGCGCGCTCACGGCCAGCATCAGCATCAGCACCACGGTCAGCCCCAGCCTGAGCGGCGTCAGCTTCCACACCGGGCGTCCCTCCGGCAGGTCGTACACCGCGTTGGACGTACGGATGAACGCGGCGACGTACCCGGACGCCGACCACAGGGCGAAGAGCAGGCCGAGCACGGCCAGGACGCTGCCGGTGCCGCCGCTGTCGCCGAGTTGGGCCACCGCGTCCCGCAGGATGTCCCGGGCGGGCCCGGGGGCGAGGTCGCCGATGTTGTCGAGGATCTTGTCCGTCGCGCGTTGTCCCACCACACCGAGCAGGGAGACCATCACCAGCAGTGCCGGGAAGAGCGACAGGACGCCGTAGTACGTCAACGCGGCCGCCCGGTCGGCCAGTTCGTCGTCCAGCAACTCCTTCAGTGTGCGCCACACCACCGCCCGCCACGACCGCGCGGGCAACTTGGTAGGGCTGTCCGTCTTCGCCGTGTCGGTCGTGTCCCCAGGCTCGGTCGTCGTGTCCGCCGGTCCGGTCGTCGTGGCCGTCTTCGTCGTCCCGGCCGTCCCCGTCGTCCCGGCCGTCCCCGTCGTCTCGGCCGTCCCGGCCTTCTCCACCATCTCGGCCCTCCGGGCCTTCTCGTCCATGACCAGGCGGGTCTCCCGAATTCCCCGCGCGAATCGGGTACTTGACCTGAATCTTGGTTGAGGTTGAAGGGTGGTCGGTGCACGCATCCCGTACCCATCGACGGAGGCCACCATGACCCGCCGTACCGGCACCCACCCCGACCCCACGCATCCCGGCGTCGGTGCCGCCCTCTTCAGCACCTGGCGGGTCGGCACCCCCGAGCGGCAGCGGCAGGCCGTCGAGGTGATCGCGCAGACCTGGGAGCGCAGGCCCTGGCCCGCGGCCGACCTGCTCGCCTACCACGTCTACACCGGGCACGACGGCGAGACGCTGATGCACCACTCGCAGTGGGCGGGCGAGCAGGCCTACGAGGCCTTCGTCAAGACCCACCGCCAGGAACGCAACGACGAGATCGACACCGCCGTACCGGGCATCGAGCGCGTCGGACTCGACCGGTACCGGTACTACCGCAGCGAAGAGCGGGCCGCCTGCGACCACCGTGTGCCGGGTCTGATCGTGACCGTGCGGATCGACTTCGAGCCCGGCGCGGCCGACCGGCGCGGCGACTGGGTCGACCTCCTGCTGCGGACCGCCCCCGCCCCGGGCGCCCACCACGGCCTGATCGCCGCCCACTTCCACTTGGCCACCGACGGCACCCACGTCCTCAACTACGCGGAATGGGAGACCGCGGAGGCGTACGACAGGGCGATCGCCGTGCCCGTCGACGAGGAGTGGGAGCGGGTGCGGACGTACCCCGGCGTGAAGGGCTTCACGGGCACGCGTTACCGCCACGCCCTCGGCCTCGTGCCCGAGTGACGTCCGAAGGCGGCCTAAGGCGGCCGGAGGCGACCTCACGACCGAACACTAGAATCGTCTGGACAAAAAAAGTGTTCGGTGAGATGGTTGATCCATGCTGGACGTGACCGTGATCGAGGACCCCGAGGCCGCCGCCGCCTCCCTGGACCCCATAAGGTCCCGGCTGCTCGCCGAACTGGCGGCCGGCCCCGCGTCGGCCACCATGCTGGCCGGCCAGGTCGGGCTGCCGAGGCAGAAGGTGAACTACCACCTCAAGGCGCTGGAGCGGCACGGCCTGGTCGAGCTGGCGGGCGAGCGCCGCAAGGGCAACGTCACCGAGCGGCTGATGCGGGCGACCGCCGCGTCGTACGTCATCTCACCGCTCGCGCTCGCCGCAGTGCAGCCGGATCCGGACCGCTTCCGTGACCAGCTCTCCGCCCGCTGGCTGCTCGCGCTCGGCGCCCGGCTCGTGAGTGACGTCGGCTCGCTGATCACCGGCGCGGCCAAAGCCCGCAAGCGGCTGGCGACGTACGCACTGGACGGCGAGGTGCGCTTCGCCTCGGCCGCCGACCGGGCCGCGTTCATCCAGGAGCTGACGGCGGGGGTGACCGCGCTGATCCGCAAATACGACGCCCCCGACACCGAGGACGGCCGTGATCACCGGATCGTCGTCGCCGTCCACCCCACGCTCAAGCCCACGGGCGACGCCCAGCCCGCCGCAGAACTGGACCAGTAGTACTCAGGAGCCCACCATGTCCAAGGAATTCGAGATCGCCCGCGAGTTCGAGGTCGACGCCTCGCCGGAGCAGGTGTGGGAGGCCGTCACCGCCGGGACCGACGGCTGGCTGTGGCCGATGGAGGCCCCCGAGCCGCGCGAGGGCGGCAAGGGACCCTTCGGGTCCAAGGTCACCGCCTGGGACCCGCCGCACCGTTACACCAACCGTGTCGAGGACGTCGAGGGCATCTCCGAACAGACCCTCAACCAGCTCGACTACACGATCGAACCGCGGGACGACGGGCGCCGCGCCTGGGTGCGGTACGTGCACAGCGGGATCTTCGTCGACGACTGGGACAACCAGTACGACGGCGCCGCCAAGCACACCGACTTCTACATGGCGACCCTGCGCCAGTACCTGCTCCACTTCGCGCCCCGCACGGCCGCCTTCACCACCTTCGACGGTCCCGAGGCGTCCAAGACACCGGACGCCCTCGCTGCCGTCGGCCGGGCGCTCGGCCTCGCGGACGACACGGCCGAGGGCGCGCGCGTCCGGGCTCGCGGCCCCGAGGGTCAACTGCTGGACGCCGTACTGGACTTCCGCAACCCGTACTTCATCGGGCTGCGCACCGAGGACGCCCTGATCCGCTTCTTCGGGCGCAACCACTGGAGCTACCCGGTCGGGATCAGCGTCCACGACTTCGCGGCCGGTGCCGACGCGGAGGCGGACGAGGCCGCCTGGAAGGGCTGGCTGAACGGCGTGTTCAGCCAGCCCTGAGCACTACGACCGGTCGGCGGCTACGGCTTGAACCGCAGCACCTGCGGGTCGTGGTCGCTGATCTGGTCGTTGAACTCCGAGTTGATGTGCACGCTGTCGTACTCGAAGTCGCAGGAACGCCGGATCGACGGGCTGACCAGGATCTGGTCGAGGACCTGGGCGTTGCCCTGGTAGACGTACGAGTAACGCTCGCTCTTCGGCAGCGACTTGATCGCCGACCAGAGGGCGTCGTCGCTCTCCAGGATCTCGGCGGTGCCGGAGAACTCGAAGTCGTTGATGTCACCGAGGGTGATGACGTCCGCGTTCTTCTGGGTGGCCAGGATGTCCTTGACGAACGCGTTCACCGCGGTCGCCTGCAGGGCACGCTGGGTCTCCGAGCTGCGCGCCGGCGGCTGGTACTGCGCGGTCAGCCCCTGGTCGCCGCCCTTGGAGTTGAAGTGGTTGGCGATCACGAAGACCGTCCGGCCACGGAAGACGAACTCGCCGGCCAGCGGCTTGCGGCTGCTGGTCCAGGCGGTGTTCGTCGGGTCGATGCGGCCCGGCGAGACCGTCAGCGCGGCCTTCCCCTTCTCCTTGGTGACCCCGACGGCGGTCGTGGCGTCGCCGCCCGCGCGGTCGGTGAAGGAGACCCGCTCCGGGTTGAACAGGAACACCTGGCGGATGTTGCCGCCCGGCTCGCCGCCGTCGGTGTTGTTCACCGGGTCGATCGAGCGCCAGTCGTACGTCGGGCCGCCCGCCGCGACGATCGCGTCGATCAGCTTGGTCACCGTCTGGTCGGCGGCGACCGTGCCGTCGTTCTTCGCGCCGTTGTTGTCCTGGATCTCCTCCAGGGACACGATGTCGGGCGACTTCAGGTTGTTCACGATCGCGGAGGCGTGCTCCTCGAAGGTGGCGTCGGTCGGGTCGAGGTTCTCGACGTTGTACGTCGCGACCGCGAGCTCGCCGTTCTTCTGCTTCTGAGTGGTCTCCCGCGCGAGACCGGCGCTCTTCAGCGTGCCGATCCGGCCCGCGACGAGCGTGTAGCCGCCGAACTGGTTGTAGTCCAGCGGGCCCGCCGTGCTGCCGGTGAGGACGTCGCCGACGTTCGCCTTCGGGAAGTCGGCGGTCGCGCCCAGGGACTGGATCTGGAGCCGGCCGGTGTTCTGCGACTCGTAGGAGCCGTAGACCGTGCCGCCGCGGCGGTTGCTGTTCTCGCGCGGCTTCACCGTGACCCACAGCTCGGTGAACGGGTCGGTGGCACCGACCACGCGGACGTCGGCGACCTGGACGTTCATGCCCTCCAGGGACTCGTAGTAGTCCAGGGCGTACTTCCTCGGCTGCAGCGTCAGGCCGTTGACCGAGCCGCCCGCGGCGGCGTCACCGGCCGGGCTGTAGGCGCTCGGCACCGACCTGGCGTCGACGACGGTGGCGGCCGGGACCGCGTTGCCGCTGGAGACGACGGTCACCGTCGGGCGGACGATCTCGGTCAGCGCCTGGTTGCCGGAGGACGTGCCGCCCGGGACGAACTCCGAGATCGTGCCGGACACGGTCACCGCGTCGCCGACCGCGACCTTCGGGGCCGAGCTGGTGAAGACGAAGACGCCCTCGCTGGTGGCGGGGTCCGCGTCCGGGTTCGGGTCCTGGATCCAGAAGCCTCTGGAGGAGCCGTAGGTGCGCACGCCGGTGACGATTCCGGCCACGTCCGTGACCGTCTTGCCGGCGTACGGGGATATCCGGGTCGTGCCCTGGATGTCATGGATGCTCACGGCCGCCGCGTGCGCGGGCGAGGTGAGCACGACGGTGGAGGCCGCGGAACAGACGGCGGCGACGGTGAGCGCGGCGAGGCGCGCGGAAGACTTGCTCGGCAACGGGATCCCTCCGGGGACGTACATGGGCGCCGGGACGAGGGTGGTGCGTGGAACGGTGGGAGCCGCGACCTGTGGGGCGGTGGCGACGCGCGTAGAAAGTAGCGTGAACAGATGTCCACCTGGTTTCTACGCGCGTCAATCTCGTGCCTGGTCACGCCACTTGTCAAGGTTTCGGCCATGTACTGCCCCTGACCGGGAGATGAACCGGGTGGCATGGGTGGAAAGCGGTCTAGGCTGAGCGGCCGAGTGGTACGACACGCCCCTAGGAGAACGAGCCGATGTCAGACAGCTCCCCCCTGCCACCGGTGCGCCTGCACCCCGAAGCGGAGCTGGCGCGAGACGCCCTGTCCACGCCCCTGCTGTCACGGGCCGCGCGGCTCGCCCGCTGGGCCGGGCCCGAGACGCGGATCGACGCCGGGGGAGGGCTCGTCGACGAGCAGTTGCCCGCGGCGGCCGAGGCTCTCGGACTGAGCGGGGACGACGCGGCGGCGTACGCGAGCGAGGCCTGGCGGGTCGCCGTCGACACCGGGCTCGTCGAGGTCGTCGACGAGGAGGCCGGCACCGTCGCCGCCGGCCAGGACCTGGCCCTGCTCACCGGGGGCGCCCCGCACGACGTGCTCGGCGTGTGGCTGGCCGCGCTGGAGACCGTGCTCGCCGACGCGAGCGTGCCGGACCTGGACGACCTGGTCGGCGCGATGAGCCCCGAAGAAGGCGTCGGCGAGATCGACTTCTCCTCCCTGGACTGGGACCCGGAGGCCGAGGCCGAGTTCCTGGACGGCGTGCTCGGCAACCTCTACCTCCTCACCGCCGGCGAGGACGGGCCCGGCGAGGCCCCCGTGCCGCTGCCCGCGCTGGCCGCCTCGATGATCGTCCCCAGCGACATGAGCGAGCCCACCAACGACATGCTGGAGCAGGTCTCCGACGCGATGATGCGGCTCGACGACCAGTTCCGGCTGCTGGAGCCGGTGGGGCTCGTGGCGTACCGGCCCGTCGACGAGGCGCTGATGGCCGACACCGACGAGGAGCCCTCGTCGCCGGTCGACGACACCGACGTCTCCCGCTACGGCATGGTCCGGCTGACCCCGCTCGGCCTGTACGGCCTCAGGGCGCGGCTCCTGGAGGCCGGGTTCGAGGCGCCCGCGGTCGGCGACCTCGCGGACAAGGGCGCCGACGCGCTGCTCGACGGCACGGCCGGCTTCCCGCCGACGGCCGCCCAGGCCGAGACCGAGCAGTGGCTGGCCCGCCGCGAATCCCTCGCCGCGGCACGGGAGTTGCTGGCGGCGGCGCGGGGACTGGACACCGGGGCGCCGCTGCGGCGGCTGCGCTGCCAGCAGGCTCTGTCCCTGGTCGGCAACGAGGCCGAGCCCGCCCTGCGCGAAGTGCTCGACGACCCCGAGCTCGGCGGACTGGCGCGGGTCTGGCTGGCCGAACGCGGCGCCGACGACGTACCGGCACCGTCCGAGGAGCTGGTGTTCTGGCTGACCGTCGACACCCTCGCCGCCCAGCTCGCGGCCGAGGGCAACTCCGACGAGCTCAGGGGCCTCGTGGAGGGCCTGGCCCAGCAGCACAGCGGGTTCTTCACGGCCGCCTGGCGGGTCGACCACCCGGCGACGGCGGATGTGCTGGAGGCGATGGGGCGGCTGCACCCGGACAAGAGGATCGCGAAGCAGGCACGGAAGGCGGCGTTCAAGGCGCGGTCGCAGCAAGGGGGTTGAGCCGGCGCAGGCTTTGGGGGACCGCGAGGTCCCTTCGAGGTCTCCTGGGGCGGTGTGCACGCATTCACGCAACAGGGCCCGGTGACGTCGCCCGGTGTTCAACCGGCGTTCAGGCATGGGCGGGACGGTGACGCGGACCGAGGTCCGCCACCCTCCACGGCACACCCACCGCACAGGAGACACCATGTCGCTCACCCGCAGGGACTTCGCCAGATCATCCGCGATCACCGGTGCCGGTGTAGCGCTGGCGGGCAGCGTCGGCGCCCTCGCCACCGCTCCGAACGCCCTCGCGTCCACGGAGACCGAGAGCACGCAGGGGGCGGCGGACATCCACGGCGGTGTCGGTTACGGACCGCTGCTCCCCGACCCGAAGGGCATCCTCGCGCTGCCCGCCGGGTTCACCTACCGGATCCTCACCTACAGCGGGAAGACCAAGCTGGAGTCGGGCGAGTTCACGCCGTCCAACCACGACGGCACGGCCACCTTCGACGGCCCGCGCGGCACCACCCTCCTCGTCAACAACCACGAGCTGAAGGGCCCGCGCGCCAACTGGCCGCACCCCGTGCCGCTCGCCGAGGGCCTGGTCTACGACCCGGCCGCGTCCGGCGGCTGCACGGTCGTCGAGGTCCGCCCCGACGGTCGGGTCGCCGAATGGGTCGGCATCGCCGGCACCTCCACCAACTGCGCGGGCGGCAGCACCCCTTGGGGCACCTGGCTCACCTGCGAGGAGAACTCCGACCGGGCCGGCACCAACGGCATGACCAAGGACCACGGCTACGTCTTCGAGGTCGACCCGATCGACCGGCGCGCCAACAAGAACCCCAAGCCCCTGAAGTTCTTCGGCCGTTACGACCACGAGGCCGTCGTCATCGACCCCAGGCGCGGCCACGCCTACCTCACCGAGGACGCCGCGAGCCCCAACGGTCTGCTCTTCCGCTGGACCCCGCCCCAGGGCTTCGAGCACGGCCGCGGGAAGTTCCGCACCCTCGCCGACGACGCCGGTGTCCTCCAGGCGCCCAGGTGCTACGACTCGGGCGGCACGTTCGTCGACGACCTGTCCCGCGCCACGAAGATCGGCACGGTGTACGGCGTCGACTGGGTCGACGTACCCGACCGTGACGGCAAGACCGTCGCCGTGCGCAAGCAGTTCGCCGCCGGTGACATCACCCGCGCCCGCAAGCTGGAGGGCATGTGGTGGGCCGACGGCGGCGCCTACGTCGTCTCCTCCTACGCCCGCGCGGAGAGCCCCGTCCAGCACGACGGCCAGGTCTGGTTCTACGACCCCAAGCGTCGCACCCTGACACTGAAGGTCCTCCTCGGCGTGAACCCGGACCCCTCCAAGGACGGCGCCTTCGACGGCCCCGACAACATCACCGTCTCCCCGTACGGCGGCCTCGTCCTCGCCGAGGACGGCGAAGGCGTCTCGCACCTCTTCGGCGCGACGGACCGCGGCCGCACCTACCCCATCGCCCGCAACGACCTGAACGTCGGCACCGAAGAGGAGCCGGAATTCAGCGAGTTCGCCGGCGTCACCTTCTCGCCCGACGGCAGGACGCTGTTCGCCAACATCCAGACCCCGGGAATCCTGCTCGCCATCACCGGGCCCTGGAAGCGCCAGAAGCGCGGGTGATTAATTCGGTCGCCCCTCCCGAGTTGCGCCTCCTACAGTGAGATCACAACGTCACGCACCTCCCGGTGCGATGGCGGCGGCTACTTCTCTTCCAAAGAATCCAACGCCGCAGCCGACTTGATCTCGGGAGGCGCAGCTCATGGTGGGTGCCCGGTGCGCAGGCAACGGTTACTTCAGCACACGGTATGTTGCGGGTTCGAATCCCGTCATCGACCTCGGGTCGATGTGGCGGAAATGGAAGACGCGCCGAGTTACGTACCGTCGTCGACTTTGATCTCGGGCATCCACCTTTTGCTGTGCCTTCCTCCGGAACACCAAGGAATTCGGGGGAATTCACCATGGCACGCTTCAACACCAAGGGCACCAAGGCGCAGCCCACCTCGCGCGTCACCTCGACGGGCCGGGTACTCCGTACCTTCGAGGGCGGCCGAGGCCGCGAGCGCGACGCCCGCTCCGAACTCTTCCTGCTCGCCGTCTCCCACTTCGTGTCGCAGCAGACCTTCTACGAGACCGGCGCCGCCCGCGACGACCGCTTCGCGCGTCTCCTCGGCGAGCTCGCCGTCACCGATCCGGCGTGGACCGCCGGCCTGCTCGGCTGGCTGCGCGGCGAGGGCAACCTCCGCACGGCGGCGGTCGTGGGCGCCGCCGAGTACGTGAAGGCACGCCTGGACGCGGGCGTGACCGAGGGCCCGTCCAACCGGCAGGTCGTCGACTCCGTGCTGCAGCGGCCCGACGAGCCCGGTGAGCTGCTCGCGTACTGGACCGCCACGTACGGTCGCAACGTCCCCAAGCCGGTCAAGCGCGGTATCGCCGACGCCGTACGACGTCTCTACAGCGGCAAGTCGCTGCTGAAGTACGACACCGCCTCCAAGGGCTACCGCTTCGGCGACATCCTCAACCTCGTGCACGCGGCCCCGGACCCGGGCAAGTCGTGGCAGGGCGAGCTGTTCCAGTACGCCCTCGACCGCCGGCACCACCCGGACACCGCCGTGCCACCCGCGTCCGACCGTGTCCTGACCGCCCACCGCGAGCTGATGGCGCTGCCGGTCGAGGAGCGACGCGCGGTCGCCACCTCGGACGGCGGTGCCGAACGGCTCGCGGCGGCCGGGATGACGTGGGAGGCGCTGGCGGGCTGGCTGCAGGGGCCGATGGACAAGGCTGCCTGGGAGGCCGTGATTCCCTCGATGGGCGCGATGGCCCTCGTACGGAACCTGCGGAACTTCGACCAGGCCGGCGTGTCCGACGAGGTGGCGGCCCGGGTGGCCGCGCGCATCAGTGACCCGGCCGAGGTGGCGCGCTCGCGGCAGTTCCCGTTCCGGTACCTCGCCGCGTACCAGCACGCGCCGTCGCTGCGCTGGTCGTACCCGCTGGAGCAGGCGCTCGGCCACTCGCTGGCCCGGGTGCCCGCGCTGCCCGGGCGGACACTGATCCTCGTCGACCGTTCGGGCTCGATGTTCTACTCGCGGCTGTCGGACCGTTCGGAGCTCACCCGGGCCGACGCGGCGGCGATCTTCGGTACGGCGCTCGCGCTGCGGGCGGCGGACGCGGATCTCGTCGAGTTCGGCACGAGCAGCAACGAGGTGCCGTTCCGTACGGGCGAGTCGGTGCTGAAGGTCCTCGGCCGCTTCGGCGACCTGGGCGGCACCGACACCACGGCTGCGGTGCGCCGGCACTACCGGAAGCACCACCGGGTGCTGATCGTCACCGACGAGCAGTACGCCTTCAGCCACTACGGCGATCCGACCGAGCAGGTCCCGGCCGACGTGCCGGTCTACACCTGGAACCTGGCCGGGTACCGGGCGGGCCACGGCCCGTCGGGCAAGGCGAACCGGCACACCTTCGGCGGCCTCTCGGACGCGGCTTTCCGCATGGTGCCGCTGCTCGAGGCGGCTCGGGACGCGGACTGGCCCTGGGCTGCCTGACGCTCCCTCGCGAAGGGGCCCGCACTTCGGTGCGGGCCCCTCTTCTTTGTGGCCTCTTGCCGCACCGATGGTTGACATCTAACATTTCAGTTTGTGGAAGCCATTCGACCCGTGCCGCGCACCCTGCTCAGGGACCGCGCCTACGAAGCCATCAGGGACGCCATCGTCGCCGGGGAGATCGAACCCGGCGCGGTGGTGCGGGACGCCGACCTCGCCGACCGGCTCGGGTTGTCCCGGGCGCCGGTGCGGGAGGCGTTCTCGCGGCTGGTCGACGAGGGTCTGCTGGAGAGCAAGCCGCAGAGCTACACCCGGGTGACCCCGGTGGTGGCCGCCGACGTACGGGATGCCGCCGCCGTGGTCGGCGCCATGCACGAGCTGGTCACGCGGGTCGCCGTGCCCCGGCTGTTCGCCGCGGACGTCGAGGCGATGCGCGCGGCCAACGAGCGGTTCGCGGCCGCCGTCCGCGCCGGTGACGTGGACACCGCCCTGCGCGCCGACGACGAACTGCACGACGTCCTCGTCCGCGTCAGCGGCAATCGGGCGGCCGCCGCCACCGCGGCCCGCTACACCCCCCTCATCCGCCGCCTGGAGCGACGACGCTTCGGCGAGGGCGGCAACTGCCGTTCGGCCGGTCTGCACGACCGGCTGATCGAGTCCTGTGCGGCCTCGGACGTGGACGAAGCGGTCCGTGTCACCGCGGAGATCTGGCGAGGCCTGGCCGAACTCGCCGACAGCGACTGATCCCGACCCCGGGAGGACCCATGTCCCTTTCTTCCTACGACCGCTACCCCCTGCTCTTCGGGCCGTCCCCCGTGCACCCCCTGGAGCGGCTCACGGCACACCTCGGCGGCGCCGCCCTGTGGGCCAAGCGGGAGGACTGCAACTCCGGTGTCGCGTACGGCGGCAACAAGACGCGCAAACTGGAGTACCTGATCGCCGACGCACTCGCGAAGGGGTGCGACACCCTCGTCTCCATCGGCGGGGTGCAGTCCAACCACACCCGTCAGGTCGCCGCCTGCGCCGCCCGCGCCGGGCTCAAGTGCGTTCTCGTGCAGGAGAGTTGGGTCGAGTGGCCCGACTCCGTGTACGACAAGGTCGGCAACATCCTGATCAGCCGGCTGGCCGGAGCCGACGTACGACTGGTGAAGGCCGGCTTCGGGATCGGGTTCAAGGAGAGCTGGGAGGAGGCGCTCAGGGAGGTCGAGGAGGCCGGCGGCAAGCCGTACGCCATTCCGGCCGGCGCCTCCGACCACCCGTACGGCGGCCTGGGCTTCGCCGGCTGGGCGTACGAAGTCGCCGAGCAGGAGCGGGAGTCGGGCGTCTTCTTCGACACCGTCGTGGTGTGCTCGGTGACCGGGTCCACCCAGGCCGGCATGGTCGCCGGGTTCCGGGCGCTGGAGGAGGCGGGTGGGCGGCCGCGGCGCGTGATCGGCGTCGACGCGTCGGCGGCGCCCGTCCGCACCCGGGAGCAGATCGCCCGGATCGCCCACAACACCGGGCGACTCATCGGTGTACAGGCGGAGTTGACGGAAGCGGACGTGGAGCTGGACGACCGCTATCACGCGGGCACGTACGGAATCCCCGACGAGATGACGCTGGACGCGATGCGGCTCGCGGCCCGCACCGAGGGGATGGTCACCGACCCCGTGTACGAGGGGAAGTCGATGGCCGGGATGGTGGACCTGGTGGCGCGCGGGGAGATCGCCCGGGACTCCACCGTGCTCTACGCGCACCTCGGCGGGCAGCCCGCGCTGAACGCGTACAGCGCGCTGTTCTAGCCGTACCACCCCGGCGGCTTGGTCGAGTTCGTGCTCCGGCACCGTCCGCGTCCGAGGTGACACGTGACGGCAGAGCCCCTTCGCGCACCGCGGGAAGGGGCTCTCGCGTCCCGCGCTACGCGGCCTGTCGCTCACCGGACCGCAGGCGTCGGCCGAGCACGTAGCCGGCCTGGAGGCGGGTCCTGGCGCCGAGGGCGTCCATGAGGTCCGCGATGCGCCGCTGGCAGGTGCGCAGGGAGATGTCGAGGCGGCGGGCGATCACCTTGTCCTCGAGGCCGTTCAGCAGCATGCGCAGAATGGATTCGTCGATCAGGGCGGAGGCAGAGCGTGCGCCGGCGTGGTCGTAGCGGCCGTCGAAGGGCCGTGCCTCACTCCACGCCCCGGTGAGCGTGTGCCACGGCGTCGCCACCACGGACGGTTCGCGTACCACGCTGAGGCCGGGCCCACGGCGACCGCCTGGCGAAGACGATCCGCGCGACCGCCGAGGCCGCGCTGACCTGGTACAAGGTCCCCGAGGACGTCGAGTTCGTCGAGGCACTGCCGCGCAACAGCACAGGAAAGATCCTCCGCCGCGTCCTGCGCGGAGGGAACACGGAGGTGCCCGATGGCCCAGAGTGAGACGTCAACCCCTGCCGCCCCGGCGGCCCCTGTCGCGGCGAGCCCGCCCGCCGTCGCGAAGATCCCCGTCTCCGCGACGGTCGCCGCGGTGCTCACCATGGTCCTGTAAGCCTCGGCGTTCGTGGCGATCCGGCACATCGGCGAGAGCGTGCGCCCCGGCCCGCTCGCCCTGGGCCGCCTGCTCGTGGGCGCCGTCCTGCTGCTCGCCCTGGTGGCGGTCCGGCGCGAAGGCCTGCCGGCGCGCGCCGCGTGGCCCGGGATCGCCGGCATGGGCGTCTTCTGGTTCGGGCTGTACATGGTGGCGCTCAACTGGGGTGAGCAGCACACGGACGCCGGAACGGCCGCCCTCCTCGTCGGCAGCGGCCCGCTCGTGGTGGCGCTGCTCGCCGGGTTCCTGCTGAAGGAGGGCTTCCCGCGTCCGCTGCTCGCCGGTCTCGCGGTGGCCTTCGTCGGTGCGGCGCTGGCCGGGGCGTCCAGCGGCGGCGGCGACACCGCCGTCATCGGCGTACTGCTCTGCCTGGCCGCGTCGGCGGGACACGCGGTGGGCGTGATCTTCCAGAAGCCCGCGCTGGGTCATGCCTCGCCGTTGCAGGTCACCGCCTACGCCGGCGCGATCGGTGCCGTCGCCTGTCTGCCCTTCGCGGGTCAGCTCGTCGACGACCTCGGGGACGCCTCGGCCGGGACCTGGGCGGGAGTGCTGTACCTGGGAGTCCTTCCGACCGCGCTGGCCTTCTGGACCTGGTCGTACGCCCTGTCGCACATGCCGGCGGGCCCGTCTGGGAGCGGTGACGTACATCGTCCCGGCCATCACCGTGGTGCTGGCCTGGCCCACGCTGGGCGAGTTTCCGTCGGCACTGGCGTTGGCCGGAGGTGCGTTGTGCCTTGCCGGCGTGGGCATTTCGCGGCGCACACAGCGCAGCACCACCCCGGCGGCCGACGCCCGGAGCCGGCGTCGGCCCGGGACTGACACGGTCGGCACGTCGTCACAAGGGCCCGTCCGGCATGACCGCCGGACGGGCCCTCGTGCTTGCTCGTAAGATACGGGGAGAGCCCCCGGTTTTGCGAGGAGGTGCTGGATGACGCGGGTCAGACCCATGCGCGCGGATGCCCGTCGCAACTACGAGCGGTTGCTCGAGGTGGCGGCCCAGGCCTTCGCCGAGCACGGGGAGGGTGCCTCGCTCGACGACATCGCCAAGCGGGCGGGGGTCGGATCCGGCACGCTGTACCGGCACTTCCCGACGCGTCAGGCGTTGCTGGAGGCGGCCTACGTCGACCGCGTCGAGGCGATCGCCGCGCGCGCGGACGAGTTCGCCGCGCAACTGCCGCCGGGTGAGGCGCTGGTGGAGTGGCTGAACGAGCTCGGTGCCGGGATGATCCAGGTCCGCGGGCTGAAGGCGTTGCTCGGCTCGGCCGTCACGGACGGGAGCCCGGTCGCGGTCACGCTGTGCGCCGGCGCGATGACGTCGGCGGCGACGCGGCTGGTGGAGGCGGCACAGCGGGAGGGCACCCTGCGGCCGGACGTCGAGCCGATCGAGGTGCTGCGGCTCGCGCACGGGGTGGCCACGGCGTCGGAGCTGGCGGACGGCGAGGGCAAGGCGATCCGGCGGTACCTGGCGCTGCTGACCGAGGGACTGCGGCCGGGGACGTGAGGCGGCGGGCGCCCCGACGAGGGGGCGCCCCCGAAGCCGGACCGGAGACTACAGCGACTGTGCGCCCGGCTTCACCATGTTCCGGACCGTGCGGGCCTTCACGAAGTCGCCCATCGCCGTCATCTCCCACTCGCCGGAGAACTGCTTGATCAGCTTGGCCATGAGCACGCCGGTCTGCGCCTCGGCGCCGGTGAGGTCGAAGCGGACGAGCTCCTCGCCGCTCGCGGCGTCCAGGAGGCGGCAGTACGCCTTGGCGACCTCGGTGAACTTCTGGCCGGAGAAGGAGTTGACGGTGAAGACCAGACCCGTGACCTCCTGCGGGAGCCGGCCGAGGTCGACGACGATCACCTCGTCGTCGCCGCCGCCCTCACCGGTGAGGTTGTCGCCGGAGTGCTTGATCGCGCCGCCCACGATGGACAGCTTGCCGAAGTAGCAGCTGTCGATGTGGTTGCGCTGCGGGCCGTAGGCGATGACCGAGGCGTCCAGGTCGATGTCCTTGCCGCGGAACGCCGGCTCCCAGCCGAGGCCCATCTTGACCTGGGACAGCAGCGGCCGGCCGCCCTTGACCAGGGAGACGGTCTGGTTCTTCTGGAGGCTGACCCGGCCCTTGTCGAGGTTGATCTTCCCGGTGCCGGGGGCGGCGGCGGGCGGGGCCGGGGGAGCGGCCGGCGGCGGGGGCGTGCTGACGCGCGGGTCCAGCGGCGGGGCCGGCGGGGTGACGGGCGTCTGCAGGGTCGGCGCCGGCGGGGCGACGGGCTGGGCCGGCGCGGCGGGCTCCTCGACCGAGACGCCGAAGTCGGTGGCGATGCCGGCCAGGCCGTTGGCGTAGCCCTGGCCGACCGCGCGGGCCTTCCAGGCGCCGTTGCGCAGATAGACCTCGACGATGACCAGGGCGGTCTCGGTGCCGAGCTGCGGGGGCGTGAACGTGGCCAGGACGCTGTTGTCGTCCGCGTTGCGGATGGTGGCCGTCGGCTCGATGCCCTGGAAGGTCTGGCCGGCCGCGTCCGGGCTGGCGGTGACGACGATCTTCTCGATGCCGGGGGGGACGGCGCTGGTGTCGACCACGATCGCGTCCGGGGCCGTACCGCCGCCCGAGCGGTAGGTCACGCCGGGCCCGGTGGCCTGGTTGTAGAAGATGAAGTCGTCGTCGGAGCGCACCTTGCCGTCGGCGGTGAGCAGCAGGCCCGATACGTCGAGCCGCACCGGAGCGGCGACGTCCACCGTCACGCGGGCGGCGGACAGAGGGATGTTCGAGCCGGGGGTCATAGCTGTCATGCCCCCTTGAACGAGCGAGGGCGTTTTACCGTTCCCTTACCCGAGGCCAATCGGGTCGGGTGCCCGTCACCCGGGGACCGGACCTGGCGAAGAGGCCTGCCCCCGGGTGACGGATCAGGGACCTACTTGAGGTACACGATGCCGTCCGTGGTGACGGTCGGGCGTCCCGAGGTGCCGACGACCACGATCTTGACGGTGTGCTTGGCGCTGCCGGCCCAGCTCTTGGTCCAGATCGCGTCGCGGTACTTCGTGCTCGCCGACTTCAGGTCGACGGTCGCCGTCTTCGTGCCGTCGACGTAGACGTACGCCTGGCCGGAGGTGGTGGCCCGGGACACCGTCCAGGCGACCGAGCGGCCGGTGAACGTCCACGTCAGTGAGGCGTTCTTCGAGGAGCTGGAGTACGACTTGCCGCCCAGGTAGCTGGTGGAGGACTTGCTCGTCCACGTGCCCGCCTTGACGGCCGAGGTCTCCTGGAGGATGACCGGCGTGCCGGAGACGGACGCCGTGGCGGTGTTGCCCGCCTGGTCGGAGGCGGTCATGGACCAGGCGGTCGCCACGCCGGACTTGGCCGTGTGGTTCGCGGTGGTCGCCGTCGGGCCGTACGTCGCGGCGACCGGCGCGGTCAGCCTGACCTGCTTCAGCGCGGCGGTGTCGGTGGCCTTCCAGCTCAGCTTCAGCGGAACGGCCGTGGTGTTCACCGTGCCGGCGCGCAGGGCGAGGTTCGGCTTGGTGGTGAACGTGGGGGCGGTCGTCTCCGCGACGACCGTGGCGGCCGTGGACGTGACGGTCTTGCCCGACTGGTGGGTGGCGCGCACCTGCACCTTGTGGGAGCCCACCGCCAGGGTGGCCTTCGCGGAGGTGGCGCTGCCCGCGGCCGTGGCCGCGGTCTTGCCGTCGACGAGCAGTTCGTACTTCGAGATCAGCGTCGACGGGGTGGTGGCCGCCCAGCCCACGGTGACGCCGGCCTTCGTGTAGTACGTCGTGCCGGAGACACCGCCGCTGACGGACTTGACCGTCAGGCCGGTGACGGGACCGGCCGCCCAGCCGCGGATGGTGGGCAGCTTGGCGTAGAGCGAGTCGCCGGGGCACTGGGTGTTGTAGCCGTCACGGTGACCGTGGACGGTCGGGAAGCTCAACTGCGCGCCCTGAGCCCAGGACTTGCGGAAGTAGTTGGTGCCGGCCGCACCCGCGGTGAGGGTCGTGGTGCCGTTGGGGTCGACGCCGTACTGGCCGAGCTTCCAGGCGGCGATCTTGGCGACCGAGACCATGGCGGCCTGGCTCGGCGCCACGTCCGTGTAGGTGCCGAGGACCGAGATGCCGGTGGTCTCGGAGTTGAAGCCGTAGGCGTGGGCGCCCATGACGGGCCGGTCGACGCCGCCCTTGCGGCCCTCGTAGACGGTGCCGCACTTGTCGACGAGGAAGTTGTAGCCGATGTCCTTCCACTGCAGGTCCAGGCTGGTGACGTGATACGTGTAGATGCCGCGTACGACGGCCGGGGCCTGGGCGCAGGTGTAGTCGTTGTTCTCGGCGGTGTGGTGGACCACCACCGCCTTGATCTTCCCGCCCGGGAGATAGCCCGGCTCCTCGGGGCTGATCGACTCGTCCGCGCCCCAGCCGGCCCGCGAGGTGATCGCGGGGCGGGGCGCGGTGGACGGCGGGGCAGGGGGCGCCGTGGCGCTCGGGCTCGCGGACGTGGACGTCGTCCCGGTCGGCGTCGGGGTGGTGCTCGTCGGGGCCGACGTCGTGGGAGCCGGTGTCGTCGGGGCCGGCGAATCGCTGGGCTCGGTGGTCGCGGTCGCGCTCGCCGTGGTGTCCGAAGCCGTGGGCTCGCTCGAGCCGGCCGTCGCCGTGGGGTCCTCGGTCGGGTCGGCGGCGAAGGCCGCCGGCTCCATCCCGCCCTTGGCGGTCTCCCCGGGGTCGATCATGTCCAGCCGCAGTCCGGCGGGGAGCTTGTCGGAGGTGCGTCCGTCCGCGGTGACCCGTACTTCCACGCCGTCGGAGGGCCCCACCCACGCCGGTTCGGTCCCGCCGCGCCGGGCCGTGCTCTCGTCCTGCCCGCTGTCGCCGTCCAGCCGCAGCCACTTGGACCACTGTCCGCCGTCGGTGGCCCGGGTGCGCGCCTCGATGCTGCCCGTGACCCGGGCCGAGGGGTCGGACCAGGTGATGCCGAGCATGCTGAACGGCTTGGTGTCCTGCTGCTTCAGAGCCGCGCGGGTGCCGCGCTCGGCCGTCGGCAGCGCGACCGTACGGGACTTGCTGGTGACCGGGCCCGGCTTGCCGTCGCCCTCCGTGCTGTCGGCGGACTCGCCGGGTCCTCCCTGAAGGACGAGTACTGCGGAGAGCCCGGCGACGGCCGTGGCGGCCGCGCCCCAGAGGTATCGAGGTCTACCCATAGTGGTCTTGTGCCGTCCTTCGTGAAGATGTGAGGCGAACGAGGTCGGTGAGGCGTGCAGCGCCCAAAGAGAAAGGGGCGCCGGGAGGGAGACTCCCGACGCCCCTGAAGGGTTGTGCGGCATCAACCGCACATCCGTTCCCTACGGCACCACCACGATCTTCCGGCCCACCCCCGCCGCGAACTGCTCCAGCGCCTGCGGGTACTGCTCCAGCGGGATGCGGTCGCTGATGAACACGTCCGGGTCGAGCACGCCGTTCGCGAACAGTTCGGCCGCCCGCTCGAAGCTGTGCAGTACCGCCATCGACCCGGTGATGGTGATCTCCTGGTTGTAGATGCGGTACGGGTCGATCGTCACGCGGGTCGCGTAGTCGGCGACGCCGAACTGCAGGAACGTACCGGCCTTGGCGACGCGCTCCAGTCCGTCCTGGATCGCCGCCGCGTTGCCCGTCGCGTCGACCACGACGTCCCAGCCCTGCGGCCGCTCCAACTCGTCCGCGTTCGCCGCCGACCCGGAGACGCCGAGCCGTCGCGCCGTCTCCAGCCGCGCCGGGTTCAGGTCCACCACGTCCACGCTCGCGGCCCCGGTGCGCTTGGCGAGCTCCAGCATCATCAGGCCCATCGTGCCGGAGCCGTAGATCAGGACGTGGGCGCCGAGGCGGGACTGGAGGACGTCGTAGCCGCGCACCGCGCACGACAGCGGCTCCACCAGTGCCGCGTCCTGCGTGCGGACGTGCTCGGGCAGTTTCACGCAGTTCGCGACCGGCGCCACGGCGTACTGCGCCGCGCCGCCCGCGGTGGTGACGCCGATCGCGGCCCACCGTTCGCAGAGGTTGTTGTGGCCCGTACGGCAGTACCGGCACTCGTAGCAGTAGAGCGAGGGGTCCACCGCGACCCGGTCGCCCACCGACACCTCCGTGACCTGGGTGCCGACTCCGACCACCTCGCCCGCGAACTCGTGCCCGGGCACGATCGGCAGCTTCGGCGCGAACTCGCCCTGCAGGATGTGCAGATCGGTCCCGCACAGCCCGCACGCGGCGACCTCGACGACGACCTCGCGCGGCCCGGGCGTCGGGTCCGGGACCTCGGCGACGACGGCACGGCCCACGGACTCGATGACGGCGGCCTTCATTTCACGGCTCCCAAGGACAGGCCCTGGACCAGTTTGTCCTGGGCGGCGAACCCCGCGGCGAGCACCGGCAGGGAGATCACGAGCGACGCGGCGCACACCTTCGCCAGGAACAGGCCCTGGCTGGTGATGAAGCCGGTCAGGAAGACGGGGGCGGTCTCGGCGACCACGCCGGTCAGCACGCGCGCGAACAGCAGCTCGTTCCAGCTGAAGATGAAGCAGATCAAGGCGGTTGCGGCGATTCCGGGGAGTGCGATGGGGGCCACCACGCGCGCGAGGATCGTCGGCAGCCGCGCCCCGTCCACCCGCGCCGCCTCGATGATCGCCACCGGGACCTCGGCCAGGAAGGACTGCATCATCCAGACCGCGATCGGCAGGTTCATGGAGGTGTAGAGGATGACCAGGAGCCAGATGTTGTCGAGCATCCCGGTGTTCTTGGCGAAGAGGTAGATCGGCAGCAGGCCCGCCACCACCGGCAGCATCTTCGTCGACAGGAAGAAGAACAGGACGTCCGTCCACTTCTTCACCGGACGGATCGACAGCGCGTACGCCGCCGGGAGGGCCAGCAGCAGGACGAACAGGGTCGACGCCACCGACGCCACCACCGAGTTGATCAGCGCCGGCCACGGGCTCGCGCCGCCGCCCGTGCCGAAGAACTCGCGGTAGCCGTCCAGGGTGAGGGCGGCGGTGAAGGACGGCGGGTTGGTGGCCGCGTCCTGCTCGGAGTGGAAGGAGGTCAGTGCCATCCACGCGACGGGGAGGAAGAAGACGATGCCGGCCAGCCAGGCCACCAGGCCCAGACCGGCACCCTTGCGGCGGACTCGTACGGTCGTGGTCGTGGCACTCATGCGCGCGACACCTCCTCGCGGAACAGCGACGACACCACGCGCAGGGCGAAGGTCGCGATGATGATCGAGCCGATGACCACCAGGACGCCCGCGGCCGAGGCGAGGCCGTTCTCGTGGGCCTGGTAGAAGCTCTGGTACACGGTGTAGGGGAGGTTGGCGGTGCCCAGGCCGCCGGACGTGATCGTGAAGACCGCGTCGAAGTTCTGGACGATGTAGATCGAGCCCAGCAGGGCGCCGAGTTCGAGATAGCGGCGCAGGTGCGGGAGGGTCAGGTGGCGGAAGATCTGCCAGTCGCTGGCACCGTCCACCCGCGCCGCTTCCATCTGCTGCTGGTCGCGGCTCTGCAGGCCGGCCAGCAGGATCAGCATCATGAACGGCGTCCACTGCCAGACCAGGGAGGCCTCGACCGCGAGCAGCGGGGTGTTGGAGATCCAGTCGGGCTGTGGACCGCCCACATAGTGCAACAACCCGTTGAACAGGCCGTATTCGGGGTTGTAGAGCACATGCTTCCAGAGCAGGGCGGCCGCGACCGGCACCACCAGGAAGGGCGCGATCAGCAGGGTCCGCACCACGCCCCGGCCCCGGAACCTGCGGTCCAGGAGCAGCGCCAGGACGAGTCCCAGGACCAGGCTGACCAGGACCACCGTGACCGTCAGCAGGACCGTCGTCCACATCGAGTGGCGCAGGTCGGCGTCGGTGAGCACCTGCCGGTAGTTGTCGAGGCCGGTGAAGCGGCGGGCCTTGGGATAGAGGGAGTTCCAGTCGAAGAAGGAGATGACCACCGTGGCCACGAACGGGAGTTGGGTCACGGCGATCATGAAGATCAGGGCCGGGAGCAGCGGGCCCCGGGTGGCCCAGGCGCGCAGGCGGTCGGAGGGCCGCCGCACGGTGTGTACAGGTGTGGTGGCTATCGGAGCCGTGGTTGTCGCGGTCATCGTCCCTCGTACTCCTCGGAGATCCGCTCGGCGATCTGCTGGGACTTCTTCAGGGCCGACTCGACGGACTGGCGTCCGGCGATGGCCGCGCTGATCTCCTGGGAGACCCTGGTGCCGAGGTCGGTGAACTCGGGGATGCCGACGAACTGGATGCCGGGCGCGGGGCGCGGCTGCACGCCGGGGTCGTTGGGGCGGGCGCCCTCGATGGCCTCCTTGGTCATCTCCTGGAAGGCGGCGGCCTCCTTGACGTAGGCGGGGTTCGTGTACGTCGACGCGCGCTTGCCGGCGGGCACGTTGGACCAGCCGATCTCGTCGCCGACCAGCTGCTCGTACTGCTTGCTGGACGCCCAGGAGACGAACTTCCAGGCCTTGTCGGCGTTCCGGGACGCGTCCTGGATGCCCCAGGCCCAGGTGTAGAGCCATCCGGCGGACTTCGTCCGTTCGACGGGGGCGGGGGCGTAGCCGAGCTTGCCCTTGACAGGGGAGTTCGACGCCTCCAGGGAACCGGCCGCGGAGGTGGCGTCGTACCACATGGCGACCTTGCCCTGGGTCATGTTGTTGAGACACTCGGCGAAGCCGGACTGGGCGGCGCCGGACTCGCCGTGCTCGCGGACCAGGTCGACATAGAACTTCACCGCCTTCTCGAACTCGGGGGAGTCGAGCCGCGCCTTCCAGTCCTTGTCGAACCAGGTGCCGCCGAAGGTGTTCACGACGGTCGTCAGCGGGGCCATCACCTCGCCCCAGCCGGGCAGCCCGCGCAGACAGATGCCGTTCATGCCCGGCTCGGCCCCGTCCACCTTCGCCGCCAGGTCGGCGACCTGGGTCCAGGTGGGGTGCGCGGGCATCGTCAGACCCTCCTTCTCGAAGACGTCCTTTCGGTACATCAGGAAGGACGACTCGCCGTAGAAGGGCTGGCCGTAGAGCTTGCCGTCGTCGCCGGTCAGTGACTGGCGCATGGGCCTCAGGACGTCCTGTTCGTCGTACGCCGGGTCCTTGGCGACGTAGGAGTTCATCTCGTGCAGCCAGCCGTTGCGGGCGTAGATCGGGATCTCGTAGTTGGACAGGGTGGCCACGTCGTACTGGCCGGCCTGGTTGGCGAAGTCCTGGCTGATCTTGTCGCGGACGTCGTTCTCGGGGAGGACGGTGAAGTTGACCTTGATGCCGGTTTCCTCGGTGAAGTGCGCGGCGGTGAGTTTCTGCAGCTCCACCATCTGCGGGTTGTTGACCATCAGTACGTTGACGGTGTTGGAGTTGCCGCCGGAACCGGACCCGCCTGCCCCGACCCAACAGCCGGAGAGCAGCGGGGCGAGCAGCGTCCCTGCGGCGGCCGCGGCGAGCGTGGCTCGCGAGGGCCGTCGTCGGCTCTGGGTTCGCATGGATCGCTCCTGGACGTTTCGGTAGATAAAGGGCACACCTGGGTGTGGAGGCACCCTGTGCAGGGGGTGAGTCGGATTTCAGACGCGGATGACCTGTGGTCCCAGCAGCGAGTAGCGGTGGGCCTCGGCCGTCGGCAGCAGCGTGCTCGTCACGATCGTCTCCAGTACGTCGACCTCCGCGAACCGGCAGAAGCTGACCGCCCCGAACTTGCTGTGCACGCCCGCGAACACCGTGCGGCGCGCGGCCCGGATCGCCTGCGCCTTGACCTCGCTGACCGCGGGGTCGGGTGTGGTCAGGCCGTGCTCGCGGGAGATGCCGTTGGCGCCGATGTAGGCGAGGTCGACGACGAAGCCGGCCAGCATCTTCGTCGTCCAGTGGTCCACGGTGGCGAGGGTGCCGGAGCGGACCCGGCCGCCGAGCAGCAGTACGGAGATGCCGTCGGCCTCGGCCAGTGCGCCCGCGACCGGCAGGGACGCGGTGACCACGGTCAGCGGCCGGTCCCTGGGCAGTGCCTCGGCGATGAGCTGCGGGGTGAAGCCCTCGTCGACGAAGACCGTCTCGGCGTCCCCGAGCAGTTCGGCCGCGGCGGCCGCGATCCGGCGCTTCTCGGGGACGTGGCTGGTGGCGCGGAACGCGAGCGTCGTCTCGAAGCCCGCGCTCTCCACCGGATAGGCGCCGCCGTGGGTGCGGCGGACCAGGCCGTGGTCCTCCAGGGCGCGCAGATCCCGTCGTACGGTCTCCTTGGCCACGCCCAGCTCGGCGGCGAGCGCGGTGACGTCGACCGAGCCGGTGGCGCGCGCGACCCGCACGATCTCCCGCTGACGCTCTTCTGCCGTCCTGATGTTCATGGCCGACACCTGCCTCCGTGCTGCCGCCCTGCCCGTTCGGGCCCTGTTCGGCCCATGGGGGAAGTTCTACAGCCGGTGCGCGGCACTGACCAGGTCTGTTGGGGGCCCGATACTGCCCGGGTGTGCCCGTTCACCGCCGGCCGCGCCCGTCTCGGACCTGCGGTGCCGGGCGTCGGCGCGTGGGACCGGGCAGCGCGGGTGCCCGAACACGGCGGCGGGCGGGCCCGTTCGGTGCCCGCCCGCCGTGGTGTGTTGCCTGCAAGTACTAGTACGGCCAGATCGGCGGGTCGCTCACGAAGTGGCCGCCCAGGTAGGCGTGCGCCACGTTCTCCGGGTCCAGCTCGCCCTGTTCGGCGATCAGCTTCTCGGCGTACGGCTCGGAGTCGTCCTGCGGTTCGTAGCCGAGGCCCCGCGCGGTGGTCAGGTCCCACCACAGGCGCGTGTTGGCGGAGGAGCCGTAGACGACGGTGTGCCCGACGCCCTCGGCGGTCAGGGCCGCGTGGAAGAGGCGGGCGCCGTCGGCGGGGCTCATCCACACCGAGAGCATGCGCACGCTGGTCGGCTCGGGGAAGCAGGAGCCGATGCGCACGGAGACGGTCTCGATGCCGTGCTTGTCCCAGTAGAACTGTGCGAGGTCCTCGCCGAAGGCCTTGGACAGGCCGTAGAAGGTGTCCGGCCGGTGCGGGGTGTCGATGGGGATGAGGGCGTCCGGATCAACCGGAGTGTCGCCATGGGGGCGTGGGGTGAAGCCGACGGCGTGGTTGGAGGAGGCGAAGACGATCCGCTCGATGCCCTCCTCGCGGGCGGCCTCGTACAGGTTGTACGTGCCCACGATGTTCGCGCCGAGGATCTTCTCGAAGGGGGCTTCCAGGGAGATGCCCGCGAGGTGGATGATCGCGTCGACACCCCGCACGGCCTCGCGCACCGCGTCCTTGTCGGCGAGGTCCGCGGCGATCGCGTCCGGCTCGCCGTCGATGGGGCGCAGGTCGAGCAGGCGCAGTTCATAGCCGAAGGCCGGGAGCAGGTTCTGCATCAGGGAGCCGAGTCCACCGGCTGCGCCGGTGAGCAGAACGGTGCGGGGAGCGGGCATCCTCGGGTCTCCTTGGGTCCGCCGCCTGTGACCAGGTAGGCGCATGCGTGGACAGCATTCACATTCGTGGACACGCTAGGGATCCGTGTCGCGTCCCGTCAAGTATGGCGGGGAGCTGGTAAATCCGCTTCTGCGACGCGGGTTTGCGCGCTTGACCGGCGCTGAAGGGGCTCTTTAGGGTGGAGTCGTTCATAAATATGGATGCAAATCATAAACATGAGCGCCTGTTCTAGGGAGAGCCCGTGACGTCTGCCCCCCTCGCCGCCCGGCTCGGCATCCCGAGCGGGCCCCTGTTCTTCCCCGTCACCGCCTACGGCCCCGACGGCTCCGTCGACCTCGACGTCTACCGCGCGCACGTGCGCCGCGGGGTGGAGGCCGGGGCCGCCGCCGTCTTCGCGTGCTGCGGCACGGGGGAGTTCCACGCGCTCGCGCCCGAGGAGTTCGAGGCGTGCGTGCGGGCGGCGGTGGAGGAGACGGCGGGCCGGGTGCCGGTCGTCGCGGGCGCCGGATACGGCACCGCGCTCGCCGTGCGCTACGCGCGGCTCGCCGAGGCGGCCGGGGCGGACGGGCTGCTCGCCATGCCGCCGTACCTGGTGGTCGCCGGGCAGGAGGGACTGCTGCGGCACTACCGGGAGGTGGCAGCGGCGACCGCGCTGCCGGTGATCGTCTACCAGCGCGACAACGCCGTGTTCACCCCCGAGAGCGTCGTCGAGCTGGCCCGCACGGACGGGATCATCGGCTTCAAGGACGGGCTCGGCGACCTGGACCTGATGCAGCGGATCGTGAGCGCCGTACGCACGGAGATCCCCGGCGGCTTCCTCTACTTCAACGGACTGCCGACCGCCGAGCAGACCCAGCTCGCCTACCGCGGCCTCGGCATCACCCTCTACTCCTCCGCCGTCTTCTGTTTCGCGCCCGAGATCGCCCAGGCCTTCTACGAGGCCCACAGGACCGGCGACGACACCACCGCTCACCGCCTCCTCGACGGCTTCTACCGGCCCTTCGTCGAACTGCGCGCCCAGGGCCGCGGCTACGCCGTCGCCCTCGTCAAGGCCGGCGTACGGCTGCGCGGGCTCGACGTGGGGGAGGTGCGGCCCCCGCTGACCGAGCCGAGCGAGGATCATGTCAAGCAGCTCGCTCAGGTGATCGAGCGTGGGTACGCGATCCTCGAGGAGAACAAGTGAAGGCGTCGACATTCGTCTACCCCTGGGATGTCAACGGCGACCCGGAGGCCGCGGGACGCGTCGCCGCGCTCGGCGTGCAGCAGGTGACCCTCGCGGCCGCCTACCACTCCACCCGCGCCCTGACCCCCCGCCACCCGCGCCACCGCATCGTCACCGCCGAGCACGCGGCCGTCCTCTATCCCACGGACGACCGTTGGCAGGGGCGACAGCTGCGCCCGTACGCCGCCGGGGACTGGGCTCCCGGGGACGCCTTCGGCGAGGCCGCCGACGCGCTCGCGCAGGCCGGTCTCGAGGTGCACACCTGGGTGGTCCTCGCGCACAACTCCCGCCTGGGCGCCGAACACCCGGGAACCTCGGTCGTCAACGCCTACGGCGACCGCTACCCGTGGGCCCCCTGCATCGCACAGCCCGCCACGCGCGCGTACCTCGTGGACCTGGCCGCCGAGGCCGCCGTACGCCCGGGTGCTGCCGGCACCGAGCTGGAGTCCCTCGGCTGGTACGGACTCCAGCACCTGCACGCCCACGACAAGACCGGCGGGGTCGGCCTCGGGGACGCCGGCCAGTACCTGATGGCGCTGTGCTTCTGCCCGTCCTGCCGGGAGGGGTACGGCCGACAGGGCCTGGACGCCGACGAGCTGGCCGCCGCCGTTCGGGCCGCGCTGGAGCCGGTGTGGCAGGGCGCGCCCGACGACGGAGGCTGGGCGGGGGTCGAGAAGCTCCTCGGGGAGGAGACGGCGGCCGCCACACGCGCGTGGCGCGACGAGAGGGCCCGCACGCTGCAGGAGGCGGCCGTCGCCGCGGTCCGCGCGGCCGCTCCCGAGGGCTTCCAGGTGCTGCTGCACGCCGACCCCGAGACCCACCACGTCGGTGCCAACCCGGGCGTCGACCCCGCGCACATCCTGTCCGTCGCGGACGGCGTGGTCGTGCCGTGCGCGGGCGGTCCCGGCCTGCTGACGCCCTTCGCGCAGCAGCGGCGGGCGGGCGCCGTCATCGCCGCCAACCTCGGGATGGTCTCGGGCATGGGCGGCAGCCCGGGCACGGTCCGCGCGGACGCCGTGCGGGCCCGGGAGCTCGGCGCCACCGAACTGCGGCTGTATCACGCGGGGCTGGCGTCGGACGACGACCTGGCCGCCGTACGCACGGGGTTCAGCGAACTCTGAGCAGGGCCTCCGGCACCAGCGCCGACTCGGCTGAGGCCGGGGGCCGGATCGGGCAGGTGCCGTAGGGGGAGCGGGGGCCGGGCCGAAATCCGTCGGGGCCCGTCGGTCATGCCGCTGGGGCGCGTGCGGCACCCGGCCCGGCGGCAAGGGTCATGAGCAGGCGGCGCCCCGTCGGGGGCCTCGGTTCCTGGGCCCTGACCGGCATCGGCCTGCGTGCGGGTTTCCGAGGTGCGATGCCGGCCCGGCGGCAAGGGTCATGAGCAGGCGGCGCCCCGTCGGGGGCCTCGGCTTCTGGGCCCTGACCGGCATCGGCCTGCGTGCGGGTTTCCGAGGTGCGATGAGTTTCCGGGGGGCTGCCGGTCTACCCCCAGGAGACCGCACCCGCAGGAGTCCGTACCCGCAGGGCTTCGCACCCCGGAGGAGCAGCACATGACCGACCCGACACCTCTCGATCTCGGACCGCAGACCCGGATCGTCGCGCGTCTCGCGGAGGGAGTGTCCGACGCGCAGCTCGAAGGCGCGACACCGTGCCCGGACATGGCGGTGCGCAACCTGCTGGGACACCTGACCGGCCTGGCCGTCGCCTTCCGCGACGCCGGCCGCAAGGACCTGGGCGTCACGACCGACACCGATCCGGATGCCACGGTGCCCGACATCGGCCCCGGCTGGCGCGAGGAACTGCCCAAGGTCCTCGACGAACTCGCCGACGCCTGGCGCGACCCGGCCGCGTGGACCGGCATGACCCGCGCGGGCGGCGTGGACCTGCCGGGCGCGGTCGCCGCCATGGTCGCGGTCGACGAACTGGTGGTCCACGGCTGGGACCTGGCCCGTGCCACCGGGCAGCCGTACGTCCCTGACCCCGCCGCACTGCAGGCGTCGTACGACTTCCTCCTCGCCTCCGCCGACGACCCCGGCCGCGGTGAGATCTTCGGCCCGATCGTCCCGGTCCCCGCAAAGGCCTCGCTGCTCGACCGGGCGGTGGGGCTGAGCGGGCGGGACCCGGGGTGGTCGCCGAGGCCGTGATCGGCGGGCGGTGCGGCCCGGGGCGGCGAACTACGCTCCCCGCATGCCCCTCACTCTCACCCTCACCGTCCTCGGCACCGCCTCCCCGCATCCGCGGCCGGACCGGCCCTGCTCCGGCTATCTGGTGCGCGGTGGCGGTGCCGAGGTGTGGGTGGACGCCGGGCCGGGGACCTTCGCGGAGTTGCAGCGGCACACCGATCCGGCACGGCTCAGCGCCATCTGGATCTCCCATCTGCACGCCGATCACAACGCCGACCTGATCTCCGCCGTCTACGGGCTCGCCTACGGCGGACTCACCCCGGACGCCCCCATCCCCGTCTACGCCCCGGACGGCTGCGCGCAGCGCCTCGCCGGGTTCTTCGGGCGGCCGGACGCCGGGTTCCTGAGCGGGATCTTCGACTTCCGGACCCTGTACGACGGCCACACCGCCCGGCACGGCGAGCTGCTCCTCGCCGCGCACGAGGTCAAGCACGACGTCGAGGCCTACGGACTGCGCGTCGAGACCGGCGGACGCGCCCTCGCGTACTCCGGTGACAGCGGACCCTGCGCCGCGCTCACCGGTCTCGCACACCGCGCCGACCTCTTCCTCTGTGAGGCCGACATCGACGCGCATCGCGAAGGCGAACAGGTTCATCTGACACCGGAGGACGTCGGCGACACGGCCCGCGCGGCCGGTGTGGGGCAGTTGCTGGTGACGCATGTCGGGCCCACGCTCACCCCCGAGGCGGCGACCGCCCGTGCCGCGGCGGTCTTCGGCGGGCCGACCGCCGCCGCCCGGGTCGGGGAGACCCGGTCCGTCTAGGCGGTCTTTACCGCAACCTCACCTTCCTTTGTCAGAAGCATTGACGAAACACACACCTCCTCCCTACCTTCAACGCGTCGTACTTCGTACGTCATATATGAGACGCGATACGTGAGATCCGATACGCGATATCCGAGAGGCGCGCATGACCTCTGTGCCCACGCCGATCCCCTCCCGCACGCAGTACGTGCTGGAAGGGATCAAACACCGCATCCTCACCGGGCAGCTGACCCCGGGGCAGGCTCTGGTCGAGACCGAGCTCGCCGCGCAGTTCGGGGTGTCCAAGACCCCGGTGCGCGAGGCGCTCAAGACCCTGGCCGGCACCGGGCTCGTCGTGATGAACCAGTACAAGGGCGTCACGGTGCGCATGGTGGACGCGGACATGGCGCGCGAGGTCTACGACGTCCGGCTGCTCCTGGAGCCCGAGGCGCTGAAGCGTGCCGTGAGGCGTGGGGCGTCCCTCGACGCCGCCCGCTCCGCGCTGACCAGGGCCGACGAGGCCACCGACACCGCCGAACGCTCCCTGGCCAACCGGGAGTTCCACCGCGCCCTCTACCTGCCGTGCGGCAACCCGCTGCTCGGCCGGATGCTCGACGAGGTGCGCGACCAGGCGGCCCTCGTCTCCGCCGTCGCCTGGGCGGCCTCGCCGTCCTGGGAGCGGGAGGCCGGCGAGCACCGGGAGATCCTGCGGCTCGCCCTCGCCGGTGACGCCGACGGAGCCGCACGCGCCCTTCACGCGCACATCGGGTCGTTCGTGCAACGGGCCTTTCCGCAAGCGGAGTCCGGGGCCCAGGGAGAGGACGGTCAGGCATGACAACGACGTTCGAGACCCAGCGGACGGCCCTGGCCGACGTGGTGGCGATCCCGGTGACCCCGTTCGCCGAGGACGGCACCATCGACCAGGACACCCACCGGGCCCTGCTGCGTCGTCTGCTCGACGGGGGGGTCAGGACCCTCACCCCCAACGGCAACACCGGGGAGTTCTACGCCCTCACCCCCCGGGAGCGGCAGCTCGTCACCGAGTGGACCGTCGACGAGGCCGGCGACCGTGCCGTGATCCTGGTCGGGGTCGGACACGACGTGCCGACCGCCATCGCCTCCGCACGGCACGCCCGTGAGCTCGGCGCCCAGATGGTCATGGTCCACCAGCCCGTCCACCCGTACGTCTCGCAGAGCGGCTGGGTCGACTACCACCGCGCGATCGCCGAGGCGGTGCCCGAACTGGGCGTCGTCCCCTACATCCGCAACGCCCAGCTGCACGGCGTCCGTCTCGCCGAACTCGCCGACGCCTGCCCCAACGTCATCGGCGTGAAGTACGCCGTCCCGGACGCGGCCAGATTCGCGGCGTTCGCCCGCGACGCCGGGCTCGACCGCTTCGTGTGGGTCGCGGGACTCGCCGAGCCGTACGCCCCCTCGTACTTCTCCGCGGGCGCCACCGGCTTCACCTCGGGACTCGTGAACGTCGCCCCGTCCGTCTCGCTGAACATGATCGAGGCGCTTCGGTCCGGCGACTTCCCGGCCGCGATGAAGGTCTGGGAGCAGATCCGCCGCTTCGAGGAGCTCCGTGCGGCCAACGGGTCCGCCAACAACGTCACCGTCGTCAAGGAGGCCCTCGCCTCCCTCGGCCTGTGCCGCCGCGAGGTCCGGCCGCCGAGCAGGCACCTGCCCGAGGAAGAGCGGGCGGAAGTCGCCGCCATAGCCGCCGGGTGGTCCATATGAACGAGCCCACCAGAAGGCGCCCCGAAGACCTCAGAAGCCACCAGTGGTACGGCACCGACGGCCTGCGCTCCTTCAGCCACCGCGCCCGCACCCGCCAGCTCGGCTACCTGCCCGAGGAGCACCTCGGCAAGCCGGTCATCGCGATCCTCAACACCTGGTCCGACATCAACCCCTGTCACGTCCATCTGCGGGACCGCGCGCAGGCGGTGAAGCGGGGGGTGTGGCAGGCCGGGGGTTTCCCGCTCGAGTTCCCGGTCTCCACGCTCAGCGAGACCTTCCAGAAGCCGACCCCGATGCTCTACCGCAACATGCTGGCGATGGAGACCGAGGAACTGCTGCGGTCCTATCCGGTCGACGGGGCCGTGCTCATGGGCGGCTGCGACAAGTCCACGCCCGCACTGCTCATGGGCGCCGCGACCGTCGACCTGCCCGCCGTCTTCGTGCCCGCCGGGCCCATGCTGCCGGGCCACTGGCGCAACGAGATCCTCGGCTCCGGCACCGACATGTGGAAGTACTGGGACGACAAGCGGGCCGGCCTCATCGGCGACTGCGAGATGACCGAACTGGAGTCCGGACTCGCCCGCTCACCCGGCCACTGCATGACGATGGGTACGGCGTCCACACTGACCGCCGCCGCCGAGGCGCTCGGCGTCACGGTCCCGGGTGCCTCCAGCATCCCGGCCGTCGACTCCGGGCACGACCGGATGGCAGCCGCCGCGGGTCTCCGGATCGTCGAACTGGTCCACAAGGACCGCAAGTTGAGCGAGATCCTCACCCGTGACGCCTTCGAGGACGCGGTCACCACCGTGCTCGGCCTCGGCGGCTCCACCAACGCGGTGATCCACCTGATCGCCATGGCGGGCCGGGCCGGAGTCAAGCTCACCCTGGACGACTTCGACCGCATCGCCCGCACGGTCCCGGTGCTCGCCAACGTACGGCCCGGCGGACAGACCTACCTGATGGAGGACTTCCACTTCGCCGGCGGTCTGCCCGGTTTCCTCTCCCGGATCCCGGACCTGCTCCACCTGGAGCGGCCCACCGTCTCGTACGACACCCTGCGCGAGCAGATCACCGGCGCGCAGGTGCACAACGACGACGTCATCCGGCTCCGGGACAACCCGGTCGCGACCGAGGGCGGGGTCGCCGTCCTGCGCGGCAACCTCTGCCCGGACGGCGCGGTCATCAAGCACATCTCCGCCGAGCCGCACCTGCTCAAGCACACCGGCCCCGCGGTCGTCTTCGACGACTACCGGACCATGCAGCGGACCATCAACGACCCGTCGCTGGACATCACCGCCGACAGCGTGCTGGTGCTGCGCAACGCCGGGCCCAAGGGCGGCCCGGGCATGCCCGAGTACGGCATGCTGCCCATCCCCGACCACCTGCTCAAGCAGGGTGTGCGGGACATGGTCCGGATCTCCGACGCCAGGATGAGCGGCACGAGTTACGGCGCGTGCGTCCTGCACGTGGCACCCGAGTCGTACATCGGCGGACCGCTGGCCCTGGTCCGGACCGGTGACAGCATCACCCTCGACGTCGAGGCCCGCGTCCTCCATCTCCACGTGGACGACGAGGAGTTGGAACGCCGACGGGCCGAGTGGACGCCGCCCCCGGTGCGCTACGAGCGCGGCTACGGCGCGCTCTACAACGAACAGATCACCCAGGCCGACACGGGCTGCGACTTCGAGTTCCTGGCCCGCCCCGGCAAGGTGCAGGACCCGTACGCGGGCTGAACCGCCGTACCCCCGCTCGGACAAGAACCAGGCGCGCACTGAGAGAAAGCGCTTCACCCGAACGCGAAACACCCGCACCAGAACGCACGACGTACCAGAAACGGAGAACAGTCATGGCCCAAGCCGCAGCCGTGGCGAAACCGCCGGGGCCACCCCGGCGACGCCGTGCCTCCGCCACGCCGCGCAGGCTCCCTTACCTGCTGATCGCGCCGGCGGCCCTGCTCATGCTGGGCTTCATCGCCTACCCGGTCATCAGCGTCTTCTACTACAGCCTGCAGAACTACAACCCCACCAAACCGTGGCGGAACGGCTACGCGGGCTTCGACAACTTCGTCCACGCCTTCACCGACGACCCCATCTTCTGGGACACGCTGACCTTCAGCGCCAAGTGGGTCGTCGTCGAGGTCGGGCTCCAGCTGCTGTTCGGTCTGGCGCTGGCCCTCATCGTCAACCAGACCTTCGTGGGCCGCTCGCTGGGCCGCGCCATGGTCTTCTCCCCGTGGGCCGTCTCCGGCGTCCTCACCTCCGCGATCTGGGTGCTGCTCTACAACTCCCAGACGGGCATCACCCGTTACCTGGCGGACATGGGCATCGGCTCCTACGGCACCAGCTGGCTGTCGGACACCTCGACCGTGTTCTCGGCGGCGGTCGTCGCCGACCTGTGGCGCGGTGTCCCGTTCTTCGCCATCCTCATCCTCGCCGACCTGCAGTCCGTCTCGAAGGACCTGTACGAGGCGGCCGAGGTCGACGGGGCGAGCCGGATCAAGCAGTTCTGGCACATCACGCTGCCGCACCTGAAGGACGCGATCGTCCTGTCCACGCTGCTGCGCGCGGTGTGGGAGTTCAACAACGTCGACCTCCTCTACACCCTCACGGGCGGCGGACCCGCCGGCGAGACGACGACACTCCCGCTCTACATCGCCAACACCAGCGTCGACGCCCACAACTTCGGCTACGCGTCCGCCCTGACCACGGTGGCGTTCGTGATCCTGCTCTTCTGCTCCATGGTCTATCTGCGCCTGAGCAAGTTCGGAGGTGGGGACAAGTGAGCACCAAGGAGGCCACCGCGGTGGCACCGGCCCCCCGGCGCACGGTTCCCGAACCGCAGCGTCCGGTCAAGAAGCGCCCCGCCTGGGACGAGGCCCCTCGCTGGCAGATCTACCTGCCGCTGTCGATCTACCTCGTCTTCACCCTGATCCCGTTCTACTGGATCCTGCTCTTCGCGCTGCGCCCGGCGGGCTCCACCTCGCTCGTGCCCTGGCCCATCACCTTCGACCACTTCGAGAAGGTGTGGACGGAGCGCAGCTTCGCCACCTACTTCGAGAACAGCCTGCTCGTCGGTCTCGCCACCCTGGTGATGACGACCCTCGTCGCGCTGGCCGGCGGCTACGCGCTCGCCCGGTTCAACTTCAAGGTCAAGCAGGCCTTCATGCTGGCCCTGCTGTGCTCCCAGTTCGTGCCGGGCGCGCTGCTCCTGGTCCCGCTGTTCGAGATCTTCGCCGAGCTCCAGATGATCAACTCGCTGGGCAGTGTCATCATCGCGGAGACCGTCTTCCAGCTTCCGCTGTCGATCATCCTGATCAGCAACTTCATCAAGAACGTGCCGTACTCGCTGGAAGAGGCGGCCTGGGTCGACGGCTGCAACCGGTTCACCGCCTTCAGGATCGTCGTCCTGCCGCTGTTGCGGCCCGGCCTGATCGCCGTCGGTTCCTTCGCCTTCGTGCACTCCTGGAACCACTTCCTGTTCGCCCTGATGTTCCTGAACAACCAGAACAAGCAGACCATCCCGGTCGGCCTCAACACCCTGATGAGCGCGGACAGCGTCGACCTCGGCGCGCTCGCCGCGGGCGGCATCATCGCGGCCGTACCCGTCGTGATCGTGTTCGCCTTCATCCAGAAGTGGCTGATCACGGGCTTCAGCGCAGGGGCGGTGAAGGGATGAGGAAGCGTCACCTCGGCCTCGCCCTGGGCCTGTTGGGGATGCTCTGCGTCCCCGCCCACGCCGAGGCCCGTGACATCAGCCGCGAGACCCTGGCCCCGAACGACGGCTGGGCGGCCGCCGACGGCGGCACCACCGGGGGCGCGGCGGCCGACGACGCCCACGTCTACACGGTCACCGACCGCGCCGGACTGGTCCGCGCCCTCGACGGCGGCAGCGCCACCCCGAAGATCATCAAGATCGCCGGGACCATCGACGCCAACACCGACGACGACGGCGACCACCTGGACTGCGCCGACTACACCACCGGCGGCTACAGCCTGAAGAAGTACCTGGCCGCCTACGATCCCCGCACCTGGGGTTCGGCCCCGCCCAGCGGCCCGCAGGAGGAGGCCCGCCAGGCGTCGGCGGCCCGGCAGGCGGAGCGGGTCGTGCTGCCGGTCGGCTCCAACACCACGATCGTCGGCCTCGGCTCCAAGGCCGTCCTCAAGGGCGGCAGCCTCCAGGTCAACAACGCGGACAACGTGATCATCCGCAACCTCGAACTCCGCGACGCCTACGACTGCTTCCCCGTCTGGCAGCCCAACAACGGCGGCCTCGGCGACTGGAAGACGGCGTACGACACCCTCTGGCTGCGCGGTGCCACCCACGTCTGGGTCGACCACGTCACAGCCTCCGACAAGGGCCACCCGGACGAGAAGGAACCCACCTACTTCGCCCGCAACTACCTCCGCCACGACGGCCTGCTGGACATCACCAACGGCTCCGACCTGGTCACCGTCTCCTGGAGCCGCTTCGCCGACCACGACAAGGCGATGCTCATCGGCAACAGCGACTCGGCCACCGGCGACCGCGGCAAGCTCCGGGTGACCCTGCACCACAACGAGTTCGAGTCCGTCGTCCAGCGCGCCCCGCGCGTCCGCTTCGGCCAAGTGCACCTCTACAACAACCGGTACGTCGTCCCGGAGGACGCCCACGACTACCGCTACTCCATCGGGGTGTCCACCGAGTCGGCGATCCATGCCGAGAACAACGCCTTCACCACGCCCGGCCACATCGAGGCAGCCGACCTGGTCAAGAGCTGGAACGGCAGCGCCCTGCACCAGAGCGGCAGCCTCTTCAACGGCTATCCGGTGGACCTGCTCACGATCTACAACGCCTACAACTCGGCCAGTGAGCGTGACCTCACGGCCGACGTCGGCTGGACACCTACCCTGCACACAAAGATCGACAGCGCCGAGGCGGCCGACCGAGAGGTGGCACGCGGCGCGGGCGCAGGGAGGACCCCATGACCGTAGACATCGTCCTGGCGGGCGCGCGTGGCCACGGCCACTGGCACCTGGACAACATCCGCAGGCTCCAGGACAAGGGGATCGTCCGGCTCGCCGGCATCTGCGAGCTGACCCCGCTGACCGAGGACGAGCTCCCCGAGGGCCTCGGCACGCCCGAGCAGTCCGCGGACTTCGGGGCCCTCCTCGACTCGACCGGCGCCCGGATCGCGGTGATCTGCACGCCGATCCCCACCCACACGGACCTGGCACTGACGGCCGCGCGAAGGGGCGTGCACCTCCTCCTGGAGAAGCCGCCCGCCCCCTCGTACGCCGAGTTCCGCCGCATGGCGGACGGGGTCGCCGAGGCCGGGGTGGTCTGCCAGATCGGCTTCCAGTCGCTGGGCTCGCACGCCGTGCCCGCGGTCCGCGAGCTGATCGCCGAGGGCGCGATCGGCGACCTGGCCGGTGTCGGCGGGGCCGGCGCCTGGGCGCGTCCCGAGGCCTACTACCGGCGGGCACCCTGGGCGGGCAAACGGCGGCTGAACGGCGTCGACGTGATCGACGGGGCGCTGACCAACCCCCTCGCGCACGCCGTCGCCACCGCCCTCGCCCTGGCCGGCGCCCCGCGTGCCGAGGATGTCGCCGGGATCGAGACCGAGCTGCTGCGCGCCAACGACATCGAGTCCGACGACACCTCCTGCGTCCGCGTCACCACCACGCAGGGCCTGCCGGTGACCGTGGCCGCGACCCTGTGCGCCGAGGACCCCGACGAGCCGTACGTCGTCGCGCACGGCAGCCGCGGCCGGATCACCTTCTGGTACAAGCAGGACCGCGTGCTGCTCCAGCGGGCCGACCACGGCCCGGAGGAGTACGAGTACGGCCGCACCGACCTGCTGGAGAACCTCGTCGAGCACCTCGCCGACGGCGTGGAGCTGCTGGTCACGCCGGACGTGACGGGCTCCTTCATGAAGGTCGTCGAGGCGATCCGCCAGGCCCCCGACCCGGCCCCGCTGCCGGAGGGCGTCTGGCAGCTGCTCCCCGACGAGCAGCGCCGGGTCGTACCCGGCATCGACGGCCTCGTCGCGGCCGCCGCCGACAACCTCGCCCTCTACTCCGAGCTGGGCGCCCCCTGGGCCCTACCGAAAGAGGTGAGCACGTGATGACGACCAACGACTCGCCGGTGCTGCGCGTCGCGGGCCGACCGGTCGGCCGGTACGTCACCCGGCCCGAGCTGCCGGCCCGGCTCTCCCCGCGCCCGTACCTGCACCCCGTCACCACCCTGGCCGGCACGGCGGTGACCGAGCTCAGCCCCGCCGACCACACACACCACCTCGGCGTCGGTGTCGCCGTTCCCGACGTCGAGGGGTTCAACTTCTGGGGCGGACGCACCTACGTCCGCGACCAGGGCCCGACCGAGCTCGACAACCACGGTGCCCAGAGGCACACGGCGTTCCAGCTCCGTGACCCCGACGGGTTCGTGGAGGAGTTGCGCTGGGTGGCCGCGGGCGGTGAGCTGCTGCGTGAACGCCGTACCGTCGCCGCCTCCGAACTCACCGACACCGCGTGGGCGTTGGACTTCACCTTCTCCCTGACCAACGTCACCGCCGACCCGCTGTCGATCGGCAGCCCGGCGACGAACGGCCGCCCCGGCGCGGCCTACGGCGGCTTCTTCTGGCGGGCCCGCAAGGAGGACGAGGCCCCGCAGGTCTTCACCGCCGGCGCCGAGGGCGAGGCCCGGATCCACGGCGCCCGCGCGGACTGGATCGCCCTGGCCGGCGCCACCTGGACCCTGGTCTTCGCCGGGGCCACCGAGCGGACCCGCCGGGACCCGTGGTTCGTCCGCACCGCCGAGTACCCGGGCGTCGGCTCGTCCCTCGCGCACGAGGAACGGGTGCCGATCGAGCCGGGCGACACCGTCGTACGCCGGATCGTCACCGTGGTCGCCGACGGCCGCCTCGACCGGGACGGGGCCGCGGCCCTCATCCGCAAGGCGGTGAGCCTGTGAACGCCGACATGAACCCGAGTCCCGTTCCGACCGCCGAGACGAACCCGGAGGCCGTTCCCACCGTCGAGACGTATACGAACCCCGTCCTGAACGCCGACTGGTCCGACCCGGACGTCGTGCGTGTGGGCGACGACTTCTACCTCACCGCGTCCAGCTTCGGCCGCGCCCCGGGGCTGCCCCTGCTGCACTCCCGCGATCTGGTCAACTGGACCCTGGTCGGCCACGCGCTGGAACGCCTGGAACCGGCGAGCGAGTTCAGGTCCCCGCGGCACGACTGCGGAGTCTGGGCGCCTGCGTTACGCCACTATGATGACCGGTTCTGGATCTTCTGGGGCGACCCCGACCAGGGAATCTTCCAGATCAACGCCGCTGAGATTCGCGGCCCTTGGACGCGCCCCCACCTGTTGAAGGAGGGCAAGGGGCTCATCGACGCCTGTCCCCTGTGGGACGAGGAGACCGGCGAGGCCTACCTGGTGCACGGCTGGGCCAAGTCGCGCTCGGGAATCAAGAACCGGCTCACCGGCCACCGTATGCACCCGGACGGCACGTCACTGCTCGACGAGGGCAAGGTGATCGTCGACGGAGACCGCATCCCCGGCTGGTTCACCCTCGAAGGACCCAAGCTCTACCGGCACGACGGCTGGTTCTGGATCTTCGCCCCGGCCGGGAGCGTGGAGACCGGCTGGCAGGGCGCCTTCCGCTCGCGCGGCTTCTTCGGGCCGTACGAGGAGAAGATCGTCCTGGAGCAGAAGGACACCGACGTCAACGGCCCCCACCAGGGCGGCTGGGTGCGCACCCCGTCCGGCGAGGACTGGTTCCTGCACTTCCAGCAGCGCGGTGCCTACGGCCGTGTCGTCCACCTCCAGCCGATGCGCTGGGGCGCGGACGGCTGGCCGGTGCTCGGCGACGACGGCGCCCCCGTGGCCGTACACAGGAAGCCCGACCTGCCGCCGCAGACGGCCGCCGCGCCCGCCACCGACGACGACTTCCCCGGCGGACGCTTCGGCCGCCAGTGGCAGTGGACGGCCAACCCGCAGGACGGCTGGGCCACCCAGCACTCCGGGGACGGCCTCAGGCTGGCCTGCGTCCGCTCGGTCGACGCGCACGACCTGCGCAAACTGCCGAACGTCCTCACCCAGCGGCTTCCGGGCGTCCCGTCCGCCGTCGAGGTGGAGCTGACCCTGCACGGCGAGGAGCCGGGAGCACGGGCCGGGCTCGCGGTCCTCGGCGACGCGTTCAGCTGGATCGGACTGCAGCGGGGCGCCGACGGGACGGTCCACCTGGTGCACCGGTTCGCCGAGGCGGTGGCCGAGAAGGAACGCGACGCCGACCACCCGCGGCTCGCGCCCGAGGGGCGGGCCAGGCTGCGCGTCGAGATCGGCGCCGGAGCACGCTGCCGCTTCTTCCACGACGTCGGTGACGGCCTGCGCCCCTCCGGCCAGGTCTTCGCCGCCACCCCCTGGCGCTGGGTCGGCGCCCTGCTCGGCCTGTTCGCCCTCGCGCCCGTCGGCCCGGGACATGCCGGCGCGGCGAGTTTCACGCAATTCAGGATCAGTCCGCTGTAGAGCACCGCTCGCGTACGTCTGTCATCGCACCGTAGAACGCCTCTTGGGAGCCGCAATGACGCACCCCCATAGCAAGCGCTTGCCGAGATCTGGGCACGGCAGAGTCGTGGCCGCCGTGCTCGGCCTGGTGGCCGCCCTGTGCCTCGGGGCGGTCGGTGAGGCGAAGGCCGCAGCCCCTTCTTCGGCGGCCGACCGCTGGACCGACCGGGCCCACGGCTTCGCCTCCCTGGCCGGCGGCACCACCGGCGGCGCGGGGGGCAAGGTCGTGACCGTCACCGACCAGGCCGCGCTGGCGAAGTACGCGGCGGCCGAAGAGCCGTACGTCATACGGGTGTCGGGATCGGTCGCCGTCGAGCCGTTCGGTTCGGACATCGTCGTGACCTCGAACAAGACGATCATCGGCGTCGGCGACACCGGCGAGATCGTCCACGGGGAATTCCACCTGAACCCAGGCACCAGCAATGTCATCATCCGCAACCTGACGATCCGCGACTCCTACGTCGAGGGCGACTGGGACGGCAAGACGACCGACTTCGACGCGATCCAGATGGACACCGTCGACCACGTGTGGATCGACCACAACCGCTTCACGCACATGGGCGACGGGCTGCTCGACATCCGCAAGGACAGCCAGTACATCACCGTCTCCTACAACCAGTTCAGCACCCACAACAAGGCGTTCGGGATCGGCTGGACCACCAACGTCCAGACCCAGATCACCATCGACCACAACTGGTTCACGGGCACCAAGCAGCGCAATCCCTCCGCGGACAACTGTGCCTACGCCCACCTCTACAACAACTACCTGTCGGCGCAGGTGGCCGACGGCGACCCGGTGTGGACGTACGGGAACTGGGCGCGCGGCAAGACCAGGATGGTCCTGGAGAACAGCTACTTCGACGGCGTCCAGCATCCCTACCAGGCCGATGCCACCGCCGAGTTGGTCGAGCGCGGGTCGATCCTCAGGAACACGACCGGGCGGACCGACGAGTGGGGTGCCGCCTTCGATCCTCGGGAGTTCTACGACTACCGGCTGGATCCGGCGGCCGCCGTGCCGGCCCTCGTGAAGCGGTTCTCCGGCCCGCAGCAGCGGATCGGTACCACCCTCCACGTTCCGGCCGACTACCCGACCGTGCAGGCCGCCGTGGACGCCGTGCCCGACGGCAACGCCGTGCCCGTGACGATCGCGGTCGCGCCGGGCACGTACCGGGCGAAGGTCCTGATCCCCGCGACGAAGCCGAACATCGTGCTCCAGGGGACTGGACAACGCCGGTCCGACACCGTCATCGTCTACGACACGCCCGCCGCGTACGGCGGCTCCACCGGGAGCGCGACCGTACGGATCGCCGCGAACGACGTCACGGCCCGCAACCTCACCTTCAGCAACGACTTCGACGAGGCCGCGCACGAGCTCAGCGCCGAGCAGGCGCTCGCGATGAAGACGACCGGCGACCGGATCGTCTTCGAGAACACCGCCTTCCTGGGCAACCAGGACACCCTGATGACCGACAGCCCCAAGCTGGACGTGATCAGCCGGGTCTACATCCGCGACTCGTACATCGAGGGCGATGTCGACTTCGTCTACGGACGCGCGACCACCGTCATCGAGCGGTCCGTCATCAAGGCGCTCAGCCGGGGCTCCACCAGCAACAACGGCTACATCACCGCGGCTTCGACGTGGACGGGGAACCCGCACGGATTCCTGATCACCAGGTCGAAGATCGTGAGCGACGCGCCGGACGGGACCTTCCACCTCGGACGGCCCTGGCACCCGGGCGGTGAGCCGGCCGCGGTCGCCCAGGTGCTGATCCGCGACACCGAGCTGCCCGCCGCGGTCAAGTCCTCCCCGTGGACCGACATGAGCGGGTTCTCGTGGAAGGACGCGCGGTTCGCCGAGTACCGAAACTTCGGACCGGGAGCGGGCGTCACCGCGGACCGGCCGCAGCTGAGCGACGCCGACGCGAAGACGCACACCGTCGCGAACTACCTCACGGGCACGGACAACTGGGCTCCGTACGCCCGCCACTGACCCCCACAACTTCATGTCTCCGCTGGATCCAGAAGAAGAGAGCCGACCAATGAAGATCAGCATCCGTAGAAGCAGGCGCGCTGCCATAGCCGTCGCCCTGGGTTCCGTGCTCGCGCTCACCGCCACCGCCTGCGGTGACGACGGCAGCGGCTCCGGCGGTGACAAGGGCGCCGAGGGCAGCGGCAAGGGCAAGGTCCTCTTCTGGGACAACAACGGCGGTGTCCGCACCGACATCTGGAAGGAGATCATCGCCGACTTCGAGAAGGCGAACCCGGACATCGACGTCGAGTACGTCGGGATCGCCTCCACCGAGTACCAGTCCAAGGTCGACACCGCCATCCAGGGCGGCGGCCTGCCGGACGTCGGCGGTGTCGGCGCGGCGATGATCGCGGCGATCTCCGCGCAGAACGCGCTGGACCCGCTGGACGACCGCCTCGCCAAGTCCTCCCTCAACGGCAAGCTCAACGAGGACATGGTCAAGTCGCTGAAGGCCGCCGGCGGCGGTGACGGCACCCTGTACTCGATCCCGACCTCCGCCAACAACGGTGTCCTCTACTACCGCACCGACCTGTTCGAGAAGGCGGGCCTGGACGAGCCGACCACCTGGGACAAGTTCTACGAGGCCGCGGACAAGCTCACCAACAGCGGCAAGAACGAGTTCGGCTACACCATCCGTGGTGGCGCCGGATCCATCGCCCAGGCGCTGGACGCGATGTACGGGCAGTCCGGCATCACGTCCTTCTGGGACGCCGCCGGTGCGAAGACCACGGTCAACGACCCGAAGAACGTCGAGGCGCTGAAGAAGTACGCGGCCCTCTACAAGAAGGTCACGCCGGCGGCCGACCTGAACAACGACTTCACCAAGATGGTCGCCCAGTGGGACTCCGGCACGATCGGAATGCTGAACCACAACCTGGGCTCCTACCAGGACCACGTGAAGGCGTTCGGGACCGAGAAGTTCCGGGGTATTCCGCAGCCGATCGGTGCCTCCGGCAAGCGGGTCCAGGTGTCCAACCCGGTGGACGGGCTCGGGCTGTTCAAGACGTCCAAGAACAAGGAAGCCGCCTGGAAGTTCATCGAGTTCGCCACCTCCCACGCGGAGAACTCGAAGTTCAACGAGTCGGCCGGTCAGGTTCCGGCGAACAACGACGCCGCGAAGGACGCGTGGGTTTCGAAGGCCGAGCCCACGAAGCTGGCGGCCGACGCGCTGAGTGACGGTTCCACGAGCATTGTTCAGCTGCCGTACTACCTGCCTGACTGGGGCACCATCTCGAAGTCGGACAACGAGCCGAACTTCCAGAAGGTGCTGCTCGGGAAGATGACCGCGAAGGATTTCCTGGACACGCTGGCGGAGCAGTTGAACACGGCTCAGGCCGAATGGAACGAGCAGAAGGGCTAAGAGCTCGGCTGGTTCGGTATTACGGCTGGCTGCGGGTTTGTCGTGGCTGGTCGCGCGGTTTCCCCGCGCCCCTTCGGGGGCGCGGGGGGTACTCCCCCCACTTGAAAGGCACCGTTATCTCGTAAGGCCGTCGAGAAAGGCACATCGTCGTGTCGCTCACCCGCAGACAGGTCACCACCGCGGCGCTCGCCGCCGCTCCTCTCGCTTTTGCCGCAACCGGTACCGCGCAGGCCTCAGGCCGCCGTACGCGGACCCTCTATATCGCCGGTGACTCCACCGCCGCCCAGAAATACGCCGCCGCCGCCCCCGAGACCGGGTGGGGCATGGCGCTTCCGTTCTTCCTGCACAAGGATCGGCCCGTTTCCAATCACGCGGTGAACGGGCGGAGTTCGAAGAGTTTCGTCGACGAGGGACGTCTCGACGCCATACTCTCCGCGATCCGGCCGGGGGACTTTCTGCTCGTCCAGTTCGCGCACAACGACGAGAAGACCGAGGACCCCACTCGGTACACCGAGCCCTGGACGACGTACCAGGACTATCTGCGCCTGTACATCGAGGGCGCCCGGGCCCGTGGGGCCCGGCCGGTGCTCGCCACGTCCGTCGAGCGTCGCAGGTTCGACGCGAGCGGCAACGCCGTGCCGAGTCACGGCGAGTATCCGGCGGCGATGCGTGCGCTCGCCCAGGAGGAGCGCGTGGCGCTGCTCGACCTGCAGGCCCTGTCGCTCGCGCTGTGGCAGAAGCTCGGCGTCGAGGAGACGAAGAAGTACTTCAACTGGACCGCGACCGAGCAGGACAACACGCACTTCAACCCGCCGGGCGCGATCGCCGTGGCCCGGCTGGTCGCCGCCGAGCTGCTGCACCACCGGGTGCTGGGGCCCCAGGAAGTGCGCCGGCTCGACGCGGAGATCCCGGAGTCCTGGATCACCTGGCCGACGGCCACCGCGTAACCACCCTTCATCGAGAGAGAGCCGCACAATGAACGCACGTGTATGGCATGGGCATGTCACTACGAAGGTCGCCGCGCTGATCGGTTGCACCGCGCTCGTCCTCGGGGTCACCGGCACCACCGCCCAGGCCGGGTCCGGTGACGTCGGCCGCCAGGTCCTCGGGGCCAATGACGGCTGGGGCTCCGAGGGGGCGGGGACGACGGGCGGTTCGGCCGCGGACGCCGAGCACGTCTACACCGTCACCACCTGGGCGGAGTTCAAGGCCGCCCTGAAGGCCGGCGGCACCGCACCCAAGATCATCAAGGTGAAGGGGATGATCGACGCCGTCTCGGAGGGCTGCGATGCCTTCGTCGCCGGTGGCTACGACCTCCAGCAGTACCTGAAGGACTACGACCCGGCCGTCTGGGGCAACGACAAGGTGGCCAGCGGTCCGCAGGAGGACGCGCGGGTCGCGTCCGCCGCCAACCAGGACACGGCCATCAAGGCCAACGTGCCCAGCAACACCACCATCGTCGGCGTCGGCAGAAACTCCGGCATCCTCGGCGGCAGCCTCCAGATCAAGGGTGTCTCGAACGTCATCCTGCGCAACCTCACCATCGAGGCTCCGCTCGACTGCTTCCCGAAGTGGGACCCGACCGACGACAACAAGACCGGCAACTGGAACTCCGAGTACGACGCGGTGGTCGTCTTCGGCACCGACCACGTGTGGATCGACCACAACACGTTCACCGACGGGCGCTACCCCGACAGCGAGCGGCCGTCCTACTTCGGCAAGGTCTTCCAGCAGCACGACGGGCTGACGGACATCGTGCGCGGCTCCAACTACGTGACCGTGTCCTGGAACCGCTTCCAGGACCACGACAAGAACATGCTGATCGGCAACAGCGACAGCACCGCCGCTCTCGACTCCGGCAAGCTCAAGGTCACCATGCACCACAACCTCTTCGACGGGATCCTCCAGCGCTCCCCGCGTGTGCGGTTCGGTCAGGTCGACGTCTACAACAACCACTACGTGGTGTCCGAGGAGCAGAAGTCCGACTACTACATCTTCGGTGTCGGCATCTCCTCACAGCTCCACGCCACCCACAACGCGATCTCGCTGCCGGCCGGCACCAGCGTCGGCAAGGTCCTGAAGAAGTGGAACGACTCGCCGCTGACCGCTGAGAACAACCGCGTCAACGGCAAGCTGACCGACCTGATCGCCGTGCACAACGCGGAGATCCCAGCCGAGACCCTGCAGTCGGGCGCGGGCTGGACACCGACCCTGCGCACGAAGGTGGACCCGGCGAAGGCCGTACCGGCGATCGTCGGCCACCGGGCGGGCGCCGGCCGCCTGCGCTGACGTCCACCGGACCGCCGTGGGCGCCGGCGGCCTGTGCTGACGTCCACCGGACCGCCGTGGGCGCCGGCGGCCTGTGCTGACGCCCACCGGACCGCCGTGGGCGCCGGCGGCCTGTGCTGACGCCCACCGGACCGCCGTGGGCGCCGGCCGCCTGCGCTGACGCCCACCGGACCGCCGTGGGCGCCGGCCGCCTGTGACGCTCACCGGACCGCCGTGGGCGCCGGCCACAGCGCCGACGCCCACGAACCGGCCGGGGCGGGACCCCACCGCACCCCCGATCGGGGGCGCGCCCGCCCCGGCCCGCACCCCGCGAGGCACCGCACCGAACCACCCTGCCGAGCCGCACACCAAGGAGCACCCGCATGCCCTCGCCCCACCTCCACCTCCCCCTGTCCAGAAGGGGATTCCTGATGGCGAGCGCCGGAGCGGGCGCCGCGCTCGGGCTGGCCGCCCTGCCCGCCGAGGCCGCCGGCCGGCCCCGCCCGTTCGGCCGTTACGGGTCTCCGGCCGCACGCCTCACCCCGAAGACGCTCTACGTCGACCAGCGAGGCCGCGGCGACTTCACCACCGTCCAGGCCGCCGTGCGCGCCGCCACCACCGCCGGGTACACCCTGGTCATCGCGCCCGGCGTGTACCGCGAGACCGTGTCCGCCGGTGTCGTCGCCCCGGCCACCGGGCAGCGCACCGAGGCCGCCGCCGAGATGACCTGGATCGGCGCGAGCGAGAACCCGTGCGACGTCGTCATCGTCTACGACAACGCGGCCGGTACGACGAAGCCCGACGGCTCCGGAACCTACGGCACCACCGGCTCCGCCACCACCCTGATCCGCACCGACGGCTTCACCGCCCGCTGGATCACCTTCGCCAACGACTGGCTGCGCGCCGACCACCCCGAGATCACCGGCACCCAGGCCGTCGCCATCAAGGTCCTGGGCGACCGTTCGGCCTTCCACCACTGCCGTTTCCTCGGCCACCAGGACACCCTGTACGCCGACTCCTTCGCCCTGTCCGTCTTCGCCCGCCAGTACTACGCGCACTGCTACGTCGAGGGTGACGTCGACTTCGTCTTCGGCCGGGGCACCGCGGTCTACGAGAACTGCCACTTCCGCACCCTGAACCGCACCGACCCGTCCAGCGCCCCGTACGGCTTCGTCTTCGCGCCCTCCACGGCCGGCGCCAACCCGCTCGGCTACCTGGTGCTCCGCAGCCGGATCAGCAGCGAGGCCCCCGACGCGTACTACAAGCTGGCCCGCCCCTGGGTACCGAGCTCCGACACCACCGCCCGCCCGTCGCTCACCGTGCGGAACACCTGGCTCGGCCCGGGCATCGACGCGGTCGCGCCCTACACCAACATGTCGAACTCCTTCCCGTGGCAGAACCAGCGGTTCGCCGAGTACCGGAACACGGGCCCGGGCGCGGAGATCACGGTGCCCGCCAATCGTCCCCAACTCACCGACGAGCAGGCCGAGTCGGCGACGCGGGCCGCCTACCTCGGTGACTGGACGCCGTGGAAGGGGGAGCGTTGATGCGCAGGCGCGCGCTCCTCACGGGCATCGCCGGCGGGCTCGTGGTGGCAGCCGGTGCGGGTCCCGCACGGGCTGTCGGCCGCCGCGTCCTGCACGTCCGCCCCGGCGACTCGGTCCAGGCGGCCGTCGACGCGGTGACCGGCCCCGGCTGGACGATCGTCGTGCACCCGGGGACGTATCGCGAGGTCGTCAACGTGTCTGCCACCAAAGCAGAGTTGACCGTGCGCGGCGCCACCCGCGACCCGCGTGACGTCGTCATCGTGTACGACAACGCGAACGGCACCCAGAAGCCCGACGGCTCGGGCACGTACGGCACCGCGGGCTCCGCCACCTTCACCTCGGCGGCCCCCGGGCTCACCGTCCGTGACCTCACCCTCGCCAACGACTGGCTGCGCGCCGACCATCCCGAGATCACCGGGACACAGGCGGTGGCGGCGTACACGTACGGCGACCGCACGCACTTCGAGAACGTCCGCCTGCTGGCCCACCAGGACACCCTCTTCGTCGAGACGACCGCGCTGGACGTCTTCGACCGGCAGTACTTCCACCGCTGCTACATCGAGGGCGACGTCGACTTCGTCTTCGGCCGGGCGACCGCGGTCTTCGAGGACTGCCACTTCCGCACGCTGCGCAGGGACGTGTCCTTCACTCCGAAGGGCATGGTCTTCGCCCCGTCCACCGCCCGGGCCAACCCGCACGGCATCCTCGCCCTCCGCTCCCGGATCAGCTCGGCCGCGGAGGACGCGGCGTACAAACTGGCGCGGCCGTGGGTGCCGTCGTACGAGACGACCGCCCGGCCGTCCCTCGTCGTGCGGGACAGCCGGATCGGGCCCGGGATCGACGCGGTGGCGCCGTACACCAACATGCGCGAGGCGTATCCCTGGCAGACCATGCGGTTCCGGGAGTACCGCAACACCGGCCCGGGCGCGGCGATCACGGTGCCGGAGAACCGGCCCCAACTGACCCGCGCAGAGGCCGAATCGCACACCAAGTCCGCCTACCTCGGCGACTGGCGGCCCCGTGCGTAGGGCCGTGACAGCCCTCCTGGCCTGCGTGTTCCTGCTCATGCCGACGACGGCCTCGGCCGCCGAGCGCGCACCTGTCGGCTGGGCCTCCACCGGCACGGGCACCACCGGCGGCGCGGGCGGCACCACCTGGACGGTGCACACCCGCGCCGAACTCAAGGAGGCCCTGGCCAACAGGGGAGACCCCGCCGCCCAAAAGGTGATCCGGGTGGTCGGCGACATCGACGGCCATGAGGCGGCGGACGGTTCGCTGCTCGGCGAGCAGGACTACGCGCCCGGATACGACCTCGCGAAGTACATGTCCTGCTTCGGCGAGGACGGCGCCACCTGGTCCGACACCCGCCACGACTACTGCAAGCAGCAGCGCACGCTCAGGCAGAACGGATCGAACCGGGAAAAGGCGCAGATCCAGCTGACCGTGCCGAGCAACACCACCCTGGTCGGCATGGGCGGCGACGCCCGGCTCCTCGGGGTCTTCCTGACCGTCAACACGGGCACGAACATCATCGTCCGGAACCTGCACCTCGAAGCGCCCGTCGACCACTTCACCAGCTGGTCGCCGGACGACGGGACACAGGGCAACTGGAACGCCCGCTTCGACGCGATGACCGTGATCACCGGCAGGAACATCTGGGTCGACCACTGCACCCTCACCGACGGCCGCTTCCCGGACCGCGAGGCGCCCCTCGGCTTCCACGGGGAGCACGTCCAGCGGCACGACGGCCTGCTCGACATCGAGGACGGCTCGGACTTCATCACGGTCTCCGACAGCAGATTCACCGACCACGACAAGGCGATCCTCATCGGGTCCGGGGACGGACGCGGCGACCGGGACCGCGGGCACCTCAAGGTCACCTTCGTCCGCAACCTCTTCACCGACATCGTGCAGCGCGCCCCCCGTGTCCGCTTCGGGCAGGTGCACGTCGTCAACAACGTCTACCGGGGCCGGCCCGCCGACACCCTGTACGCGCTCGGCGTCGGCCTGGAGTCCGCGATCTTCTCCGAGCGCAACGTCTTCCAATACCCGCGTGGCAACCCGGCCCTCGCGGTCGCCGATTACGGGGGCGAGCACTTCCGGGACACCGGCTCCTGGTTCAACGGCCGCCCCGCCCACCTGAACGCCGTGGCGAACGGCCTCGGCCTGACGAGCGAGGTCGGCTGGGACCCCGCCGACGTCTACGACCACCGGCCGCTCAGATCCCCGTCGGCGGTCGAGCATCACGTCCTGCGTCACGCCGGCACCGGGAGGCAGTATGACTGAGCTGTTCGGCCGCCGGACCTTCGTGGCGGGAGCCGCGGCGGCGGCGTTCCTCGGAGGTTCTCCCGGACCGGCGCAGGCCGCCGAACTCGTCGGCGGCAACCTGCCGGATTTCCACCCGGCGCTGAAGGACGAACTGCGCTTCCCGCTCGCCTGGGGCACGTCACCCGTCCGCGACTTCAAGTCCTGGCGCCGCGCCGCCCGTTCCAAGGTCGAGGAGCACCTCCTCGTCGACCGGCAGGACAGGACGCCGTACGCGCCGGAGTTCACCCCCGGCCCCCAAGGCGAGGGATACACAAGGGAGTTGGTGGCCCTCTCCCTCACCTCGTACGAACGCGTCCGCGGCACCCTGCTCACCCCGCACGGCACCGGACCCTTCCCCGCCGTCCTGCTCCTGCACGACCACGGAGCCAGGTTCGACATCGGCAAGGAGAAACTCGTCCGGCCCTGGTACGACGACACGCGCCTCGCCTCCGGGCAGGCGTGGGCGGACAAGTACTTCAGCGGACGCTTCGTCGGCGACGAACTGGCCCGGCGCGGCTATGTCGTCCTGTGCCTGGACGCGCTCGGCTGGGGCGACCGCGGCCCCCTCACCTACGAGCAGCAGCAGGCCCTCGCCTCCAACTTCTACAACCTCGGCTCCTCGCTCGCCGGACTCATGGCCCGCGAGGACGCCCGAGCCGCCCGTTTCCTGGCCGGCCTCGACCGCGTGGACGCACGCCGGGTCGCGGCCGTCGGGTTCTCCATGGGCGCCTACCGCGCCTGGCAGACCGCCGCGCTCAGCGACGACGTCGCCGCGGCGGCGAGCGTGTGCTGGATGACCGGGCTGAAGGAAATGATGGTGCCCGGCAACAACACGCTGCGCGGGCAGTCGTCGTACTACATGCTCCACCCCGGGCTTCCCCGGTTCCTCGACTTCCCCGACGTGGCGGGCATCGCCGCACCCAGGCCGATGCTCTTCTTCAGCGGCGCCCTGGACACCCTCTTCCCCACCGACGGCGTCCGGGTGGCCCACGACAAGCTGCGCGCCGTCTGGCGCTCGCGCCACGCCGAGGAGCGGTTGCACCTGAAGACCTGGCCCGACCTCGGCCATGTCTTCGTCGACCGCATGCAGGACGAGGTCTTCACCTGGCTGGACCGCGTCCTGTAACCCCTCCCCATCCCAGCGACGTCAAAGGACCCGCACTCCATGACTCGTCGTACCGCTCTCACCACCCTCGGCACGGCCCTCGCCCTCGGCGCCGGCCTCGCCCTGCTCCCCACCCAGGCACAGGCGGCGACCGTGGTCGTCAGCAACTCGACCGACCTGTCCAACGCCATCAAGAACGCCACCGCCGGCACGGTCATCCAGGTCCGCGGCGGCACCTACTACCCGACGGCCACCCTCCAGTCCACGGCCAACGGCACCTCGTCGGCACCGATCACGCTCACCGCGTACGGCTCGGAGACGGTGAAGATCGACGGATCGTCGCTCCCCTCCGGAGGCTGGATCCTCAAGCTCACCGCGGACTACTGGAACGTCTCCAACCTGACCTTCCAGAACTCCCCGGACAGCGCGGTCGTCTGCCAGTCCTGCACCGGCACCAACTGGAACAACATCAAGACCATCAACGGCGGCGACTCCGGCTTCACGCTCACCGGCGACGGCACGGTCAACAACACCGTCAGGAACATCGACAGTTACGGCCACTACGACGCCGCCACCCACGGCGAGAACGCCGACGGCATCGCCGTGAAGTTCGGCTCCGGCACCGGCAACCTCATCACCGGGGCCCGCCTCTACAACAACTCCGACGACGGCCTGGACTTCTGGTCGTTCTCCTCGCCCGTCACCGTCGAGCACACCTGGGCCATGGGCAACGGCAAGAACCGCTGGTCCGACTCCGCGTTCGCGGGCGACGGCAACGGCTACAAGCTGGGCGGTGACGGCGAGGTCGTCGCGCACGTCATCAACAACTCGGCCGCCTGGGACAACGCGGGCAACGGCTTCACCGAGAACAGCAACAAGGGCGCGATCGTCATCAACCGCACCACCGCCTACGCCAACGCCAAGTGGGGCTACTACTTCGCCACCGGCGCGGCCAAGCTCGGCAAGAACCTGGCCGTGAGCAACGGCGGCGGCTCCGTCAACAAGGGCTCCTCGGTCGCCTCCTCCGGCAACAACTGGGACTCCGGGATCGCTACTCCGGCCTTCAGGTCGACGGACGCGAGCAGCACGTACAACGCCCGCAGCTCGAGCGGCACCCTGCCCGCCACCACGTTCCTGACGACGGGCTCGACCACCATCGGCGCGACGATGAACTGACCCACGTGAAGCGGGCCGGAGTTCCGGCCCGCTTCCTCGTCGTGGCCGTCAGCCGAGGCCGGGCGCCGACGGCAGAACGACCCGGTCTCTTCCCCATCCGCCCCCTATGGAGCGGTATGGATCCGGCAAAGGGTCTCGCGCCGACGAGGGTGACGCGCGTAGAAACCTGTCATGCATAAGCCATTGCGTATCGCTGCCGTCGCGGCCGCCTGTGCCGTCACCGGCGCCGCCCTGTACGGCGCCGGTGCGGCCACCGCCGGCCAGTCCACGGCCAACTCCACCCATGAGCCCTACAACATCGGGCTCCTGGTGAAGGACATCGACACCTACTACGGCACCACCCCCGACGCGAACGGCGTCTACCAGGCGTCCGCGGACAGCCCCTACGCCAAGGACCTCGCCCGCATCGACGCCGCCGCGAGAAAGTACATCGACCAGGCGGCCCGCAAGGCGCTGCACAAGGGCGTCAAGCCCGCGGTCGTCTTCGACATCGACGACACGCTGCTGCTCAGCCTGGACTACGAGAAGCGCTACAACTACACGTACAACTCGGCCAGTTGGGCCGCCTACGTCAACAAGGCCGACCGCCCGGCGGTCTTCGGCAGCCCCGAACTCGTGCGGTACGCCGAGAAGAAGGGCGTCGAGGTCTTCTACAACTCGGGCCTCAGCGAGGCGCAGCGCTCGGCCGCCGTCGAGAACCTGAAGAAGGTCGGAGCCGACATCAACCTCGACGCCGGCCACATGTTCCTCAAGAACACGGCCAACCCGCCGTCGTACCTGAGCGGTTGCGCCACGCCGGGCGCCTGGACCTGCACCACCGTGCAGTACAAGTCCGGCACCCGGCAGCACATAGAGAAGGACCTCGGGTACGACATCGTCGCCAACTTCGGCGACCAGTACTCGGACCTCGACGGCGGCTACGCCGACCGGACGTACAAGCTGCCGAACCCGTCGTACTTCGTCAGTTAGACCGCACGGGCCTGATCGACTCCAGCGTCGGCACCACCGGCTTGATCGACCCGTCCGGCGCGAACTCCATGCGGTCGATCGTCGTCTCGCGGTGCATGCCGTCGCCGCCCGGCCTTCCGGGGCCGTTCAGGGCGAACCGGTGGTAGACGACGTACCAGTCGTCGGTGCCCGGGGTGTTCACCACGGAGTGGTGGCCGGTGCCGAGGATGCCGTACTCGGCGCGCTTGGACAGGATCGTCCCCCGCTTGGTCCACGGACCGAGCGGGGACGGTCCGGTCGCGTAGGCGACGTGGTAGTTCTCGCTGCGGGTGTCGTCCTCCGACCACATGAAGTAGTACGTGCCCTTCCGCTTGATCACGAAGGATCCCTCGCGGAAGTTGTCCGGGGTGATGTCCTTCACCTTCGTCGCGTCGAAGGACACCATGTCGTCGTTGAGCGGCACCACGTACCCGTGCCCGTTGCCCCAGTAGAGATACGACGTCCCGTCGTCGTCCGTGAAGACGGCCGGGTCGATCATCTGGCCGCTCAGCGCACCGCCCTTGGCCACCAGGGGTTTGCCGAGCGCGTCCTTGAAGGGACCGGCGGGGGAGTCGGCCACCGCCACGCCGATCTGCTGCTCGGCGCAGAAGTAGAAGTAGTACTTGCCGTCGCGCTCGGCGATCGCGGGCGCCCACGCGTACTTGTCCGCCCAGGTCACGTCGGGTCCGAGGTCCAGGATGACGCCGTGACCTTTCCAGTGGACCAGGTCCTTCGACGAGTACGCCGTGAACCGGGTCCCGCCCCAGCCCTGGAAGCCGTCCGTCGTCGGGTAGATCCAGTACTCGCCGTTCAGATAGTGCACGTCGGGGTCGGCGTTGAGGCCGGGCAGGATCGGGCTGCGGGTGCGCACCGCCTCGACGGTCCAGGTGCGCTTCGTCCCGTCGGCGGACGTCACGGTGTACGTCTGCGGCTTGCGGAAGTCCCGGCGCGTACCGGACCGCGGGCTCACGCTCGCGCCCTCACTGACGTGCAGCTTCGGCGCGAGACGCGCCACATCCGCGCCGGGCTCCATCGGCAGCACGACCTTCGACGCGGCCTCGGTGACGACCCCGTACCCCTTCTGGCCGGTCACCGTCGCGTCCACCACCGACGCCGGCGTGGCCGGGTAGGCGGCCAGCAGCCGGTCGTACTCCGCCTGCGTCACCGGCAGCACCGTGCCGTGCCGCGGGCTCGCGGGCAACTGGTAGTTCGCGGACATCGTCCACTTCCCCGAGTCGAGGTCGGTGGTCTCGAAGGGGACGTAGCCGCGGCCGCCGTACTCGTCGATGAACAGGTACCACTTCTTCTCGGTGTTGGACTTGAAGACCGTCGGCCCCTCGCCGCGGGCGATCGAGCCGCTGCCGATGCAGTCGGAGACGAAGTCGTACGAGGTGTCCGTCAGGCTCGTCGACTTCTCCCCGGTGATGAACTTGGAGCAGGGCGAGCTGGAGGTCGGGTCCCGCTCGTCCTTGGTGTACCGGTAGTAGGTGTCCTTGTGCTTCACGACCGTCGAGTCGATGACCGAGTAGCCGGGGTCGTCCCAGACCTTCGGCTCGCTGAAGGTACGGAAGTCCTTGGTGGTCGCGTAGAGCATCTTGTTGTACGTCGACCCCGTGTGGCCGGGATCGTCGTCGGCGTACAGCTTCGACGCCCAGAAGACGACGAACTCGCCGAGCGAGTCGTCCCAATAGGCCTCCGGCGCCCAGGTGTTGCCCGCGCTGTCCGGAGAGACCTTCACCAGGCGCTGGTCGGTCCAGTGGACCAGGTCGGTGGACTCCCACACCATGATCGACTTGCTGCCGTGCCGCTGGACCTGGTCCCAGCTGCCGCTGCTGTTGCGGTACATCCTCAGGTCGGTGGCGATCATGTAGAACTTGTCGCCCTCGGGGGAGCGGATCACGAACGGGTCCCGCAGCCCCTTCTCGCCGATGGTGGACGTGAGGACCGGCTTGCCCGCGTTCAGCTCACGCCAGTGCAGCGGGTCGTTGCCGCGGCTGAGGGCGTAGCGGATCTGCTCGCCGTCGGCGGTGCCCTCGCCGGTGAAGTAGGCGAAGAGATAGCCGGCGTACTGGGACTGCTTCACGGGTGGTGCTCCTGATTGCGCGGTGCTGGGCGGACTGGTGACGAGCGAGAGGAGGGAGACGAGGAGGGCCAGGAGGGGGATCAGGAGGGTGCGGGCGGTACGGCCTCTGGGGGGTCGCATGACACATCCTGTGTGAGTGTGGGGGTTTCTGTGGAGTCGGTTCGCCTTCGGAGTGTCATGGGAGGGGGACAGCTGGTCAATCGGTGCGGATGGGGCCGGCGGAAGCGAAAGTTTCGATCGTTTTCGCGGGGCCGCGGCAACCTTTTCGGCCGGGGTGACGACCGGATGTCAGAAGCGGGCCGGGGCGGCCCCTCCGGTCCGCTTCGCCCCCACCCCCCAGGAAAGGAACGCCCCGTGCGCCCAAGCACCGGACGCCACCGCAGGACGCGGACCCTGTCGATCGCCGCGACGGTGGCCGTCGCCGCGTGCGCGGGCGGTGTGTACCTCGGACTGTCCGAGGGCGGCGCCCAGGCCGCCTCGACGACGGTCACGGTGTCCACCACAGGTCAGCTGGAGGCGGCCGTCAAGAACGCGTCCGCGGGCACCGTCATCCAGGTCCGCGCCGGCACGTACTACCCGACGGCCACCCTCAAGTCCTCGGCCGACGGCACCGGTTCGGCGCGGATCACGCTGCGGGCGTACGGCAGCGAGACGGTGAGGATCGACGGCTCCCGGCTGGCCGCCGGCTCCTGGCTCGCCGAAATCCACGGCGACCACTGGACCGTCCAGAACCTCACCTTCCAGAACTCCCCGGCCCAGGGCTTCGTCGCCACCTCCTCCGTGGGCGGCGTCTTCAGGAACCTCGTCACCGCGAGGAACGGCGACTCCGGCTTCACCCTGCGCGGCGACGGCACGACCGACAACCTCGTGCAGAACCTGGACAGTCACGGGAACTACGACCCGGCCGGACACGGGCAGAACGCCGACGGCATCGCGGTGACGTTCGGCTCCGGGACGGGGAACAGGATCACCGGCGCACGGCTGTACGACAACTCCGACGCCGGCCTCGACCTGTGGCAGTTCTCCTCACCGGTCACCGTCGAGCACACCTGGGCCTTCGGCAACGGCGAGAACCGGTGGGGCGACCCGGCGTTCGAAGGCAACGGCAACGGGTTCGAGCTGGGCGGCGGGGGTGTCACGGTCGCGCACGTCGTCAACGACAACGCGGCGTGGGACAACAGGTCGAACGGCTTCACCGAGAACGCCAACCCCGGCGCGATCGTGCTGAACCGGAACACCGCCTACGCCAACGCCGAGACCGGTTTCCAGTTCGCCACGGGGAAGGCACGGCTGGCTCGCAACCTCGCGGTGAGCAACAAGGGGGGCCTGGCCGGGCTCGGTTCGTCCACCGTCTCCGCCGCGAACAACTGGGACAGCGGCGTCGGCACCCCGGCGCTGAGGTCGACGGACGCCACCACGGCCCGCGGCACCCGCGAGGCGGACGGCTCGCTGCCCGCCACGACGTTCCTGACCACGGGGTCGAGGACCGTCGGCACGGCGATGGACTAGGCCCTGTCGTCCCAAGGGCCAACCTGTCCGGTCAGCACACCCAGCGCCGGCACGGATGAACGCCCCCGCCGGTCGTCACCGGCGGGGGCGTTCCGCGTACCGGCCGAGGGGGGCTCGACCAGTGCTTCCGGTCGGCCCAAGGGGGGCTTGGCCGACCGGCGTCCGGGCCGTCGGACGTCTGGGCGACGACCCGGAGTCAGGAGATCACTGATACGTGATGTCAGACGACGAGAACCTGCAGGACGTTCCGTCCGGGCCGACACCGATCTGGGTGGGTTCCTTGCCGGTGTTGTTGCCCTGGAAGCGGACACAGGTCTTGATCTTCTTGCCGCTGTCGCCGTGGATGCGCACCTTGCGCAGGGCGGCGGTGTCGCCGTAGTTGGCGTTGATGCCGACGATCGAGTTCATCGGCGCGGTGACGTCCACGTCGTTGATGATGATCGTGCGCTTGTACTGCGTGGAGCAGTTGCCGCAGGAGCGCACCAGCTTGCCGGAGTTCTCGACCTGGAACTTGCTGACCACGAGCTTGCCCGCGCCGTTGAACTGGAGGACCTTGTCCGATCCGTTCCTCGCGCCGCCGCCGTGGACCGTGTACACGGACGACGCCGACTTGCCCTTGAAGGTGGCGGCGTCCTCGCCGACGTCCAGCCACCACACGTTCTGGAGGGTGCAACTGCCCAGGCAGTGGACGCCGTCGGCGGCCGGGGTACCGATGATCACGTTCTTGAGGACCGCGCCGTCGGCCAGCTGGAAGACCGGGTCCTGGCCCTCGTCCTGGCTGTCGCCGCCCAGGGCGCCCGAGCCGTAGAACTTGGTGAGCTTGCCGTCGTACGTGCCGGACACCTTGATGGTGGACGACACGGCCTTGCTGCCCTTGGCGGTGGGCCAGGCCGAGGCGGCGCCGGCGGAGGACAGCATCGTCGTGGTGACGATCGCCGCGCCGGTGATGCCTAACGCGGCGGTCGAGGCGATCACGGTCCGCCTCGTGGTGACCCGGCGGCGGTGGCGGACGCGCTGTGCGGCTCGTGCAGTCATGCCCATTCCTTGCGTGGGAGAGGAACCTTGCGCTTCCTGGTCGCCACGGGCCGGGGGAGGGTTGCCGCCCCTTCAGGAATTTTCTACGAGTCGTCCTCGGTGGCGGCGAAGCCGCCCGCCACGGCACGCTGTTCGCCGTCCACGGTGGCGGTGATCGTGTAGCTGTCGTCCCGCGCGTCCCGGCCGCCGCGGTCGTGGTCGTACTGGCCCGCGAACACCCACTCGCCCGTCCACAGGGAACGGCCGGGCTTGAGCACCCAGGTGTAGACGAGGAAGCCGTCCTGCTCGACGACCGTCGCCGTGAAGTCGCCCTCGGGAGCGGATCGCCAGGCGCCCGCCGACGTCACCCCGCCGGTCTGCCTGACCTTCAACCGGACGGTGAGCGCGGTGAGTTTCCCGCCCGTCTTGAGGGTCACGTTGCTCTGACCCCAGAACTCGTTGCTGTGCGGGTCCACCGAGCCGTCCGACCACAGCGGGCCGTCCTCGACGCCGGAGGCGGCGGGCGCCTCGGCGGTGGCGGAGGCGCTCGGGGTCCGCGACGGCGACGTGCTGGTCTCGGGGGACCGTTCCGGGGCGCTCGGCGTCGGATCCGCGGGCGGAACGGGCGCGCGGCTCGTGGCCTCGGGGGACGGCGTCGCCGTGACCGCGACCGTCTTCTGCGGGGGAGTGTCCTCCTTCACCGCGGACGCCACCGCGTAGCCGCCGACACCGAGAACGCCCGCGACCGCGGTCGTGGCGGCGACCACCCGCACCCAGCCGAACACCGGCGGACGGGTGGCCCGGTGGTCGGTGCGGGTCTGTTCGGTCATGCCGCGCTCGATCCGGGCCAGGATGCGGGCGCGGTCGGGCTCGTGCGTTCCGGCAGCCTCGTGCAGCCGGGCGCGCAGTTCGTCGTGCACCTCCCGCTGCATGGTCATCGGTCCCTTCCCACGGCGTCACCGGTACGCGCCATCGCCGCATGCACTCTAAGCGGTGCCGCCTGCGTGCCGAGCAGCCGCTGCAGCTCCGCCATCCCCTTCGAGGTCTGGCTCTTCACCGTACCGACCGAGACTCCGAGAGCGAGCGCGGTGTCCTTCTCCGAGAGGTCGAACGCGTGCCGCAGCACCACACAGGCCCGCTTGCGGAACGGCAGTCTGCGCAGCGCCTCCTGCACGTCCACCACGCCGGCGACGTCCGGGTTCTCGATCTTCTCCTCGCGCTGCGACCAGAACAGCGCGATGCGCCGGCGTTCGCGGACCGCGCTGCGGATGCGGGTGCGCGCCAGGTTGGCCACGACGCCACGGGCGTACGCCGCCGGATGGTCGGCCGCGCGGACCCGGTCCCAGCGGTGCCACAGCGCCAGCAACGCGTCGGCCGCCAGGTCGTCGGCGGCGTCCGCCTCGCCGGTCAGCAGATGGGCGAGGCGGGACAGTTCGGCGTAGTGACGCTCGAAGAAGGCATGGAACTCCACGGAGGCGGCGTCGTCGACGACTGTGCCCACGGGCAGACCTCTCCTCACGGCGACTCGGGCACCCGCAGGGGACCCTGTGCGTGTCATGTGAATGACATGTGATCGTCCGGCGTCCGCCGGGACGAGATCCGGAAGCGTAGCAGTGATCGAACACGTGGTTCGTACGGACCTTCGAACGCTGTATGGTCCCCCGACCCCGATTCCGTAACACGGAGAAAACCTGAAACAGGTTCAACGCAGGAACAATCCAGCCAGCATCCGCACACCGATCATTCAGGCAACAAGGAGCAACAACCATGTCCGAACCGCAGAAGGTGGCCGACCGGCGAAGTGCCCCGCCACCCGCGGCGAACAGCGTCGACCGGTTCTTCAAGATCTCCGAGCGGGGATCCACTTTCGCCCGTGAGATACGCGGCGGCTTCGCCACCTTCTTCACGATGGCCTACATCCTTGTCCTGAATCCCATCATCCTCGGCAGCGCCAAGGACAAGTTCGGCGACCAGCTGGATGCGGTCCAACTCACCACCGCCACCGCCCTGGTGGCCGCCGTCATGACGATCATCATGGGCGTCGGCGGCAACCTGCCCCTCGCGCTCGCCGCCGGCCTCGGCCTGAACGCGGTCGTCGCCTTCCAGATCGCCCCGCTGATGAGCTGGGACGACGCTATGGGTCTGGTCGTCCTCGAAGGCCTGCTGATCTGCGTCCTGGTGGTGACCGGACTGCGCGAGGCCGTCATGCACGCCATACCGCAAGCCCTCAAGCAGGCCATCAGCGTCGGCATCGGTCTGTTCATCGCCTTCATCGGCTTCGTCGACGCCGGCTTCGTCACTCGTATCCCGGACATCGCGGGCACCACGGTCCCGGTCCAGCTCGGCGCCACCGGCGCCCTCACCGGGTGGCCGATTCTCGTCTTCTGCCTCGGTGTGCTGCTGACGATCGGACTGCTCGCCCGCAAGGTCAAGGGCGCCATCCTGATCAGCATCGTCACCATGACGATCATCGCCATGATCATCAACTCGATCGCCGACATCAAGGCCTGGGGCCTGACCACGCCCGCCTGGCCCGACAAGGTGGTCGACACCCCCGACTTCGGGCTCATCGGTCACTTCAGCCTGTTCGGCGCCTTCGACGCGGCCGGCGTCGGCGTGATCACCGTCGTCCTGCTGATCTTCACGCTGATCCTCTCCGACTTCTTCGACACCATGGGCACCGTCGTCGGCATCAGCGCCGAAGCCGGCCTCCTGGACGAGGAGGGCAAGGTCCCCAACCTCGGCCGGGTGCTGCTCATCGACGGTGCCGCGGCGGTCGCGGGCGGCGCGGCCTCGTCCTCCTCCGCCACGTCCTACATCGAGTCGGCGGCCGGCGTCGGCGAGGGCTCGCGCACCGGTTTCTCCAACCTGATCACCGGCGGGTTGTTCACCCTCGCCCTCTTCATGACCCCGCTGCTCACCATCGTCCCGCTGCAGGCGGCCGCCCCGGCCCTGGTCGCCGTCGGCTTCCTGATGATGACGCAGGTCAAGCACATCGACTGGGACAAGTACGAGATCGCCATCCCGGCGTTCCTGACCATCGCCGTCATGCCGTTCACCTACTCCATCACCAACGGCATCGGCGCCGGCTTCCTCGCCTACGTGGTGATCAAGGCGGTCCTCGGCAAGGCCAAGGAGATCCACTGGCTGCTGTGGGCGACCTCGGCGCTGTTCCTGGTGTACTTCGCGATCGACCCGATCGAGCAGATCCTCGGCGCGAAGTAGCGCGGTAGCGAAGCAGTCGGGTCCGGGGACGGCCTCCGTCGAGGCTGTCCCCGGCTTTCCGGGGTCGCTAGTTCTGCAGCGCCGCTTCCATCACGGCCTTGGCCACCGGCGCGGCCAGCCCGTTACCGCTGACCTCCGACCGGGCCGCGTTCGACTGCTCCACGACCACCGCCACGGCGACCTCCTTGCTGTCGGTCTTGCCGTACGACGTGAACCAGGCGTACGGCGTCTGGCTGTTGTTCTCGCCGTGCTGGGCCGTACCGGTCTTGCCGCCCACCGTCGCGCCCGAGATCTGCGCGTTCGTGCCGGTGCCCTTCTCGACCACCGTCTGCATCGCCGACTGCAACTGCTCGGCGGTGGAGGAGCTGACGATCTCCGTGGTGTCCGTGTTGTCGTCGTAGTTCTCCAGGACGTCACCGCCGCTGTCGGTGATCTGCGACACCATGTGCGGCGAGACCAGCTTGCCGCCGTTGGCTATCGCCGCCGACACCATGGCCATCTGCAGCGGCGTCGCCGTCACGTCGAACTGGCCGATGCCGGTCAGAGCCGTCTCCGCCTTGTCCATGTCCTTCGGGTACACGCTCTCGTACGCCCGCACCGGCACGTCCTGCGAGGCGTCGTCGAACCCGAACTTCTCCGCCTGCGCGCGGACCTTGTCCTGGCCCAGGTCTACGGCCATCTTCCCGAAGACGTTGTTGCAGGAGTACTGCAGGGCCACCCGGATCGAGGCGTTCTCGCAGGGCGCCGACGGGTTCTCGTTCGACAGCACCCTGTTGGAGAGCGGCAGCGGATACGGGTTCGGGCTGTCCGTCCGCTCGTCCACCGAGGAGTACAGCCCGTTCTCCAGCGCGGCCGCCGCGACGACCAGCTTGAACGTCGAGCCCGGCGGCAGCGGCTGGCGCAGCGCCCGGTTCGTCATCGGTTTCTCGGGGTCCTTGGTCAGCTGTGTCCACGCGTCGCCGGTCCCCGTGGCGAGCGTCGACGGGTCGTACGACGGCGTGGAGACGACCGCGAGGATCCTGCCCGTGGTCGGGTCGATCGCGACGGCGGCGCCCTTCTTGTCACCGAGCGCGTCGTACGCCGCCTTCTGTACGGCGGGGTCGATCGTCGTGATCACGTTGCCCGGGTCGGCCCGCTTGCCGGTGACCGTGTCCATCACGGTCTTCAGACGGGTGTCCGTCCCGTCGAGCAGGTCCTGGTAGATGCCCTCCAGTTGCGTCGCCCCGTACACCTGCGAGCTGTAGCCCGTGACGGCCGAGTACAGCTTGCCGTCCGTGTACGTCCGCTTGTACTTGAGGTCGCTGCCGGTCGTGGGCGCCGAGCCGGTGACCGACTTTCCGCCCACGACGATGTCGCCGAGCGGCTCGCTGTACAGCTCGATCGCATTGCGCCGGTTGTCCTTGTTGTCCGCGAGCGCCTTGGCGTCGTAGAACTGCACCCAGGTCGCCCTGATCAGCAGAGCGAACACCAGGAGCAGTGTGAAGACGGAGGCGCGCCTGATCGTTTTGTTCATCCCGCTCAGAACGACGAGCGGAAGCGGACGGAACGTTCCCTTCCGGCGGATTTCTCATCGGGCGTTCATGAAGCCGGCCCGCCCGCACTCAGGCGTCCAGCGTCAGCACGACCTCGTCGATCTCCTCGCCGCGGGCGTTCGCGTACCCCGTGGCCCGGGCGGCCGCGCGGAAGCCGCACTTCGTCAGGACCCGCAGGGACCCCTCGTTGTCGGCGGCGGCACGTGCGTACAGCGGGCGTTCCGGCACCTCGGTCAGCAGCGCGCCCAGAGCGGCGGTGGCGATGCCCCGGCCCCAGTACATGCGGTCGATCCAGTAGGTGACCTCGCGCTCGCCCGGCTCCCCGTACACGGCCGTGCTGCCCACCACGTCACCGTCGAACAGGACCGTCCGCACCACGTCGGCCGACGACCTCAGCTTCTTCCACTGGGCCTCGAAGGCGTCCCGGTCGGCCGGATCCCGAGGGGCGAAGGCCGCCATGCGCAGGGCCTCCGGGTCGTTCAGCAGCCGGAAGAAGACCGGCAGGTCGCTGTCGTGGACGTCGCGGAGTGCGACCCGCATGGTTCAGAGCCTCCGGGTGGCGAGCGTCAGCCGGTCACGGGCGTCGAACAGGGCGTCCTTCACCATCTGCTCGTGGGCGGGGGTCAGCCGGGCCACCGGCACCGAGCAGCTGATCGCGTCGCGCGCCGGAGTGCGGTAGGGGATCGCCACGCCGAAGCAGCGCAGCCCCAGGGTGTTCTCCTCGCGGTCCACGGCGAAGCCCTGGTCCCGCACCTGGTGCAGCTCCTCGATGAGCTTCTCCCGGTCGGTGATCGTGTGCTCGGTCAGGGCGGGCAGGGTCTCGGGCAGCATCTTGCGGACCTGCTCGTCCGAGTAGGTGCTCAGCAGCGCCTTGCCCAGCGACGTGGAGTGCGCGGGCAGGCGGCGGCCGACCCGGGTGAAGGGGCGCAGATAGTGCTGCGACTGGCGGGTGGCGAGGTAGACGACGTTCGTGCCGTCCAGACGCGCCAGGTGGATCGTCTCCGTGGTGTCGTCCGAGAGGCGGTCCAGCGTCGGGCGGGCCGCCGCGACCACCTCGTCGCCGTCGATGTACGACGTGCCGACCAGCAGCGCCCGCACACCGATGCCGTACCGTGTGCCCGTCGCGTCCGTCTCCACCCAGCCCAGCTCCACGAGCGTGCGGAGCAGCATGTACAGGCTGGACTTGGGGTACCCGACGGCCTCCTGGACCGCGGCCAGGGAATGCATACCGGGGCGCCCGGCGAAGTACTCCAGCAGTTCAACGGTTCGTACCGCGGACTTGACCTGTGCCCCGCCGCCTGTCTCGGCTGCCGACATCGCCCTTGACCCCTTCGTTCGACGGGAAATAGTCTCCGACAGCATATTCACCATCAGAGACAGCGTTCAGCATATCGAACGACCCTGGTGGATGACCTAGGAACTGCGGCAATAAAGCCGGCAAAGCAATGTGGAGGGACCCGCGGTGGCAGCAGCACCAGTCTGGAGTGTCGACCCCCGAACCGGGAAGCAGCGTGAACAGGTTGCGGTGGAGGCCACAGCCCAGGAGGTGGACGCCGCCGTCCGCGCCGCGCACGCCGCGCGCGGCGCCCTCGCCGACCGCACGGTCCGCGCGGCCTTCCTGCGCAGCGCCGCGGCCGGCCTGGAGGCGTCCAGGGACCACCTCGTCGAGGCCGCCGACGCCGAGACCGCGCTCGGCCCGGTCCGGCTGACCGGCGAACTCGCCCGCACCTGCTACCAGCTGCGGGCCTTCGCGGACATCGTCGACGAGGGCGCCTTCCTCGACGTCGTCATCAACCACCCGGACGACACCGCGACGCCGCCGATCCCCGACCTGCGCCGCTACAAGGTGTCGCTCGGTGTGGTCGCCGTCTACTCGGCCTCCAACTTCCCCTTCGCCTTCTCGGTCGCCGGCGGCGACACCGCGAGCGCGCTGGGCGCGGGCTGCCCGGTCGTCGTCAAGGCCCACCCCGACCACCCGGGCCTGTCCGAGCTGGTCGCGTCCGTCCTGCGCCGGGCCGCCGCCGAGCACGGCATCCCGGACGGGGTCGTGGGCCTCGTCCACGGCTTCGAGGCGGGCATCGAGCTGATCAAGCACCCGCTGGTCGCCGCGGCGGGCTTCACGGGTTCCATTCGAGGCGGGCGTGCCCTCTTCGACGCGGCGGCCGCGCGGCCGGTGCCGATCCCGTTCCACGGCGAGCTGGGGTCACTGAACCCCGTCGTGATCACGGAGGCGGCGGCCGCGGAACGCGCCGAGGCGATCGGCGCGGGCCTCGCCGGTTCGATGACGCTGGGTGTCGGCCAGTTCTGCGTGAAGCCGGGGCTCGTTCTCGCCCCGTCCGGTGCGTCGGGCGACCGGCTGCTGAAGTCCCTGACCGACGCCGTCAGCGACACCGAGGCCGGGGTGCTCCTCGACCACCGCATGCGGGACAACTTCGTCGCGGGCGTCGCCGAGCGGGCCGAGCTGCCCGACGTGGAGACCCCGGTGACGCCCGGCGCGGGTGGCGAGCACACGGTGAGCGCGGGCTTCCTGACGGTGTCGGCCGAGAAGCTGACTAGCGAGGGCGCGTACGACCTCCTCCTGGAGGAGTGCTTCGGTCCGGTGACCGTCGTGGCTCGCTACGACGACGACGCGCAGGCGCAGGCCGTGCTGTCCCGTCTCCCCGGCAACCTCACCGCGACGGTCCACCTGTCGGCGGAGGAGTCGGCCGGTGAGGGGCGTGGCGCGGAGATCCTCGCCGAGCTGACGCCGCTGGCCGGGCGCGTGCTGGTGAACGGGTGGCCGACGGGTGTCGCCGTGGCCCCGTCCCAGCATCACGGTGGTCCGTACCCGGCCACGACGTCGACGTCGACGTCCGTCGGCGGCACCGCCATCGAGCGGTGGCTGCGGCCGGTCGCGTACCAGAACGCGCCGGAGGCGCTGCTTCCCGCGGAGCTTCGGGACGAGAATCCGCTGGGGCTGCCGCGTCGGTTCAACGGGCGCCTGGAACGATAGCGCCGTAGGGGTGCGGTGGACTGCCGGCTGCCGGTCCGTCGTGGCCGGTCGCGCAGTTCCCCGCGCCCCTGTGGGACGTGCAGTTTGCCCCTGAGACGAACAGGTACCGGACGTGGAGATTCCCGAACTGCCCTTTCCTCTCCGTACCTATGGTCCCGACGGCAGTTGGTCCCACGAGGACGGTGTGCTCACCGGGTGGGCGGGCCCCCGGCAGGACCGGTTCGTGCCGCCGACCGGCGAAGGCCTGGACCCGGCCTCCGACGCGCCGCGCCTGCTGGGCGACCCCGAAGGGGACTTCCAGCTGATCGCGCGCGTCACGGTGGGGTTCGCCGGGGCCTTCGACGCGGGGGTGCTGTACGTCCACGTCGGTGAGCGGGCCTGGGCCAAGCTGTGTCTGGAGTACTCCCCGGACGTGGCCACCGTCTGCACGGTGGTCACCCGGGGGCACTCCGACGACGCCAACTCCTGGACGGTCCAGGGCAGTTCCGTGTGGCTCAGGGTGAGCCGCACCGGCCGCGCCTTCGCCTTCCACGCCTCCCGCGACGGACAGCGCTGGACCTTCGTCCGGCTCTTCACCCTCGGGGACGAGAAGGAGACCGGCGCGGCCCTGGTCGGGTTCATGGCGCAGTCGCCGCTGGGGGAGGGCTGCGTGGTGACCTACGACCACATCGAGTTCCGCCCTAGCTGGCCGAAGGACCTGAGAGACGGCAGCTGAGCGCGAACGTCACCGCGAGCAGGGCCGCGCTGATGACCAGGCTCAGCCGCATCCCCTCGACGAACCCGTCGGAGACCAGCGCCCCGAACACGGCGATCCCCAGACCCCCGGACACCTGGCGCGCCGAGTTGAGCACCCCGGCCGCCAGCCCCGCCCGCTCGGCGGGGACGGCGTCCATCATCGCCGCGGTCAGCGGCGGCACCGTCAGTGCGCAGCCCAGCGCCATGGGGACGAGGAGAACGGCCACCAGAGCCGACGGTGTGCCGGCGTCGACGTACAGCAGCACCAGCAGTCCCGCGGCGGCCAGCCCCTGCCCCACCAGCATGGGCAGCCGGGGACCGTAGCGGCCGGCGAGCTTGCCCGCCGCCACGTTCGTCACCGCGATCAGCCCGGTCATCGGCAGGAACATCAGCCCCGCGGCCAGCGCGGAGCGTCCCTGCACCTGCTGGAAGAAGAGCGAGAAGACGAACACCATGCTGTAGAAGGCGACGCTGACCGCCGCACCCGCCGCGACCGTCGCGGTGACGGTCCGGTCGCGGAAGAGCCCGAGGGGGACGACCGGGTGCGGTTGGCGCGCCTCGATCCGCAGAAACGCGGCACCGGCGACGACGGCCACCGCCCCCGCGGCCCAACCCGCCGCCCCGCCCTCGATCACGGCGAACGTCAGGGCCACCAGGGCCAGGACCGCCGTCATTTGGCCGGGCAGATCCAGCGGTGCCGGACGACGTTCCGAGCGTGGGGCCCGCACCAGCAGGGCAAGGATCACCAGCCCCACCGGCAGATTGACGAAGAAGATCCCACGCCAGTCCCAGGCCGTCGTCAACGCACCGCCCGCCACCGGGCCCAGCGCCACCGCCGCCGATCCCCCGGCCGCCCACAGGGCCACCGCCCGTGCCCGCCTGGCCGGTTCGGCGTAGGCCTGCCGCACCAGCGCCAGCGAGGCCGGCAGCACCACGGCCGCCGCCACGCCCTGCACCACCCGCGCGCCGATCAGGGCCGGCAGGTTCGGCGCCAGCCCGCAGGCCACCGAGGCGAGCGTGAACACCGCGGTGCCCAGCGCGTACGCGCGGCTCGCCCCCGCCCGGTCGGAGAACGCCCCGGTGGACAGCATCAGCGCGGCGAAGGCCAGGGTGTACGCGTCCACCACCCACTGCAGACCGGACATGCCGCTGCCGAAGGAGGAGCCGATCGCGGGCAGCGCCACGTTCACCACGGACGCGTCGAGGCAGATCAGCGCGAAGCCGAGCAGGGCGGCCGTGAGGGTGAGTGCCGGGGAGGGCCGATCGGACTCCAACTCCTGTCGGATGGTGGCGTGTTCGTCGGCCTGGAGGGTCCGGTTCGTTGGCATGGCTCCATGCTGCGGATCTCCGCCGACGTACAGTAGTGGCCGGAATGCCATATGACCGGAGGTTCTGGCCATGACCCAGTCGGTCGTCCCGCACCGCGTCGTCGTCATCGCGCCCTCGCCGGTGTCGATGTTCAACCTCGCCATCCCGGAGATGCTCTTCGGCAAGGTCGTCAGGGACGGGCGGCCGGGGTACGAGGTGGTGATCTGCGCGGCCGAGCCGGGACCGGTGCCCACCACCGGCGGCCTCGATCTGCACGTACGGCACGGTCTCGACGCCGTGCGGGACGCGGACACGGTGCTGGTGGCGGGTACCGGGGCGCCGTTCGAGCCGGAGGCGAGGATCGTGGCCGCCGTGCGCGAGGCGGCCGCCGCCGGCAAGCGGATCGCGTCCCTGTGCACCGGCGCCTTCCAGCTCGCCGAGGCGGGCCTGCTGGCGGGGCGCAGGGCCACGACGTACTGGGCGCACGCCGAGGAACTCCGCAGGCGGTACCCGGAGGTCGACCTGTGCGGAGACGTGCTGTTCGTGCAGGACGGGCCGTATCTGACGGCGTCCGGCTACGCCGCCGGCATCGACCTGTGCCTGCACATCATCCGCACCGACTACGGCGCCGCCGCGGCCAACCAGGTCGCCCGGCTCACCCTGGTCGCCCCCGTCCGTCCCGGCGGCCAGACCCAGTTCACGCAGACCCCGCTGCCGCCCGAGCGCGGCACCGCCTGCGCCGACACCCGCGGCTGGGCCATGCGCAATCTCGACAAGCCGCTCGCCCTGAGCGACCTGGCCCGCCACGCCGGAGTCTCCGTACGCACCCTCACGCGCCGCTTCCACGCCGAGAGCGGGGTCAGCCCCCTCCAGTGGCTGCTCCACCAGCGCATCGAGCGCGCCAAGGAACTCCTGGAGACCACCGGCCTGCCCATGGACCAGGTGGCCCGCGAGAGCGGTCTCGGCACGGCCGACTCGCTGCGGGCACATCTGGTCAGGCGGGCCGGACTGACGCCGAGCGCCTACCGGGCGCAGTTCAGCCGCCTGGGAACCGCGGCCGTCGAGACCCGGGGAATGAAACCCGCTGCTTGAACGTTCACACACTCACCGGAGAGAGCCTCCGCACCCCTACGACCTGGAGAGTGCTGCCACCATGCGCGTCGAGATCTGGAGCGACATCGCCTGCCCCTGGTGCTACGTGGGCAAGGCCCGCTTCGAGAAGGCGCTGGAGGCCTTCCCGCACCGCGACCAGGTCGAGGTGGTGCACCGGTCGTTCGAGCTGGACCCCGGCCGCGCCAAGAACGACATCCAGCCCGTGATCACGATGCTCACCAAGAAGTACGGCATGAGCGAGGCGCAGGCCCAGGCCGGCGAGGAGAACCTCGGTGCGCAGGCCGCCGCCGAGGGACTGGAGTACCGCACCCGGGACCGCGACCACGGCAGCACCTTCGACATGCACCGCCTCCTCCACCTCGCCAAGGAGCAGGGCCGCCAGGACGAGCTCCTCGCCCTGCTCTACAAGGCCAACTTCGCCGAGGAGCGGTCCGTCTTCGCCGAGGGCGAGGAGCGGCTGGTGGAGCTGGCCGTCGCCGCGGGGCTCGACGCCGACGCCGTCCGCAGGGTGCTCGCCGACCCGGCCGCCTACGCCGACGAGGTCCGCGCCGACGAGCGCGAGGCCGCCGAGCTCGGCGCGAACGGCGTGCCCTTCTTCGTCCTCGACCGCAAGTTCGGCGTCTCCGGCGCCCAGCCCGCCGAGGTGTTCGCCGAGGCGCTGACGCAGGCGTGGGGCGAGCGTCCGCCGCTGAAGCTGATCGACCGGGCGGGCGCGGAGGCGTGCGGTCCGGACGGGTGCGCGGTGCCGCAGCACTGAGGAAACCTGCAGGTCGGGGCGGACGTATAAGCAGCCCTAAGAGGAATCACGTAAAAATTCGCAATGGACCGGAGGTCGGCAGGGGCTCACAGTGGTCCCATGGAGACCTTCGAGAGCCTCGTCCGTGCCGAGTTCGCCCCGAAGAACACCTTTCTCAACACCGCGAGCAGTGGGCTGCTGCCGGCCCGTACCGTCGCGGCCCTGCACGAGGCCGTGCAGCTCAGGGCCGAGGGCCGGCCGCTGGACCCGCTGTTCGCCGACGTGGAGGCCGCCCGGGCCGCCTTCGCCCGGCTGGCCGGCGTCCCGGTCGGCCGGGTCGCGGCCGGATCCTCGGTCGCCGCGTACACCGGACTGGTGGCCGCCTCGCTGCCCGCGGGCGCCGAAGTGCTCACCGCCGAGGACGACTTCACCTCCGTCGTGAACCCCTTCCACACCCGCGGGGACCTCAAGGTCCGGGCCGTGCCGCTGGAGCGGCTCGCCCAGTCCGTCCGCCACGGCACCGCGCTCGTCGCGGTCAGCTCCGCGCAGTCGGCCGACGGACGGATCGCCGACCTGCCCGCCCTCCGGGAGGCGGCCCGGGCGCACGGCGCCCGGACGTACCTCGACGTCTCCCAGTCCGCCGGCTGGCTGCGGACCGAGGCCGACGGGTACGACTACACGGTCTCGGTCGGGTACAAGTGGCTGCTCGGGCCGCACGGAGTGAGTTTCCTCGTCGTGCCCGAGGACTTCGGCGCGCTGACGCCGATCCTGGCGGGCTGGGTCGCGGGGGAGAACCCCTGGGACAGCTGCTACGGCCCCGTCACCGAACTCGCCCACTCCGCCCGCCGCTTCGACCTGCCGCCCGCCCTGTTCTCGTACGCCGGAATGCGCCGCTCCCTCGAACTCGTCGAGGAACTCGGCGTGGACGCGGTGCGCACCCACGACCTCGCCCTGGCCGACCGGTTCCGCTCGGGACTCGCCGGCCTCGGCCACGAACCCCTCCCCGCACCCGGCTCGGCGATCGTCTCCGTGCCCGGACTCGGCCACCGCCAGCCCGACTTGGCCGACGCGGGCATCCAGGTCTCCAACCGCGCGGGCAACCTGCGCGCCTCCTTCCACCTCTACAACACGACGGCGGATGTGGACCGGCTGCTGGACGTCCTGTCCGGCTGAACCCGGCCGCCGACCGGGCCGCACAGGCGGCCGTGCCGTCGACGGGGAGGCGGCTTGTGGTCGCCCGGAGGACGAGCCCGTATACGCGCCGAAGCGAGGTGCCGCGGGGCGCGGGCGGGGTCGAGGGGGCCGTTCGGAACGTGCTGGAGCGGGCGGCGTCACTGGCATGGCTGTGACACCGCCCGCTCCCCGAGGACCTACTTCACCGGAGTGAAGTCCCTGGCCCCGATGAACTCCGGCCGCCGCACCGGCGCCGCGAACGGCTCGACCGCCTCGTTCTCCACGCTGTTGAACACGATGAAGACGTTGCTGCGCGGGAAGGGCGTGATGTTGTCGCCCGAGCCGTGCATGCAGTTGCAGTCGAACCAGGTCGCCGAACCGGCCTTGCCGGTGAACAACTTGATGCCGTAATCGCTCGCCATGGCGGTCAGCGCCTCGTCGGACGGCGTGCCCGCGTCCTGCATCTGCAGGGACTTCTTGTAGTTGTCCTTCGGCGTGGCCCCCGCACACCCGAGGAACGTACGGTGCGACCCCGGCATGATCATGAGACCGCCGTTGGTGTCGTAGTTCTCGGTGAGTGCGATCGAGACCGACACCGTCCGCATGTTCGGCAGACCGTCCTCGGCGTGCCAGGTCTCGAAGTCGGAGTGCCAGTAGAAGCCGCTGGCGCCGAAGCCGGGCTTGACGTTGATCCGCGACTGGTGGACGTACACGTCCGAGCCGAGGATCTGCCGGGCCCGGCCGACGACCCGCTCGTCACGCACGAGGTTGGCGAAGATCTCGCTGATCTTGTGCACCTCGAAGACGGACCGGATCTCCTGGGTCCGCGGCTCGACGATGGACCGCTCGTCGGCCCGGATCGCGGGATCCGTGACGAGTCGCTCCAACTCGCTGTGGTAGAGAGGCACTTCGTCCGGTCCGATGAGCTGGTCGATGGCGAGGAAGCCGTCGCGCTCGAAGGACTGCAGCTCGGCGTGGGTCACCGGCCCGGGCGTACCGGGCGGGGACCACACGACCGGGTCCTTGCGCTCGGTGGCCACCTCGGTGGCGCCACGACTGGGGTAGAGATCGGGGATCCTGGTGGCGGTGGTCATGGTGATGTCACACCTCCTCGGGTTCGGTGAGCAACGGGTAGACACCGTTCTCGTCGTGGTCCTCCCGGCCGGTCACGGGCGGGTTGAAGACACAGATGCAGCGGAAGTCCTCCTTGATCCGCATCGTGTGCCGCTCGTGGCCGTCGAGCAGGTACATGGTCCCGGGCGTGATCGAGTACTTCTGCCCGGTCTCGTCGTCGGTGAGCTCGGCCTCGCCCTCGACGCACACGACGGCCTCGATGTGGTTGGCGTACCACATCGACGTCTCCGTACCCGCGTACAGGATCGTCTCGTGCAGCGAGAAGCCGACCTTCTCCTTGGCGAGGACGATGCGTTTGCTCTCCCAGGTGCCGGACTCGGCCTTCACGTGCCGGTCGGTGCCTTCGATGTCCTTGAACGAACGGACGATCACGGTGCTGCGATGCCTCCTAGGTGGATGTACTGGTGGTTGTCCTGATCGGGGTCAGGCGGTTTCGCGGACGGCGCGGGCGAGGATGCTCAGCCCCGCGTCCAGTTCCTCGGGCGTGATGGTGAGCGCCGGCAGCAGCTTCACGACCTCGCTCTCCGGGCCCGACGTCTCGATGAGCAGCCCGAGTTCGAAGGCGCGGTGCGCGATCTTGCCGGCGCGCTCCTTGTCGTGGAACTCCATGCCCCACACGAGCCCGCGTCCCCGGTACTCCTTCACGTCGGCGAGGTTCTCCTCGGTGATGGAGATGAACGCCTGCTCGACCTGCTCACCACGGGCGCGGGTCTGCTTCTCCATCACGGACCCGTCCGCCCAGTACGCCTCCAGCGTGGCGGTGGCCGTGACGAAGGCGGGGTTGTTGCCGCGGAAGGTGCCGTTGTGCTCGCCCGGCTCCCAGATGTCCAGCTCGGGCTTGAACAGGCACAGCGACATGGGCATGCCGTAGCCGCTGATGGACTTGGACACGGTGACGATGTCCGGGGTGATGCCGGCCTCCTCGAAGGAGAAGAAGGCGCCCGTACGTCCACAGCCCATCTGGATGTCGTCGACGATGAGCAGCATGTCCTGCCGCTGGCACAGCTCGGAGAGCGCGCGCAGCCACTCCGGGCGGGCCACGTTGATGCCGCCCTCGCCCTGCACGGTCTCCACGATCACCGCGGCGGGCTTGTTGAGCCCGGAGCCCTGGTCCTCGAGCAGTCGCTCGAACCAGAGGAAGTCCGGGACCTGCCCGTCGAAGTAGTTGTCGAACGGCATCGGCGTCCCGTGGACGAGCGGGATGCCCGCGCCGGCCCGCTTGAAGGCGTTGCCGGTCACGGCGAGCGAGCCGAGCGACATGCCGTGGAAGGCGTTGGTGAACGACACGATCGCCTCGCGCCCCTTCACCTTCCGCGCCAGCTTCAGCGCGGCCTCCACGGCGTTGGTGCCCGTCGGCCCGGGGAACATGACCTTGTACGGCAGGTCGCGCGGCCGCAGCACCAGGTTCTGGAAGGACTCCAGGAAGGCCCGCTTGGCGGTGGTCGACATGTCGAGACCGTGCGTGACGCCGTCCCGCTCCAGGTAGTCGATCAGCGCCCGTTTGAGGACGGGGTTGTTGTGGCCGTAGTTGAGCGAGCCCGCTCCGGCGAAGAAGTCGAGGTACTCATGGCCGTCCTCGTCGTACATACGGCTGCCCTGCGCACGGTCGAAGACGGCGGGCCAGCCGCGGCAGTAGCTGCGCACCTCGGACTCGACGGTCTCGAAGACGCTGAGGTCGGGCTGGGTGATGGTCACGACGAATCGCTCCTCGTTGCGTGGGGGTCAGGCGGCGGGAGTGAGGGACAGGGGCCCGATGCGGTACAGGACTTCGGGGTCGTGCGGACCGTCGGGGAACACACCGGCGTCGAACAGCACCTCGCGCTCCAGGCGGGCGCCGTGACGCTCGGCGAACGACGTGAACAGCCGCTCGGAGGCGGTGTTGCCCGGCGTGATGGTGGTCTCGACGGCGGTCACACCGCGCTCGGCGGCGGTGCGCGCGACCAGCCCGTCCAGCAGGGCGGCGGCGAGTCCGCGCCCGCGGTACGACTCGTCCACCGCCACCTGCCAGACGAGCAGGGTGCCGGGGCGGTCCGGCCGTACGTAGCCGGTGACGAAGCCGACCGGCGCGCCGTGCTCGTCGCGAGCGACGGCCGACGTGGCGGCGAAGTCGCGACACCACAGCAGATAGCTGTAGGACGAGTTCAGGTCGAGGACCTTCGAGTCCCTTGCCATCCGCCACAGCGCGGCTCCGTCCGCCACCGCCGGGCGGTCGATTTGCAGGTCTGCTTGTGCGGCAGTCATGCCGAGTGAATTTACCGAGGGAAATTGAAAAATGCATCGCCGGGTGGGGTTACGTCCAGGCGCTGCTTGTGTTATCCGCGCGGGTGCATGCGGAAGAATGAGACCATTTGACCGGATAATGGGGGGCAAAGCGGGCGGCATGTGTAACGCGTCACAGCCATGTAATCCCCACGAGATCTGCCCGAATTCCATCGACCGACGTTCGCAGAATCTTTGCGTTTAAGTCGAGAAAAAGCGGGCAGAAGAATACGGGAAGCTGCACGCAAAAGAATACCCGGAATTAGCTCGGAATTAGGCTCCGGTAACCCCGTCGATTCGTTCCCGCAAAATGTCGGCATGCCCGTTGTGGCGCGCGTACTCCTCGATCATGTGGAGGTACACCCACCGCAGACTGACCTCGATCCCGGCCATGAACCCGTCGGCGATCCGCCCCACGTCGTCCAGCGACCGCCCCGCACACAGTTCGTGGCCGCGTGCGATCTCCCGCCGCCACACCGCCAGCGCCTCGTCGAGCCCCTGCTCCGGGTCGAGGGCACAGCCCGTCCCGTCCGCGTACAGCGGCGGTACGTCCGTCCCCGCGGCCACCCGCTGGAACCAGTTCCGCTCCACCTCCGCGAGGTGCCGCACCAGCCCGAGCAGCGTGAGCGACGACGGCTCCGCCGAGGCGGTCCGCACCTGCGCGTCGTCCAGCTCCGCACACTTCAGCTCCAGCGTGGCCCGGTGGAAGGCGAGCCAGCTCTCGAGCATGGGGCGCTCGTCGCCGGTCATGAAGGGGATGGGACGGCCGTCGGGAAGGGTCATCGTCATATGGCGAGCATTACATGGGGGGTTGGCGTATCTCAGCCCGTCTGGGGGTCCCCCTCTGGGGGAGTTCGAGGACGAGGCCCTTCGGGGCCGAAAGCGGGGTCTGGGGGCGCAGTCCCAGGGACGGGACGGGTAGGGGCGGCGGGGGCGAAAGAACCGAGACCTCAGTCGGCGACGACTACCGCCACGTAGCTTCCGCCGCCCGGAGCGCCCCCTCCACGTCCACGGTCAACCCCTTCGCGGCCAGTGCGGCACCGAGCGCCGAAAGGCTCGCCCGCACCGCTCCCCGCGTCGCGTCCACCCCGTAGTGATTCACCCGGATCATCTCCTTGGCCAGCGCACCGCCGCCCGCCACCAGCGGCACCGCCGGGTCCGACTCCACGGCCCGAGCCACCAACTCCGACGCCACCACCCCCGACGGCGCCCTCAGCGTCGTGGCGACCGGCGCGGCCTCGGCGTCCTCGTACACGTACGGCTCCAGGCCCCCGCCCAGCGCCCGTGCGCCGGCCCGGGTCGCCACGGCGGCACGCCGGTGCCGGTCCATCACGGTGTCCAGGCCGACCGCCTCGATCCGTTCGAGGCACGCCTCGAGCGCGAGCATCTCCAGCTGTGCCGGCGCGTGCAGCAGTGCCTTGCGGCCGCCGTCGATCCACCTCTCCTTCCAGTCCAGCAAGGAGAGGTACGACCGTCGCGGCGCCCCCGGATTCGCGGCCATCCGCGCCCACGCCCGCTCGCTCACCGACACGGCCGAGACCCCGGCCGGCCCGCCCATCGCCTTCTGCGCCCCGATCACGCACAGGTCGACGCCCCACGCGTCCGGCAGCACCGGCTCCGCGCCGATGGAGGCGACGGCGTCCAGGTAGAACAGGGCACCGTGCCGCCGTACGACCTCGCCGATCTCCGCGACCGGGTTGGTGTTGCCGGTCGCGGCCTCGGCGTGCACCAGGGACACGAAGTCGATCTCCGGATGCTCGGCGAAGGCGTCCCGGATCTGCTCGGCGGTGACGGCCGTGTGGAAGGGCACCGCCAGGTCGACGACCCGGGCGCCGCAGTCGCGCAGCCAGTCGCCGAAGGTCTGCCCGTACGGGCCGGTGATCACGTTGAGCGCCGTGGTGCCCGGTCCGGCGGTGGAACGGATCGCACCCTCCAGCGGCAGCAGCGCCTCGCCCTGCGTGATCACCACGTCCTGCCCGGTGCTCAGCAGACGCGCCACGCGGTCCTCGATCGACGCGAAGTGCGCCGCGGTCAACGGGGCCAGATCCAGAAACGGATGCGTCACGGCAGTGCTCTCTTCACTCACGGGGCAACGACTCCCACTGGCGGGGTAACGAGTGTCACTCACGGGGTAGACGAGACGAGGGTAACCGCCGCCCGCCGCCCTTCTCCGACCGACGACTTCTCAGGCCGGACGGCCCCGCAACCATCGGTTTGGTTTGAGGAACCCAAAGGTCTCCTTATAATCTGAAGCCTCTGACGTCATAGTTCCCCCATAGGAAGGCCCGCCGTGATCACGCCCCTCGGGCGCCGGACCCGCGTCCTGGCTGCCACCACCGCGACGGCCGGGCTGGTGCTCCTGTCCGCCTGTACTTCCACCGACGACGGCGGCAGCGGCTCGAAGACCGCAGCCGGCGGGGTCGAGCTGGTCAAGGCTGGACAGCTCACCACGTGCACGCACCTGCCGTACCCGCCCTTCCAGTCGGAGATCGACGGCAAGGTGCAGGGCTTCGACGTCTCGCTCATCGACCTGGCCGCCAAGGACCTGGGCGTGAAGCAGGACGTCCTCGACACGCCCTTCGAGAACTTCAAGACCGGCGCCTTCCTCAACTCCGGCGAGTGCGACCTGGCCGCGGCCGGCATGACCATCACCGAGGAGCGCAAGAAGAACGTCGACTTCTCGGACCCCTACTTCGAAGCCACCCAGGCCGTCCTGGTCGACAAGGACAGCGGGCTCGGCTCCCTCGCCGACGTGAAGTCCAAGGGCGCCAAGCTGGGCGCCCAGGCGCAGACCACCGGCGAGGACTACGTCACGAAGCAGGGCTTCGACCCGGTCTCCTTCGAGTCCTCCGACGCGGTCCTCAACGGCCTGCGCTCCGGCCAGGTCAAGGCCGTCGTCATCGACTACCCGGTTGTCCAGGGCTGGCTGAAGGACAAGGCCAACGCCGACGCCTTCAAGGTGGTCGACAACCTCAACACCGGTGAGCAGTACGGCTTCACCGTGAAGAAGGGCAACACCAAGCTCCTCGCCGCGGTCAACAAGGCCATCGCGGACGCCAAGGCCGACGGCACGTACAAGAAGCTCTACGAGCAGTGGATCGGCCCGTACGACGAGTCCGCGGCCTCTCCGTCCGCCTCATGAGTGATGCCACGAAGCTCGACGTCACGCCCCGCAAAAAGGGTCTGACCCGGCGTCAGAAGCGCAGCCTCTCGCGAGGCATCCAGTACGCCGTCTTCGTCGCCGCCGTGATCGCCTTCGCGTTCTCGGCGGACTGGGGGCGGCTGAAGAACCAGTTCGCGCAGATCGACATCGCCGAGCAGATGTTCCCGGACGTCATCACGCTGGCGCTGAAGAACACCGTGCTCTACACCCTGTCCGGCTTCGTCGTCGGCCTGGTGCTCGGCATGGTCATCGCGCTGATGCGGCTGTCGTCGGTCGGGCCGTACCGCTGGTTCGCCGGCGTGTACATCGAGATCTTCCGCGGCCTGCCCGCCCTGCTGATCTTCATCTTCATCGGCGTCGCCGTCCCGCTCGCCTTCCCGGGCACGGAGATCGTCGGCGGCACCTACGGCAAGGTCGCCCTCGCACTGGGGCTGGTCGCCGCCGCGTACATGGCGGAGACGATCCGCGCGGGCATCCAGGCCGTGCCCAAGGGCCAGATGGAAGCGGCCCGGTCCCTGGGCTTCTCGCCCGCACGCGCGATGGTCTCGATCATCATTCCGCAGGCCTTCCGGATCATCCTGCCGCCGCTCACCAACGAGTTGGTCCTGCTCTTCAAGGACTCCTCGCTGGTGCTGTTCCTCGGCGTCACCCTGGAGGAGCGCGAACTGTCCAAGTACGGCCGCGACCTGGCCAGCACGACCGCCAACTCCACGCCGATCCTCGTCGCCGGCCTGTGCTACCTGCTGGTCACGATCCCGCTCGGATTCGTCGTGCGCCGTATGGAGACGAAGGCCCAGGAGGCCGTGAAATGAGCGAGAAGACTCCTGGGGCGCACCCGGAGATCGAAGTCCGCGCCCTGCACAAGTCGTTCGGCGACAACGAGGTGCTGCGCGGCATCGACCTGGAGATCAAGCAGGGCGAGGTCGTGTGCGTGATCGGGCCGTCGGGCTCGGGCAAGTCGACCCTGCTCAGGTGCGTCAACCTCCTCGAGGAACCCACCAAGGGCCGGATCTTCGTCGGCGGCACGGAGCTGACGGACCCCGACGTCGACATCGACGCCGCACGCCGCCGTATCGGCATGGTCTTCCAGCAGTTCAACCTCTTCCCGCACCTGTCCGTGACGGAGAACCTCACGCTGCCGCAGCGCAGGGTGCTCCGGCGAGGCAAGGCGGAGGCCGCCCGGATCGCCGCACAGAACCTGGAGCGGGTGGGACTGTCCGAGAAGGCGACCGCGTACCCCTCCTCCCTCTCCGGCGGCCAGCAGCAGCGCGTCGCGATCGCCCGCGCGCTGGCGATGGGCCCCGAGGTGATGCTGTTCGACGAACCGACGTCGGCGCTCGACCCGGAACTGGTGGGGGACGTACTGGCGGTGATGCGCAGGCTGGCGAACGAGGGCATGACGATGATGGTCGTCACCCACGAGATGACCTTCGCCCGCGAGGTCGCCGACCGGGTCGTCTTCATGGACGGCGGAGTGATCGTCGAGGACGGCACCCCGGAGCAGGTCATCACCGATCCCCGCCACGAACGCACCCGCCACTTCCTCTCCCGCCTCCTCGACCCCGCGATGGCCGAGGTGGAGGAGGAGACGTCGGACCAGGTGGGCCAAAGCGACTGAAGGGGACATACGTTCCTCTGTCGGTCAGAGGCTGCGGAGCGCCATCATTCGGGGCATGACGACTTTCGACGACGCGGCCGGCTCCGGAGCCGGCACCGCGCTGCCTCCACTGCCGGAGGACTGGGAACGCTGCCTCGCCGTGGCCGCGCACCCGGACGACATCGAGTACGGGACGGCGTCCGCCGTGGCCCGGTGGACGGCTCGGGGCAAGCAGGTCACGTACCTGCTGGCCACACGGGGCGAGGCGGGCATCGACGGGCTGCACCCGGACGAGGCGGGCCCGCTGCGCGAGGCCGAGGAGCGGGCCGGAGCCCGTGAGGTGGGCGTGGACACGGTCGAGTTCCTCGACCACCGCGACGGGGGCATCGAGTACGGGCCGGCCCTGCGCCGCGACATCGTGCGGGCGATCCGCCGGCACCGGCCCGAGGTCGTGGTGTCGGGCGCGTACACGGTGCGGATGGTCGCCGGTGTGGTCAACCAGGCCGACCACCGCGTGGTGGGCCTCGCCGCGCTCGACGCGGCGCGCGACGCGGGCAACCGGTGGATCTTCCCCGAACTCGCCGACGAGGGGCTCGAACCCTGGGGCGGAGTCCGCTTCGTGTGCTTCGCCGGCGCCGAGCGGCCCACCCACGGGGTGGACGTGACGGGCGAACCACTGGAGCGGGGCATCGCGTCCCTCGCCGCCCACGCCGAGTACACCAAGGGCCTCGGGGCCCAGGGCTTCGAGCCCCGCCCCTTCCTGACCTGGTCGGCCCGACAGGCCGGGCACGCGCTCGACGTCGAGGCCGCGGTCCTCTTCGACGTGCACCGGCTCGCCTTCGACGGGCCACCGCCCTGGGAGCAGTGAGGCCGGGCTGGTTATGGTGCCGTCCATGAGCGATCGCACGGTGCTGCACGTGAAGGGCCGGGTCCTGGTCGGGCCCGACGACGTCCGGGACGAGTTGTGGGTGGTCGACGGCCGGATCTCCTACGACCGTCCCGTCGCCGCCCGTGACGTCCGCAGGGTGTCGGGCTGGGCGCTGCCCGGCCTCGTCGACGCTCACTGCCACGTCGGCCTCGGCCCGCACGGGCCGGTCGAAAGGGACGTCGCGGAGAAGCAGGCCCTGACCGACCGCGAGGCCGGCACCCTGCTGATCCGCGACGCGGGTTCCCCCTCCGACACCCGCTGGATCGACGACCGCGAGGACCTCCCGAAGATCATCCGCGCGGGCCGGCACATCGCGCGCACGCGCCGCTACATCCGGGGCTACGCCCACGAGATCGAGCCGGACGACCTGGTGGCGTACGTCGCCCAGGAGGCCCGGCGGGGCGACGGCTGGGTGAAGCTGGTCGGCGACTGGATCGACCGGGAGGCGGGCGACCTGGCACCCAGCTGGCCGCGGGAGGCCGCCGAGGCGGCGATCGCGGAGGCCCACCGGCTGGGCGCGCGGGTGACGGCGCACTGCTTCGCCGAGAACTCGCTCCGTGACCTGGTCGAGTCGGGCATCGACTGCATCGAGCACGCGACGGGCCTGACGGAGGACCTGATCCCCCTGTTCGCCTCCCGCGGGGTGGCGATCGTCCCGACCCTGGTCAACATCGCCACGTTCCCCTCGCTGGCCGAGGGCGGCGAGTCCAAGTTCCCCCGCTGGTCCGCCCACATGCGGCGGCTCCACGCACGCCGCTACGACACGGTCCGCAACGCCTACGACGCCGGCATCCCGGTCTTCGTCGGCACGGACGCCGGCGGCACCCTGCCGCACGGGCTCGTGGCGGATGAGGTCGCGGAGCTGGTGACGGCCGGGATCCCGCCGGTGGAGGCCCTCGCGGCGACGACCTGGAACGCCCGGAAATGGCTGGGCCGGCCCGGGCTGGAGGAGGGCGCGGCAGCGGACCTGGTGGTGTACGAACGGGACCCCCGCGCGGACGTCCGCGTGCTGGGGGCCCCGCTGCGGGTGGTGCTGAACGGGAAGGTCGCAGCGTGATGGAAGAGCTGAAAAACCTCCGGCACGACAGTGTGAGACGTTTCCTGGAACGCTGGTACGGCGTGGGCAGGGTTGGCGATACTGTCGCTTTCCCGGAGATGTCCGGGATTCCCCGAGAACTGGTTGAATGGCACGAGGCGGCGGCATCCACAGGAGTTGACGTCACGTTTCAGGACTATCCGATCGCGCCGGCGGAGCTGACGAGATCCGGTGACGGGATGATCGTCTTCTGGGTCGAGAATCAGAACGGCTATTACTGGGCATTCGACCCCGACCTGGCGGAACATCAGGTCTTCGTCAAGGAGTCCGCGTCCGATGTGTGGCGAGATACCGGTGTAACCCTTGATCGGTTCCTCCTGCACTGCACCGTCCACGAGGCCATTGTGGGAGCAGAATCCAAGTTCTCCGCAGTGGTGCCGGAGTCGGCCCTTCAGGGCGCACTGGCCGCATTCTCTGCTCTGCCATTCAGCCCTCCCGCGAACGACAGCCCCTCGGCCCGGCTGCTTTGCAGCGCCAACGCCCTGGCCAGAGTGGCTCCACCTCCGGTCGGGTACGCGCCTGAAGGCCAGCGGAGTTGGATGCTTACCATTGCTACGGTCTCCGGTGCGGACGTTCAAGAATATCGTAAGGATCTTGAATCCTATAACCCTACCGAGGTGGGTCGTCCGCAGCCGATCGAAGTGCCGATCGACGATCTCCCTTTCTGATGTCGAGCATGTTCGGCGGTCTGCCGGTGAGGCTTTCTCGAGCCACACCGGCAGACCGACCGCCGTGTTACCTCACCTGGAGTTCCCGGTGAATCTCGTCGTCCGCCCTCCGGGGGCCACCACCCACATCTGCGAGCCCTTTGGCAGGGCATCTTCGATGCTGGGGCCGCCGCCGTAGGCGCGCCCGTCACAGTAAGCGCAGACGCCGCGCGGGTGATTGATGTACAGGACGCCCTGCCTGAGGTTGTTCAACCGCATGTATGCAGCAGCCTGCATCTCGACGTGATGGAAATTCTGGTTGGTCATTCCCGGTACGCGGGCGATGTCGTCGATGAATCCGCCAGAATTAGGCCCACTGGCGAAGGGGACCTCGTCGACCTGAATATCCAGGATGCCTGACGTCACATGGTCCATGGACCCGACTTCGGTCGCACATGCCGGTCCGCCGGCATTGTGGACGAGGACCGGCGTCGCCCCCGTCAGCACGTAGTACGTGTGCAGACCCTCGACGGTCAGGTTGTGGACGGTCGCCTTCGCCGCCCGGGTTTTGACCGCCGTGACCTGAATCCAGCTGCCGCTGCCCGTGCTCAGCCACTGCCCGCGCCGCAGGTCGCCGGCGTCCACCCAGCGGCCCAGGTCCGGCAGCCAGAACGGGTGGCCGTCCGTGGCCGTGATCGTGGACGTCTTGTCGCCCGCCCGGCCGTCCGTGTCGACGGTCAGAGTGACCAGGTGCTTGGTGCCGTCGCCCTTGATGGTGCGGGTGACCCTGCGGGTCTGGGTGTCGTCTGTCTCCACGTCCGACGCCGCGACCTTGTCGCCGAGCTCGATGTCCTCGATCGCCTTCGTGGAACCGTCGGCCATCAGGACCTTGGTGCCGGGTACGAAGCTGTTGCAGGCACCGCTGGCCGGGGGCGCGTCCGGGGGCTTCGGCGCGGCCGGAGCGGGTGCCGGAGCCGGCGCCGGGTCCGCCGCCGGCGGGTTGCCGGTGTTGGTGGGGGGTGTGTCAGCGCCGCTGGCCGACGGAGGATTGCCCGTGGACGGCGTAGCCGCGCTCGGCGGAGTCGCGTTGTCCACGTTGCGGCCCACGTCGCTTGCCGTGTCCAGTGCCTCCAGCGCCTCGTCCCCGTACTTCGCCGCCTTGGCCGCCGTCGCCCCGTACCCTGCGAAGGGAATCGCGGAGGCGCAGGACAGGGCCGCGTCCACGTACTCGCCCTCGGCCGCGTACCAGCCGCAGTTGGCCAGGTCGGCGGCCTCGCCGACGACCGGGATCAGGCCGACCACGTCGAGGGCCACGTGACCGATGTCGGACCAGGACATCCCGAACAGGTGGCCGTCGATCTCGATGAAGGAGACCGGGTTGCCGCCGGCGAAGGCGTAACGGTTGCCGGTGTAGGGGTCGGTGGTCAGGCCCATGTCCGCCAGCGCGCCGCCGTACATGTCACGGGTCAGGAAGCGGTTCAGGCCCGGGTCGTAGGTCCGGAAGCCCATGTCGTAGGTGCCGGACGTGGTGTCGTAGCGCTTACCGTTGAAGCGGTAGGAGTTGTACGGGTCCGCCGACTCGCCGCCGCCCGCGCCCGGCTTGTCCGCGCCCGTGAACTGGGCCGGGTCGTTCTTGCCGTAGGCCGTGTAGCCGTACGTCGTCTTGGTGTTGCCGTCCTTGTCGGTCAGCCCCTCGACGTCGCCGTGCGGGTGGTACAGGTACTGCGTCGTCTCCGGGTCCTTGTCCTCCTCGTCCTTGATCTGGGTGAGCTTCTGGCCCCAGGAGGCGTACTGGAAGGACGTGACTCCTTCGTCCGTCACCTCCTCCTTCAAGGAGTGTGACGTGATGCCCAGGTAGGTGAAGAGGGTCGTCCTGGCGTCGTCGCCGCTGCCCGCCGTCTCCTTCACCGTGCGGTCGAAGGCGTCGTAGGTCATGCGGGTCGTCTTCGCCGACTCGCCGCTGCCCGCCGTGATCGACTCGGGGCGGTCGAAGCCGTCGTAGCGGTACTTCTGGATCGTCTCGCCGCCGAAGGAGACGGTGTCGAGGCGGCCCAGCGGGTCGTAGTTGTACGTCGAGGACGCGCCGTCCGCCGTGGAGGTGAGCAGCCGGTTGCGGTCGTAGCGGTGGGTGGTGGTCGTGTCGGCCACGTTCTGCCAGACCACGTTGCCGGCCGCGTCGTGCCGGTACTCCTCCGTCGTCTCGTCGTCGCCGGTCTTGGCGACCTTGGCGATGCGGTCCTGCGGGTCGTAGGTGTAGGCGTAGGTGTTGTCGATGGTGGAGCCGTGGTCGTCGGCGTCCATGAGCTTCAGGACGTCCTCGACCTTGTGACCGTTGGCGTTGTACTTCAGGGCGTGTTCGGCGACGAGGGTGTCGTCGGACTTCTTCTCGGAGGTCTTCTTGGTCGAGCCGTCGAGGAAGTAGTCGACGGTGAGGACGTTGCCGTTGGGCTTGGTCTGCTTCGCCAACTCGCCCCGGTCCGTGTACTCCAGCTCCGTGACCTGCCGGTCGCCCGCCGTCGGCGAGGCCGCGTTGGTGATGCGCTCGACCCGGTCCAGGACGTCGTAGTCCAGCTTGCTCCAGGTCAGGTCGTGGGTGGTGGTGAGCGTGTTGCCGTTGGCGTCGTACGTCAGCTTCGTGGTGTTGCGCACGGTGTCGCCGTCGTGCTCGACGACCGTGCCGAGCTGGTTGAGCTCGTCGTACGCCAGGGTGTAGCGGTCGGTCTCGACGCCGGGGCTGCGGTCGGTGATCTCGATCTGGTTGCCGTTGGCGTCGTAGCGGTAGGAGAAGTCCTTCTCCTCGTTGTCGGTGTCCTTGGAGTGGTCGCGGACCAGCCGGACCGCGTCCGCGACGACCGTGCCGGTCGCCTTGTCGGTGAGGGTGACGGCCTGGCCGGTGTCCTCGCCGAAGGCGTACTTGCCGAGCGAACGCCATTCACCCGGGAGTTCGGTCTGGTCGAGGGTCTTGGTCTCGGTGCCGTCCTTGTACTTGATCTCGTAGGTGGCGTCCTTCGCCGCCCCGTCGACCTTCGGGTACTGGACGTAGACCGTGTAGTCGCCGGCCTGCGGGATCGTCAGCTGCCAGACGAAGCGGTCCTCGCCCGAACCGGCCGGGTGCGTCTGCGCGTTGTAGCCGTACGCGCCCTCGGCGGTTGCCTCGGCCCACGTGCCCTGGGTGGCCGTGTTGTTGATGTCGGAGTTGTCGACGAGCGCCACCTGGAGACCGACCGGCACTCCGTCGTCCGAGCGGGACTTCAACGCACCGCTCGGGTAGAAGGCGGAGTCGAGGGTGCGGGTGACCGAACCGCCCCCGCTGCTCAGGGTGTTCTGGATCTGCTGGCCGAGGTCGTTGTACTGGTAGGTGTTCTTGATGTCGAAGGCGTCGGTGGACGTCTTGATCCAGCCGGTGTCGAAGTAGGTGTACTCCGTCTCGTTGCGGACGCTCTGGCCCTCCGACGGCGGGGCGCTGACCTTCTTCACCCGGCTCAGCGCGTCGTACTCGTACGTCGTGCGGTCCGGCGTGTTGTAGCGGGCGTCGTCCGGGTCGTAGGGGCTCAGGGTCTCCTTGACGCGGTTCAGCTCGTCGTAGACGGTCTCGGCGGCGAAGTCCTTCGGGTCGTCGCCGGTCTCGATGCCGCGCGGGGTGATGACCCGGGTCTGGTTGCCGGCCTCGTCGTACTCGAAGCGGGTGGTGCGTACGACAGCGTCGTCGCCGTCCCCGTCGTGCGGGACGCGGGCCTCGACCAGGGCGGCGCGGGCGTCCAGCACCATCTCGGTGCGGTTGCCGTCGGCGTCCGTGGCGGCGGTGGTCAGACCGTCCCAGTCGTAGGTGCTGGTCGTCGCGTTGCCGGCCGCGTCGGTGGTCTCCAGCAGCCGGTGGTCGAGGTCGTAGCGGAACGTGGTGGTGTAGTCGTCGGGGTCCTCGGTCTCGTTCTTGCGGGCGTCGACGACCTTCACCAGGTCACCGACGTCGTTGTAGACGGCGCTCGCGCGCTTGCCCGCCGCGTTGACGGCCTCGATCGGCTGGTAGATCTCGTCGTACTTCGTCGTCGAGGTGAAGTCCCCGGGCGTCTCGGTGAGGTTGCCCTTCGGCTCGGTCGAGGTGAGCTGGTTGCCGACCTTGTCGTAGGTGAAGGTCGACACCCGCTCCGGCGAGCCCTCCTCGTCGCCCGGCTGGACGGATTTCAGCAGCTGGTCGGCCGCGTCGAACACGCTGGTGCTCGCCACCCCGTTCGGGGCGGTGAAGACGAGGGTGTTGTCGTTCGCGTCGTACTCCGGCGCGGGCGTGACGATGAACTCGCCGGCCTTGTGGTCCTTCGGCCTGCGGTTCTCCAGCGGACGCGCGAACAGGTCGTAGGTCTGCGTGGTCGTCGCCCCGCCTGCCTCCTCGACCTCGGTGACGTTGCCGCGCCCGTCGTACGTCGTCACCGTGCGGTTGCCGAGCGCGTCGACGATCACCCGCGGGTAGCCGGACGGGTCGTAGTCCTTGAACGTCGTGGTGTGCTCGTTGGCGTCGGTCGCGGAGGTGAGCCGGCCCCGGCCGTCGTAGGCGTGGGTGGAGGTGTAGTCGCCGGCCGGCTCGCTCGCCACGCCCTTCGGGTCGGTGACCGAGGTCATGTTGCCCCGCGCGTCGTAGCCGAACTGCCAGGCGCGGCCCTCCGGGGAGACGCGGCGCACCAGGTCGGCGATGTAGCCGTTCTCGCCGGTGGCGTAGGCGAGGGTGGCGGCGGGCCGGTCGTTCTTGACGCTCTCGGCGTCCCTCGCCTCCAGCGGGTAGCCGGTCTTCGGGTCGTACTTCCAGGTGCGGGCGGCCTTGTTGTTCTCCTCCAGGCGCGTGACGTTGTTGTCCGCGTCCCAGCCCAGCTTCGTGGTGCGCTTCTTGGCGTCGGTGAGTTTCACCGGGCGCCCGTAGCCGTCCAGCAGCTGGGTGGCCGGGTTGCCCTCGGCGTCGGTGACGACGGTCCGGATCGCCTTGCCGTCGTGGTCGTCGGCGTCCTCGTAGCGGTACCGGGTCAGGCCGCCGAGCCGGTCCGTGACCGCCTTGGTGTAGCCCAGGTAGTGCAGCTGGTCCTTGTCGTCGTGCGGGCCGACGTAGTCCAGCTCTGTGGCGTTGCCGCGCGGGTCGGTGACCTTCACCAGCTTCACGCCCGGGTGGTCGAACTCCTTGCCGTAGCCGAACCTGAAGACCTTGCGCAGGTCCTTGTCCGTGGAGTTCGCGCCGTCCGTGAGGAGCGCGAGCAGGCCCTTCTCGGTGAACGTGAAGTCGATCCGCCGACCGGAGATGTCGGTGACCGAGCGGACCTTGCCGATGAGGAACGGGTTCAGGAGGTGCTTGCCCTCACGGACCTTCCCGTCCTCGTCGACGTACGTGTACGCCTCGCCCTTCTCCCAGTAGTCGACGCTGAGCGTGCGCCGGCCCTCGGCGTCGGTGACGTACTTCAGCAGCTTGGACGGGTGCCCGAGCAGCCGCTCCTCGTACGTGAACTCCATCCGGTTGCCGTTCTTGTCCACCTGGGCGCTCGGATAGCCCTGGCAGTCGAAGAGGAACCGGGTGCGGTCCGGGCGCAGAAACTCCCAGGCCTCCCGCTGGTGGGGCTTGAGCAGACAGTCCTTCTCCAGCTGCCTGACCCGGAAGTGGACTCCGGCCGGGGAGTCCCACTCGCCCTTCTTGTTCTTGCTGAAGACATGGCTGGTGCCGTCGCCGTCGGTCAGCGTGATCTGCTTGGGCAGCAGCGCGGACGGGTGGAAGTCCAGCGGGGTGCCGAGCCGCACGGGCGAGGACGCCTGCAGCGACCAGCCCGGACCGGCCGGAGTGTTCGACGCGTCCTGCGAGTTGTAGGCCAGGCGCAGGAAGGTCGAGAACCCGAGCGACGGGTTCGAGAAGGCGTTGTACGACCACACCGCGTTGCCGGCGTAAAGGTTGCTCATCAGCGCGGAGCCCGCGCCGGTGTTCTTGCCGGCGTACGAGTGGAAGTCCTCCAGACCGAGCTGGTCGGAGGTCGGGTACTCGGCGGTGACCTCGTGTTTCGACGGCGGCACGCCGTCCGTCTCGGACAGCCAGTCGCCGGTGGCCTTCTCCCGCAGGTCCCACTCGAGGCCGAAGGTCAGCCGCTTGTCGAGCGGGTCGACGAGGACCGGCGCCTTCACCTGCGCGTCGAAGGTGACGGTCTCGCCGGGCGCCACGTCCTTCGGCAGCCCGGTGGCGTCCTTGTTGAGCAGGTTGGTGACGTCCTTGCCGTCCAGCGTCCAGCGGTACGACAGGACGCGCTCGCCCTTCTTCCACACCGTGTCCGTGGTGTTGGTGAGCGTCGCCTCGACGGTGGCGGTCTCGCCGGGGATCATCCGCGCGGGCGTGAACGGCAGGAAGTAGGTCTCGGCCTCGGGGGCGGCGAGCAGCTTGCCGCCCTGGGCGACCTGGCCGACGACGGGCAGCTCGACGGCACGGGCGGGGCCGGTCAGGAGCTTGCCCTGCTTGGTCCGGACGACGATCCGGTAGTGGTGGGTGCGGCCGTCGCCCTCCAGGGCGGGCGGCGCGGTGCGGTCGGTGAAGGTCAGGGTGTCGCGGTCCACCGGGGCGAGCAGGGTCTCGGCGGTCGGAGTGAAGTCCTTCGACGTCGAGCGGTGGACCTCGTACTCCAGCAGACCCTTGCCGTCGTACGCCGTCCAGGCCAGGTCGGCGCCGGTCGCGTGCACACTGCGGGGCGCGGCGACACGGACGCCGTCGGCCTCGCCCGCGACCCGTGGGTGGGTCAGGGAGGCGGCGCCGCGGCTGCGGTCGAGGGTGATACGGGGCGGCTTGGAGTCGCCGTCGTCCCGGTCGTCCTTCTCGCCGTCGCTGCCGAAGACGCTGTCCCAGAAGCCGCGGTCGTCCTCTTCGTCGGCCAGTTCACTGGCGGGGCGCCAGCCGTCACGGGGGTCGGTGGTGTCGGGTTCGGAGGCTGCCGCGGGTCTCGCCTCGCCCGTGCGGGCCGGGGACGAGGGAGCGGTGCCGATGAGCAACGCCGTGGCCAGGGTGCCGACGAGGGCGGCACGCAGACGGAGACGGCGGAGGCGGGTGTGGCCTAAGCGTGCCATGAAGGCTCCTTGTCCCCCGTGGGCACAGGGGTCGCACAGGAATCGCGGGCCCACCTGTGTACCAAGACCCTTCAAAGGCGTGTCAATGACATGTCAAATGAATGGGCGAGTTCCGGACTGTGAACGATTGCTCGAAAACACCAAAGGACCCTGGAGGTCGCCCGGTTGGACGAGGCCGACGCAGGCGGGCCGTCAACAGCCCTTCTGTGTCGGATGTGTTGACTGCCGAATGAAAACGTTTTAACTTCCCCTCACTCCGACATCGAGACTCGAGGGGGACCCGTGGTCGCTGTCCTACGGGAACGCGCAGGTACGGAGGAGGTTGACACAACTCGCCGTCGAACCAGTGGTGAACATCCGCGACGAAAACGTTTGCAGAGCCGCGGTCTCATCCTGCTCCTGCTGCCCGGCCTCGCCTACTTCCTGCTGTTCCACTACGGCGCCCTGGCCGGCAACGTCATCGCCTTCAAGGAGTACGTCCCCTTCGACGGCCTCTGGGGCAGTCCCTGGGTCGGCCTCGGCAACTTCCAGCGGATGTTCGAGGACGGCGCCTTCTGGGACGCGGTGCTCAACACCGTCTGGATCGCCGTCCTGCAGCTGGCCTTCTACTTTCCGGTGCCGCTCGGCCTCGCCCTGCTCCTGCACAGCCTCACCTGGAGCTCGGTGCGCCGGTTCGTGCAGTCGGTGGCCTACCTGCCGCACTTCATCTCGTGGGTGATCGTCGTCGCCCTCTTCCAGCAGCTGCTCGGCGACACCGGACTCCTCAACACCTCGCTGGACGGCATGGGGTTGAGCACCGTCGACATCATCGGCAACCCCGACGCCTTCAAGCCGCTCACCGTCGCCCAGGTCGTCTGGAAGGACGCCGGCTGGGGCACGATCATCTTCCTCGCCGCGCTGGCCACGGTTGACGAGCAGCAGTACGAGGCCGCCGCGATCGACGGCGCCGGGCCCTGGCGGCGCTTCTGGCACGTCACGCTGCCCGCGATCCGCCCGGTGATCGTGCTGCTGCTCATCATGCGGCTCGGCGACATCCTCTCCGTCGGCTTCGAGCAGATGCTGCTGCAGCGCGACGCGGTCGGCCCGGAGGCCGCCGAGATCATCGACACCTTCGTCTACTACCAGGGCATCGTCGGCGGCGACTACGGATTCGCCGCCGCCGCGGGCCTGTTCAAGGGCGTGATCGGCGCCCTCCTCGTCTACGCCGCCAACAAGGTCGCCCACCGCCTCGGCGAACAGGGGGTCTACAAGTGAGTGCCCGCACCCGGACCGCTGTCCGGCCCGGCTGGCTGGAGAAGCCCAAGCCGCTCACGCAGGCCGCGAAGGCCCTCGCGCTCGTCGCCGTCGTCCTGCTGGTCTGCGTGCCGTTCCTCGTCATCGTGTCGACCTCGCTGGCCTCCACCGACGAGGTCGTCGACAACGGCGGCTGGGTGCTGTGGCCGACCGAACCCTCGCTCGACGCCTACCGCGACATCCTCGACGGCGGCATCGTCACCCACGCCCTCGGCGTCAGCGCCGGTGTCACGGTCATCGGCACCCTGCTCAGCCTCGCCTGCACGGTGACCCTCGCCTACGCCCTGTCCCGCCCCGGAGTCTTCGGCGGCAAACCGGTCCTGCTCCTCATCCTGTTCACCTTCCTCTTCCCGCCCGGCATGATCCCCAGCTTCCTACTGGTCAAGGAGCTGGGCCTGCTGGACAGTTACGCCTCACTGGTCCTGCCCGTCCTGGTCAACGTCTTCAATCTCGTCGTCCTGCGCGGCTTCTTCCAGGGCATCCCCGAGGAGCTGTACGAGGCCGCGCGGCTCGACGGGGCGGGGGACTGGCGGGTGCTGTTCTCGGTCGTCCTGCCGCTGTCCAAGGCGGCGCTCGCCGTGGTCGGCCTGTTCTACGCGGTGTCGTACTGGAACTCCTGGTTCTACGCCTCGCTCTACCTGGAGAGCGACCACTGGCCCCTGCAACAGGTGCTGCGCACCTACGTGGTGGCCGGCTCCGGGCTCACCGACGCGACGACCGGCGAGGGCACGATCACCGCCCCGCAGACCGTGCAGATGGCGGTGCTGGTGATCGCCACCGTGCCGATCCTGCTGGTCTACCCGTTCCTGCAGAAGTACTTCACGAAGGGCGTGCTCACGGGCGCCATCAAGAGCTGATCGGCCCGCTGTCGGCCGACCCGTCATCAAGAGCCGTGTGTAGAAAGGTGACTTGCCCATGCCCAGCATGTCCCGCCGTACCCTGCTGCGTTCCGTGGCCGCGGGCGGCGCAGCGATCTCCGTCCCCGCCCTGCTGACCGCCTGCTCCACCAGCTCCGGCGACAGCGACGTCTCCAACGCGGGCAAGAAACTCGCCCCCTGGCCCGCGTACAAGCCCGCCACCGGCCCCAAACCGGACCTCGCCCCCACCGGCGACGGAGTCCAGGCCGGATACACCGCCTATCCCTCCGACCTGGTCAAGTCCGTCTCCCGCACCCCGGGCGACGGCTCCACCGTCAAGGTCATGTCGGTGTCCTTCGGCACCCCGCCCAAGCCCGCCTCCGCGAACCGGTTCTGGGCAGCCGTCGAGAAGGCCCTCGGCGTGAAGATCGAGTACACGATCGTCTCCCAGGCCGACTACCAGAAGAAGATGGCCACGGTGATGGCCGGCGACGCCGACACCCTCCCGGACATCATCAACCTCTTCACCGGGTTCGTCCTGCCCCGCGAGGCCGAGTTCGTGCAGCGGCGGGCGGAGGACCTCACGCCGTACCTGTCCGGCGAGGCGATCACCGACTATCCCAACCTCGCGAACATCCCCACCCACGCCTGGCGCGACATGGGCCGCATCGGCGGCCGGGTCTTCGGCATCCCGCTGGAGCGCCCGCTGCCCGGCTCCACCCTCTGGCTCAACCAGGGCATGTTCGCCGACGCCGGCATGACGGAGGGCTGGAGCGCCGACGACTTCGCCGCCGTCGCGAAGCGGGCGACCAGCGGGCGGACGTACGCGCTCGGCGCCGCCCAGGGCTCCCTCTTCGGCAACGCCGCGCACTCCGCCGCCCACAACGCACCCCAGGAGTGGGCCGTCACCAAGGACGGCACCTTCCTGCCGGGCTGGGCCGACGAACGCTTCAAGGCCTCGATCGCCTTCCAGTCCCGGCTGCGCAAGGACGGCTCCTACCACCCGGACGCCACGTCCATCTCCCAGATCGACCTCACCACCCTCTACTACAACGGCACGGTCGGCTCCATGCAGGACGGCTTCGGTGCCTACCTGCCCAAGTACCGGGAGTCACAAGGCAAGTTGACTCCGGCCGCCGCGCTGCCGTACAGCGTGGACGGCAAGCCCGGCGGCATCGTCGCGGCCCGCCGCTCCTTCGGCTACACCGTGCTCAAGAAGGCCAAGAAGGAACGCGTCGAGCTGCTGCTGCGCATCCTCGACTACCTCGCCGCGCCCTTCGGCAGCCAGGAGTGGGAACTCGTCCACTACGGCGTCGAGGGCACCCACTTCACCCGCGGCAAGGACGGCTCACCGCAGCCCACCAAGCTCGGCGAGGTGGAGAACAACACCAACCTCCCCCTGAAGTACCTCGCCGAAGGCCCCCAGGTGCTGTTCGTGCCGGGCATGCCGGACGCCGTACGGGCGCTGCACGCCTGGCAGCTGAAGACCGTCCCGAACGCCGTCCGCAACGCTTCCTACGGCCTGCAGTCCCGCACGAAGAACGCCCAGGGCACCACGCTCAAGGCGCTCCTCGACGACACCGTCACCGGCATCGTCGCCGGACGGATCCCGTTGTCGGAGTGGGACGGGGCGGTGAAGAAGTGGCGGGCGCGGGGCGGCGACAGAATGGCCGAGGAGTTCGCGAAGGACTACGCGGCCAACACGTGACACGGCTGCCGGTGGAAGAGGAGCGCGGGGGATGGGGAACGACATGGGGTCCAAGCGGCGGGTCACGATCAGGGAGGTCGCGGAGCGGGCGGGCGTGTCGATGGCCACCGCCTCCCGCGCGCTCAGCGGCAACCACCCGGTGCCCCCCGCGACGCGGGCCCGCGTCCTGCGCGCCGCCCGCGACCTCGACTACGTGGCCAACGCGCACGCCCGCGCCCTGGTCGGCGGCGGCCGCAAGATGGCCGCGGTCGTCGTCCGCCAGGTGACCAGCCCGTTCTACGCCCAGGTCGCCGAGGGCGTGGAGGCGGAGGCCGCCGACCGCGGCTGGCTGTGCGTGGTCGGCGCGACCGGCGGGGATCCGCAGCGCGAGATGGAGTTCGTGCAGCTCATGCGGGAGGAGGGGGCCAGGCTGGTGATCCTGGTCGGCGGGGTCGTCGAGGACGACGCCTACCGCGAGCGGGTCGCCCACTACGCCCAGGCCCTGGACGCCACCGGCGCGCGGCTCGTCCTGTGCGGCAGGCCCGCCCCGGATCCCGACATCCCCGCGCTGGTGGTCGAGTTCGACAACGAGGCCGGCGCGCGGGCCGTCACCGGGCACCTGCTGTCGGCCGGCCACCGCAGGATCGTCTTCCTCGGCGGGCTGCCCGGCAACACCGCCCTCGACGCCCGCGTCACCGGCTACCGGGCCGCGCTCGCCGAGCACGGACTGCCGCCGAGCGCCGCGCACGTCGTCGACTGCGGCCTGGGCCGCGCGGCCGGGCTGCACGCGATGTCCGAACTCCTCAAGGAGTCACGGGAGTTCACGGCGGTCTTCGCCGGCGACGACATGGTCGCTGCCGGCGCCCTCCGGGCCATCGCGGACGCGGGCCTGAGCGTCCCCGACGACATCTCCGTCGTCGGCTACAACGACATCCCTCTCGCCGAGGACTTCAACCCGCCACTCACCACCGTCCGCACCCCCGCCGAGGAACTCGGCCGCGCCGCCGTGCGCATCGCCCTGCGCGACCCCGACCACGCCGCTGGCAGCCACCACCTCCTCGGCACCCACATCGTCGTACGCCGCAGCGTGGCCCCACCCCCGGCCACCACCGGCTGAGGGAGAGCCTGCGCCCCTGCCGCCGTACGCCGCCACTTGGTCCCACCCCGTCCACCACGGCTGAGGGAGAACCTGCGCCCACATCGCCATGCGCCGAAGCGTGGTCCCGCCTCCGGCCACCACCGACCGACGCAGGACTGCACCGCCATCGCCGTACGCCGAAGCGTGGCCCCGCCCCGGCCACCGCCGATTCACGGGAGCCCTCAGCCTCATCGCCGCACGCCGCGGCGCAGCCGCCCGCCGCAGCCACCGACCGACGGAGGTCCTGCACCGACATCGCCGTATGCCGCAGCGTCGCCCTGCCCCCGGCCACCACGCAGCGTCGCCCCGCCCCCCGGCCACCACGCAGCATCGTCCCGCCCCCCGGCCACCACGCAGCATCGTCCCGCCCCCCCCGGCCACCACCGAGACGGAGGACCCACCCCCGTATGACCGCGCCGCACGTGTCGCTCCCCGACGATCCGACGCATCTGTCGAACCTTTCCGGACTGCCTCCGGCCGACCCGGTGCTCTCGCCCGTCACCGGGTGGACCCGCGCCCACTGGGAGGCGATCGCCGACCGGCTTCTCGACGGGCTGGTGCCGTACGCCTCGCCGGGTTTCGCCCAGTTCCGGCTGCCCGGGCCGCCCAGTCACTCCGGCGCCTGGTCGGACGGGCTGGAGGGCTTCGCGCGGTCGTTCCTGCTCGCCGCGTTCCGTATCGCGGGCTCGGACGGTCGTGTCGGTCCCGGCCTCATAGAGCGGTACGCCGCCGGACTCGCCGCCGGCACGGACCCGACCGGCGCCGAACGCTGGCCGCCCGTCACCGACCGCGCCCAGCCCATGGTCGAGGCCGCGTCGATCGCGATCGCCCTGCACGAGTCCCGCCGCTGGCTGTGGGACCACCTCGACGACGGTGTGCGCGAACGGGTCGCCGACTGGCTGGGCGGTTTCGTCGGCGCCGAGGCCAACGACTCCAACTGGCGCCTGTTCCAGGTCATCACGGAGGAGTTCCTGGCCTCCGTCGGCGCCCCGCACAGCCGCGCCGAGATCGACGCCGGGCTCGCCCGCCTCGACGACTGGTACCGGGGCGGCGGCTGGTACACCGACGGCGACGGCCGCAAGTTCGACTACTACAACGCCTGGGCGCTGCACCTGTACCCGGTGCTGTGGGCGCGCATCGCGGGCCCGCGCGCGAACCCGGACACGGTGGCCCGGCACCGCACCCGGTTGCGCGAGTTCCTCGCCGTCCACCAGCACTTCTTCGGCTCCGACGGCGCCCCGGTGCACCAGGGCCGTTCCCTCACCTACCGTTTCGCGACCGCCGCCCCACTGTGGGCGGGCGTCCTCGCCGACGTCACGCCGCTGCCGCCCGGCCGCACCCGCCGCCTCGCCTCGGGCACCTTGCGGCACTTCGCCGAGCGAGGCGCGCCGGACGAGCGCGGTCTGCTCACCCTCGGCTGGTACCGCCCCTTCCTCCCCGTCACCCAGCGCTACTCGGGCCCCGCCTCCCCGTACTGGGCGAGCAAGGCCTTCCTCGGCCTGCTGCTGCCCGAGAGCCACCCGGTGTGGACGGCACCCGAGGAGCCCGCCCCCGTGGACACGGCCGACGTCCGCCTCGCCCTCCCGGCCCCCGGCTGGCTCCTGCACACCACCGCGGCCGACGGGATCGTACGGCTCGTCAACCACGGCAGCGACCGGCTTCCGCCACCGCCGGCGACCGCCGAGGACAGCCCGCACTACGCCCGGTTCGCGTACTCCAGCGCGACGGCCCCCGAAACGCCGACTGCCCCGGACACCGGTCCCGACAACCACATCGCGCTGCTCGCCCCCGACGGCACGCCGTCCCCGCGCGGCCGCATCCACCCCCTCGGCGCCTCGGGCGGCCGTGCCGCCTCCTGGCACCGGGCGCGGGGGCACCGCATCGAGACGGTGAGCGTGGTCCACGGCCCGTGGGAGGTGCGCGTCCACCACCTCGACGTCCCGCCCGGCACTCCGGTCCGCGAAGGCGGCTGGGCCGTCGCCGACGACACCGCGCCGCCCGTCGCCCGCACCGGCCCGGGCCGGGCGTCGGCCCGCCGCGCGGACGGCCTGACCAGCGCGATCACCGGCCTGTACGGCTGGGACGGCACCGAGGGCACGGTCGCGACGGCCCTCGGCGCCAACGCCGTCGGCCACCACTCGGCGACGCCCGTGCTCGAACTGGGCGGCGGAGCCCGCCTGTTGGTCACCCTGGTGGTGCTCAGCGCCGACCCGGACGCGCTGCGCCCGGGAGCGGGCGCGTCGGTCGCCGCGGACGGAACCGTGGAGATCCGCTTCCCGGACGGCACCCGGGAGCGGGTGGCGCCCCGGCTCAGCGATGCGCCAGAGCCATCGCCCGGTCCAGTGCCTGAAGGAACGAGTTGACCGTCAGCCGGTCCCGCACCGCCAGCCGCAGCCACTCCTCGCCCAGGCCGGGGAAGGTGTCTCCGCGCCGGACCGCGAAGCCCAGGTCGCGCAGGTGGCGGCGGACGGCGACGGCCCGCGGCAGTCGTACGAGCACGAAGGGGCCCTCGGCCGGTCCCGCCACCCGTAGCCCGTCCGCCGCGAACTCCTCCAGCCCCGCGACGAGATGGGCCCGGTCCGCGGCGATGCGGTGGGCCGCGTGGGCCGCCTCCGCCAGGGCCCGCGGCGAGACGCACGCCTGTGCCGCCGCGAGGGCGGGCGTGGAGACGGGCCACAGGGGCTGAGCCCGCTCCAGGTCCGTGATCGTCTCGGGGGTCGCCAGCACGTACCCGATCCGCAGCCCGGCCAGCCCCCAGGTCTTGGTCAGGCTGCGCAGGACCACGAGACCGGGCACGTCCGTGCGGCCGGCCAAGGCCTCCCGCTCACCCGGCACCGCGTCCATGAACGCCTCGTCGACGACCAAGGTCCGTCCGGGACGGGCCAGTCGGGCGATCGTGGCGGCCGGGTGCAGCACCGACGTCGGGTTCGTGGGGTTGCCGATCACGACCAGGTCCGCGTCCTCGGGGACGGCCGCCGGGTCCAGCCGGAAGCCGTCCTCCTCCCGCAGCAGCACCCGGTCGACGGTGTGACCGGCGTCCCGCAGCGCGGCCTCCGGTTCGGTGAACTGCGGGTGCACCACGACCGGCCGACGGACCTTCAGGGCGCGCGCGAGCAGCACGAAGGCCTCCGCGGCGCCCGCCGCCAGCAGCACCCGCTCCACCGGCAGCCCGTGCCGCACCGCGACCGCGGCCCGCGCGGCCCGCCCGTCCGGATACGCGGCCAGATCGCCGAGCGAGCCGGCGATGTGCTCCCGCAGCCATGCCGGGGGCGTGTCCGCGCGGACGTTCACCGCCAGGTCGGTCAGCCGCGCGCCGTCGTCCCGCACCTCGGCGTCACCGTGGTGCCGCAGGTCGTGTCCCTCAGTGGGCATGGGAGTGGGCGCCGTGGTGGTGGCCGTGGTGGTGGCCGTCGTCGTCGGGGTGGAAGTGCGGCTGCTGCGGCAGCCCCACCTTGTCCTCGAAGCCCGGCAGCGCGATCCGGTACACGCAGGAGTCGCAGTTCATCCGAAGGTCGCCCTTGAGGGCTTCCTCGTACCGCTCCATCACGAGGTCGAGCAGTTCCGGCTCCGGGCCGATCACGTCCGCGGACCGCACCTCGACCTCCGGGTGCGCGGCCGCCCAGCCCTCCGTCTGCTGCCGCACCCGGTCGGGCAGGATGCCGGTGAAGAGGAAGTACGGCAGGACCACGATCCGCCGCGCCCCCAGCTTCACGCACCGGTCGAGCCCGCTCGGCACGTCCGGTGCCGCCAGCGACACGAACGCCGTCTCCACGCCCGCGTATCCGCGCCCCTCCCACAGCAGCCGCGCCGCCTTGTGCACCTCGGCGTTCGCGTCCGGGTCCGTCGAGCCCCGCCCGACCAGCAGCACGGTCACGTCGGCCCGGTCCTCGGGCCTGCGCGCCCCAGTGCCGAGCGCCTCGTCCAGCCGCCGCTCCAGGACGGACAGCAGCGCGGGGTGCGGGCCCAGCGGACGGCCGTACGTGTACGAGATCCCGGGGTGCCGTTCCTTCTCGCGGGCCAGCGCGGCCGGGATGTCGCCCTTGGCGTGGCCGGCGGACACCAGCATCAGCGGTACGGCGGCGAAGCGTCGTACGCCCCGCTCCACCAGCTCGGTGACCGCGTCCCCCAGCGGCGGCGGGGACAGCTCGATGAAGCCGCCCGCGACGGGCAGTTCGGGGTGGCGGTCGCCCAGCTGCCGGACGAAGTCGCGGAACGCCTCGGCGCCCGCTTCGTCCCGGGTGCCGTGACCGGCGATGAGCAGGGCGGGCGGCGGGGTGGTCACGATTTCTCCTCGGAATGCGAATCAGGGTGTGCGGTGCGGTGATACAGAAGGGCGTTGAGCGCGGCCGCGGCCACCGCCGAACCGCCCTTCTCGGACACGTTGCTCACGGCGGGCAGCCCGCTCTCGCGGAGCGCGGCCTTGGACTCGGCCGCGCCGACGAAACCGACGGGCAGACCGATGACGAGCGCGGGGGAGGCGTCCAGGGTCAGCAGTTCCTCCAGAGCGGTCGGCGCGTTGCCGATCACCCAGATAGCGCCGGGCCCGACCTGCTCGTGGGCGAGCCGGATGGCGTGCGCGGAGCGGGTCAGCTCCGGACCGGCCACGGCGTCCCTGAGCCGGCAGACGGTCTCCCGCCGGGTGATCCCGGCCGCGACCATCTCCACGTCCACGACGACGGGTGCCCCGGCGTGCAGCGCGGCGTGGGCCTTCTCCAACGTGCCCTCGTCCATGACGAGATCGGACGCGTACTCCAGGTCCGCCGCGGAGTGGATGACCCGCTCCACCACGGCCCGGGTCAGCGGCGGGAAGTGCGAGGTGTCCAGACGGGCGCGCAGCCGGCGGAAGGACTCCTGCTCGATCGGATGGACCACACGGTTCACTTGTCGTCCTCCTGGTCCGCGGCGGGGCCGCTGATCGGTGCAGCCTGCCAGCGGTAGCCGCGCGGTGTCACCATGCGCCCCGCGATGTCCCGGGTCGCCGTGTTGCCCACGGTCACGACGGTCATCATGTCGACCGTCGCCGGGTCCAGGGCGGCCAGTGTCGTCAGCCGGCTCGACCCGTCCGGCCGTGACGCGTTGCGTACGACACCGACCGGCGTGGCCGGCTCCCGGTGCTCGGCGAGGAGGGCGAGGGCCTTCGGCAGCTGCCAGTCACGGCCCCGGCTGCGCGGGTTGTAGAAGGTCACGACGATGTCCGCCTCGGCCGCCGCCCGCACCCGCCGCTCGATGACCTCCCAGGGGGTGTGGAGGTCGGAGAGGCTGATGGACACGTGGTCGTGGCCGAGCGGCGCACCGAGGATGGCAGCCGCGGCGAGCGCCGCGGTGACACCGGGCACGCCGATCACGTCGATGTCGTCGGACGCCTCGGCGAGCGCGGGGGAGGCCATGGCGTACACGCCGGCGTCCCCGCTGCCGATCAGCGCGACGGCCTGTCCCTTGCGCGCCTCCTCCACGGCCGTCCGCGCCCGCTCCTCCTCGGCCCCGAGTCCCGACTCCAGGATCCGGGTGCCGGGCCGCAGCAGGTCGCGGATCTGGTCGACGTACTGGTCGAGGCCGACGAGCACGGAAGCGCGCCGCAGCTCCGCCTGCGCGCGGGGCGTGAGCAGGTCCCGGGCGCCAGGACCGAGCCCGACGACCGCGAGCCGGCCGCGCGCGGGCCGCCGTACGACGGCACAGGTCGCCATCGCGGGCAACCCGTCCGCACGGTGCGACTTCCGCTTGGGGACGAGCAGTTCGCCCCCGCCCACGAGCGCGGCGGCCTCGGCCACCGACGGGGTACCGACGGCGGCGAGCGGCGCACCGGACGGGTTGGGCACGTCCACGGAGGCCAACTGCTCCGCGGAGTGGGTGACCAGCGGCACGCCCAGGCGCTCGGCGGCCGCCACGATCCCCGGTTCCCCGGCCTTGGCGTCGACGGTGGCGAGTTCGGCGATGCTGCGAGCGGACAGTCCCGCATCCGCCAACGCGGCCTCGACCAGACCCAGCACCTCGTCGACCGGGGCGCCCTTGGAGGCGCCGACGCCCACCACGAGGGACGGGGGCCGCAGGACGACCTCCTGCTCGGCGGGCTCGACGAGGCGGTCCGTCAGCCTGATCGCGTACGCCCCCTCCGAGGTGACCGGGAGTGGCGGAAGAGGCCAGGCGAAGTCCGTCTTCAGGGCCACCGGTTCGCCGTCGAGCAGGGCGCGTGAGACGGCCGCGACATCGCCCTCCACCGGGAACCCGAGCGTGTCGAGGCCGGGCACCCCGACCGCGTCCGTCGCCGTCGTCACCACGGGCTGCGCCGCCAGCAACTCGCCGACCTCGCGGGCGAGTTCATTGGCGCCGCCGCCGTGCCCGCCGACCAGCGACACGGCGAACCGGCCGCCCTCGTCGACGCACACCACACCCGGGTCGGACGCCTTGTCGCCCAGCAGCGGCGCGACCAGCCGTACGACCGCTCCCGTCGCCAGAAAACACACGAGCTGCTCGCACTGCGCGAACGCGGCACGTACGGCGTCCCCGACGGGACCCTCGTACACGCGCGTACGGTCCGGCCACGCCGCGGCCAGCCGGTCCCGCGCAGCCGCCCCCGCCGCGGTGGCGGAAATGAGGCCGATCACTGAGCAACTCCTTCTCTTTCAAGCGCTCGGGGCCGGACGCCCCACAGCAGGAAAACCGGGTTGGTCGCGGCGAGCCGGGTCACGTCGCCCGGCAGCGGAGCGAGCCGGGACGACTGCAGCAGCACCCCGTCACAGTCGAACCCGGCGCCGGTGAGCGCCGCGCGCGTGGCCGGCACCCGGTCGAGCGCCGCCATGGCGACGACGACCGTCCGCCGCGCCCGCCGCGCGCACGCCGTGACGACGGCGGGCAGTTCGCGCCCCCCGCCGCCCACGAACACGGCGTCGGGATCGTCGAGGTCGGACAGCACGGTCGGCGCCGCCCCGTGCACGACCCGTACGTCGACGCCGTGCGCCGCCGCGTTGGCCCGGATCCGCTCGACGCCGTCCAGGGTCTTCTCGACCGCCGTCACGGAGGCGCCGAACCGCGCGCACTCCACGGCCACCGAGCCGGAGCCCGCACCGATGTCCCACACCAGGTCACCGAGGCGCGGACCGAGCCGGGCCAACGCCAGCGCGCGCACCTCGAACTTGGTGATCATGGAGTCCCGGTGGGTGAACTCGCCCTCGTCCAACGCCCATCCGGCGGGTCCAGGGGGCGGCCCGGCGACCGTGCGCACGGGACCGAGCGCCCGCGACTCGTCCAGGCACAGCACCACGCTCACCGCGTCGCCCCAGTCGCGGGCGGCGGCCTCGGCCGGCGTCACCCGCTCCAGGCGCTCCTGCGCGGAGCCCAGCGCGGAGGCGACGACCAGGACACGCGCGTCGGCCCTGAGCGCGGCCCCCAGTTCGGCGGGCCCGGCTCCCGGCCCGGTCAGGACGGCGACCTTCGGCCGCGCCCGGCACACGTTGACGGCCGTACGCAGGTCACGCCCGTGCGCGCTGACCACCACCGCGTCGTCCCACGGCAGCCCGGCCCGCGCGAAGGCGGCGGCCACGGACGAGACCCCCGGCCGGACATCGAGCGTTCCCGCCCCGAACCTTTCGGCCAGCACCCGCACGATCCCGAAGAAGCCGGGATCCCCGGAGGCCAGCACGACGACGGGGTTCCGCTTCTCCAGGTGCCGCTCGATGACGTCCAGCGCGGGCGCCAGCGCACCGAGGACCACCTGCTCGGCGTCGGCCGGAACCGGCGCGGCGGCGAGATGCCGGCGGCCGCCGACGACGAGCCGCGCCCCGGCCAGCACCTCGACCGGAACCGGCGCCCCCGTCCCCGTACCGACCACCGTGATCACGTGCTCGCACCCCGTGAGCGCAGGGCCCTGCGGGCCTCCGGGTCGGCCTTGCGGTAGCCGTGGAAGTGACCGGGGTGGTAGAGGTGCGAGCGCGTGCCCTCGGCGTCGAGGGCCGGGCCGACCAGGAAGAGGGTGTGCTTCCAGAGCTTGTGCTCCTTGACCGTCTCCTCCAGCGTCTCGATCGTGCACCGCACGATCAGCTCCTCCGGCCAGGTCGCCTGGTACGCCACCACGACCGGCGTACCGGTCGGGTAGCCGCCCTCCAGCAGCTCCCGCACGAGCTGCCCGCTGCGGGCCGCCGACAGGAAGATCGCCATGGTCGTGCCGTGCTTGGCGAACTCCCGCACCTCCTCCCCGGGCGGCATCGGCGTCTTGCCGCCGCCGAGGCGGGTGAGCACGACGGACTGCGCGACCTCGGGGATGGTCAGCTCACGCTGCGCGAGCGCGGCGACGGCGGAGAAGGCGGAGACTCCCGGGATCACCTCGGTGTCGATGCCGATCCGGGCACACCGGTCGAGCTGCTCCTGCGTACCGCCCCACAGGGCCGGGTCGCCGGAGTGGATACGGGCCACGCGCAGCCCCTCCGCCGGCGCCCGCTCGTAGACGGCCACCACGTCCTCCAGGGACATCGTCGCCGAGTCGAGGATCTCCGCGCCCTCGCGCGCGTGCTGCAGGACCTCCTCCTGGACCAGGCTGGCCGCCCAGATCACGACGTCGGCCTCGGCGATGGCACGCGCGGCACGGAACGTCAGCAGGTCGGCGGCGCCGGGGCCGGCACCGACGAAGGTCACCTTGCCGGTGGGGGCATCGGCCATGGGAAACGGTCCTCTCTTCAAGGTCTTACGAGGTCGTACGAGTACGAGGTCGTACGAGGTCTTACGAGTACTGCGGGCGCTGCCGCGGGATGCGCGTGAGCGGGGCTTGGACGTGCGTAACGGGGTCTTGATCGGATACCAAGGGCACATGGCGGTCCTCGTCGCGCTCGGCGCGTTCCTCATGACGCTGGCCGGCGGCTGGACGGCACTGCGCGTGACCGACCGCCGCCATCTCGTCCTGGGCCTGGCCGGCGGCCTGATGCTGGGCGTGGTCGGCCTGGACCTGCTGCCGGAGGCGCTGGAAGCGGCCGGCACCGAGGTGTTCGGCGTACCGGTGGCCCTGCTCCTGTTCGTGGCCGGGTTCCTGATGGCCCATCTGGTGGAACGCCTGCTGGCCGTACGGCAGGCCGCGCACGGCGCCGAGGAACACGACGGCCGCACCCCCGAGGTGGGCCTGACGGCCGCGGCCGCGATGGTCGGCCACAGTGCCATGGACGGCGTGGCGATCGGCGCGGCCTTCCAGGTGGGCGGCGGCATGGGCACGGCGGTCGCGCTGGCCGTCGTCGCCCACGACTTCGCGGACGGCTTCAACACGTACACGATCACGAGCCTGTACGGGAACGCCCGCCGCAGAGCCCTCGCCATGCTGTTCGCGGACGCCGCGGCCCCCGTGCTCGGCGCGGCCTCGACGCTGCTGTTCACCATCCCGGAGCCCCTGCTCGGCGGCTACCTCGGCCTCTTCGGCGGCGCGCTCCTCTACCTCGCGGCGGCCGAGATCCTGCCCGAGGCCCACCACGAACACCCCGCCCGCTCGACCGTGCTGTGCACGATCGCGGGCGCGGCGTTCATCTGGCTGGTGGTGGGCATCGCCGAGTGAGCGCCCGAGCCGACGGCTCGAAGGACTCACAGCTTGCCGCCCCGCCCGCCCTCGCGCGGCGCGGGCGCGATGAGCGTCGAGAGATAGGGCAGGGGCTCCCCGTCCAGCTCGGCGGCGGGCCGGATGGACTCCTCCGGCAGCCCGAGCGCCGACCCCCACACCGCGTCGCCGATCCGCCCGGTCTCCCGCAGCGCCTCGGCCACCTCCTGCGCCTGCCGCCCGAACTTGTAGGCGACGACGGTCCCGGGCCCGTTCAACGCGTCCTTGAGCACGGCGGCCCCGGCGGTGACCGGCACCAGCGTCAGCGGCTCGGTCCCCTCCGTCAGCACCGCCCCCGAGCGCGCGGCCAGGTCCTGCATCGCGGTGATCCCGGGCACGGTCTCCACGACGACGCCCGGCACCAGCTCGCCGATGGTCTGCGCGAGATAGGTGAAGGTGGAATACACGTTCGGGTCGCCGATGGTCGCGAAGGCGACGGAGCCGTGAACTTCGAGCAGCTGGGCGACCCGCACCCCGGCGGCGTCCCAGGCGGCCTCCCGCCGCGCCCGGTCGGTCCGCTCGTTCAGCGCGAACACCACCCGTACGACCTTGTCCTCGGGCACGTAGTGCAGCACGGTGGCCTCCGCACGCCCCCGCTCACCGGTGTCCATCACCGGCACGACGACGACCTCGGCGGCCCGCAGAGCGTTGACGCCCTTGACGGTCACCAGCTCCGGATCCCCGGGTCCGACCCCGACTCCGATCAACCTGCTGCTCATGACGTCCGGCACCTCTCCACGAACCGACGGGCCACACCGGGCTCGGACGCCCAGTGCGTGTGCAGATAACTCGCGTGCACACCGCGTTCCACAAAACCTTCGACCCGCCGCTCGGGAGTCCGCACCCCCCAGGCCGGATGAACCCCCGCCCCCGGCTCCACGACCGTCCGATGAAACTCGTGCCCCCGCATCCGCGTCCCCGAGACGGCGAGCACACTGTCACTCACCGCCACGGCGTCCCGGTAGCCCAGGGTCAGCCGCTCGCCCATCCGCGCGCCGGCGTCGAGCACCCCGCACATGGGCTGCCCGTCCAGCTCACGGCACAGATACAGCAGCCCGGCACACTCGGCGGCGACGGGAGCCCCACTCTCCGCGAGGGCGGCAACGGCCTTGCGCAGAGGTTCGTTGGCGGACAGCTCGGAGGCGTACACCTCGGGAAACCCGCCACCGATGACCAACCCGTCGGTCCCGTCGGGCAGTTGCTCGTCACGCAGCGGATCAAAGGTGACCACCTCGGCACCTGCCGCGGTGAGCAGCTCGGCGTGCTCGGCATAGGAGAAGGTGAAGGCGGGCCCCCCGGCGACGGCAACCCTCACTTCTGAGCGACGGTCCGCAATATCCAGCCCGTCCGGCGTTTGAGGACGAGGCCCTTCGGGCCGAAGCGGAGGTCTGGGGGCGGCAGCCCCCAGGGACGGGACGGGAAGGGGCGGCGGGGGCGAACAAGCCACAGCCTCAGCCGCATCCCACCCCGCACAGGCCAACGCACCGGCCCCCCGCGCCAGCGCGACCAGCCCCTCCAGGTCACAACCGGCCCGCACCTGCTCCGCCATCGCCGCAACAGCCTCCACGGCCTGAGCGCGCCGCTCAGCAACGGGCACCAGACCCAAATGCCGCGACGGCGTCGACACCTGAGCCACCCGCCGCAACACCCCCAGCACCGGCACCCCGGCCGAGTCCAACGCCTCCCGCAGCAAGGCCTCGTGCCGATCCGACCCGACCTTGTTGAGGATCACGCCCCCGACCCGCACCTCCGGATCCCACGACGCGAACCCGTGCACCAGCGCCGCCACCGACCGGGACTGCGACGAGGCGTCGACGACCAGCACCACCGGCGCCCGCAACAGCTTCGCCACATGAGCGGTGGACGCGAGCTCACCCTCCCCGGCGGCCCCGTCGTACAGCCCCATGACACCCTCGACGACGGCGATGTCACACCCACTCGCCCCACGCAGGAACAGCGGCCCGATCAGCTCCGGCCCGCACAGATACGCGTCGAGATTCCGCCCCGCCCGCCCGGTGGCGAGCGCGTGGTACCCGGGGTCGATGTAGTCCGGCCCGACCTTGTGCGGGGACACGGCGAGCCCCCGCGCGGCGAGCGCGGCCATCAACCCCGTGGCAACGGTGGTCTTGCCGCTGCCCGAGGAGGGCGCGGCGATGACCAGCCGAGGGACGGAAGACGTCACCACTCGATGCCCCTCTGCCCCTTCTGCCCGGCGTCCATCGGATGCTTGACCTTGGACATGTCGGTGACGAGGTCCGCGAAGTCCACCAGCTTCTCCGGCGCGTTGCGCCCGGTGATCACGACATGCTGGGTGCCGGGCCGGTCCCGGAGCACGGAGAGGACCTCATCGGTGTCGACCCAGCCCCAGTGCATGGGGTAGGCGAACTCGTCGAGCACGTACAGCTTGTAGGTCTCGGCCGCCAGATCCCGCTTGACCTGCTCCCAGCCCTCACGGGCCTTGTCCTCGTTGTCCATCTGGGAGTCCCGCTGCACCCAGGACCAACCCTCGCCCATCTTGTGCCAGTCGACGGACCCGCCTTCACCGCTGGCGCCCAGCACCCGCAGCGCGTTCTCCTCGCCGACCTTCCACTTCGCCGACTTGACGAACTGGAACACCCCGATCGGCCACCCCTGGTTCCAGGCGCGCAGAGCGAGCCCGAACGCGGCGGTGGACTTACCCTTCCCGATCCCCGTGTGCACGACGACAAGAGGCCGATTACGACGCTGACGAGTCGTCAGACCGTCCTCCGGTACGACACTCGGCTGTCCCTGCGGCACTACGCGGCCCTCCTCGAATTGCCCTGCACGTCCCTGACCAGCCCGGCGATCGAGTCCGCCCGCAACTCGTCCAGCGTCACCGCCGTACCGCCCAGCTCACCCGCCAACTGCCCGGCCAGCCCCAGCCGCACGGGCCCCGACTCGCAGTCCACGACCACGGAGGCGACCGAGTCGGCCGCGAACAGCCGGGCCGCACGCCCGGCGAGGGCGACCGGCTCAGGTCCACCCGTGGCACGCCCGTCGGTCACGACCACGACCAGCGCGCGCCGCGCCGGATCCCGCAGCCGCTCCACCCGCAGCACCTCGTGCGCCCGCAGCAGACCCGCCGCGAGCGGCGTCCGCCCACCGGTGGGCAGCGACTCCAGCCGCACCGCCGCGGCATCGACCGAGGAGGTCGGCGGCAGCGCGACCTCGGCGGCCGACCCCCGGAAGGTCACCAGCCCCACCTTGTCCCGCCGCTGATAGGCGTCGAGCAGCAGCGACAGCACGGCACCCTTCACCGCACTCATCCGCTGCCGGGCGGCCATGGACCCGGAGGCGTCGACGACGAACAGCACGAGGTTCCCCTCGCGCCCTTCCCGCGTCGCCTGCCGCAGATCGTCACGGCGGACGACGAGACCGCGCCCCGACCGCCCCCGCGCCCGCTGATGCGGAGCCGCCGCCTGCACGGTCGCCGCCAGGTGCAGCTTGGTCAGCGCTCCTCGGGGCCGCCGGGCCCCGGTCGTCCGCCCGTGCTCGGTCCGCGCCCGCGAACGCCGTCCCGCGGCACCCTCACCGAGACCGGGCACGCTCAGCACCTTGGTACGGAAGGGCTCGGAGGCCCGCGCCGGCTGCTGCTCGCCCGAGCCGCCCCCGGAGGGCTGCGGCTCGCCGCCCTCCTCCCCGGCCTCGGGCCGCGCACCGGAGTCGCCTCCCTGAGCACCGTCCTCCGACGGCGGCTGCCCGCCACCCCCACCGGGCCCGTCCGGATCCGGATCCGGGTCCTCGTCGTCGGACCCGTCCCCGAACTCCTCCAGGGTCTCGTCGAGCTTGTCCTCGTCAAGTCCGGGCGCGTCGAAGGGATTACGGCGCCTGCGGTGCGGCAGCGCGAGCAGCGCGGCCTGCCGTACGTCCTCCGCGATCACCTCGGTCCGCCCGGCCCAGGCCGCCAGCGCGCTCGCCGTCCGGGCCATCACGATGTCGGCCCGCATGCCGTCCACCTCGAACGCGGCACAGGTCGCCGCGATCTGCCGGAGCGCCCCGTCGCCCAGCAGCACCGACGGCAACAGCTTCCGCGCCGCCACGATCCGCGCCCGTACGGCGGTCTCCTCGTCCGCCCACCGGGCGACGAAGCCGGCTGGGTCGTCGTCGTAGGCGAGGCGCCGCCGTACGACCTCCACCCGCTGGTCGGGTTCCCGCGAGGCCGCGACCTCGACGGTCAGCCCGAACCGGTCGAGCAACTGTGGCCGAAGCTCGCCCTCTTCCGGGTTCATGGTCCCGACCAGCAGGAACTTCGAGGCGTGCCGTACGGAGACGCCCTCGCGTTCGACGTACGACGCACCCATCGCCGCCGCGTCCAGGAGCAGGTCGACGAGGTGGTCGTGCAGGAGGTTGACCTCGTCGACGTAGAGGATCCCGCGGTGCGCGTCGGCCAGCAGGCCGGGCTCGAAGGCCTTCACGCCCTCCGAGAGCGCCCGCTCGATGTCGAGGGCACCGACGAGCCGGTCCTCCGAGGCACCGACGGGGAGTTCGACCATGCGGGCCGGGCGCGCGGTGCCGTCGCCGGCCTCGTGCGGGCCGTCAGGGCACGCCGGGTCCGGCGCCGCGGGGTCGCAGGAGAAGCGGCAGCCGGGGACGACGGGGACTTCCGGCAGCAGCGCCGAAAGGGCCCGCACCGCCGTCGACTTGGCGGTGCCCTTCTCGCCGCGCACCAGGACACCGCCGACCGCCGGGGACACGGCGTTCAGCAGCAGCGCGAGGCGCAGGTCGTCCTGGCCGACGACGGCCGTGAACGGGAACGGGGTACTCACTTGTCGTCACCCTCCAAGTCGCCTTCCAGCTCCAGGTAGGTGGCCCGCAGCCGCTCGATCGTGTCGGCGTCCGGCTCGGCCCACAGCCCGCGGTCGGCGGCCTCCAGGAGTCGTTCGGTGATGCCGCGCAGCGCCCAGGGGTTGGACTTCTTCATGAAGTCCCGGTTCTCCTGGTCGAAGACGTACTCCGCGCTGAGCTTCTCGTACATCCAGTCGTCCACGACCCCGGCCGTGGCGTCGTACCCGAAGAGGTAGTCGACGGTCGCCGCCATCTCGAAGGCGCCCTTGTAGCCGTGCCGCCGCATGGCCGCCATCCAGCGCGGGTTGACCACCCGGGCACGGAAGACGCGGTGCGTCTCCTCGCCGAGCGTGCGGGTCTTCACCTGGTCCGGGGTCGCCGAGTCGCCGACGTACGCCTCGGGGGAGGCGCCCGTCAGGTGCCGGACCATGGCGACCATGCCGCCGTGGTACTGGAAGTAGTCGTCGGCGTCGACGAGGTCGTGCTCGCGGGTGTCGACGTTCTTCGCGGCCACGGCGATCCGCTTGAACGCCGTCTCCATGTCCCCGCGCGCCGCCCGGCCGCCGAGCCCCCGCCCGTACGCGTAGCCGCCCCACACCGCGTACACCTCGGCGAGGTCGGCGTCGGAACGCCAGTTGCGGGCGTCGATCAGCGGCAGCAGACCGGCCCCGTACGCGCCCGGCTTGGAGCCGAAGATACGGGCCGTCGCGCGCCGCCGGTCACCGTGCTCGGCGGTGTCCTCGTCGGCGTGCGCCTTCACGTAGTTCCCGTCGGCCGGTTCGTCCAGCTCGGCCACCGCCCGCACGGCGTCGTCGATCAGTCCGACCACGTGCGGGAACGCGTCCCGGAAGAAGCCGGAGATGCGGACCGTGACGTCGATACGCGGACGCCCGAGCTCGGCGAGCGGCACGACCTCGAAGCCGGTCACCCGGCGCGAGGCGTCGTCCCAGACGGGGCGGCAGCCCAGCAGCGCCAGGATCTCGGCGATGTCGTCACCCTGGGTGCGCATGGCGGATGTGCCCCACACCGTCAGGCCGACGGACTTCGGGTACGCGCCGGTGTCCTGCAGGTACCGCTGCACGAGCGAGTCGGCGAGGGACTGCCCGACCTCCCAGCTCAGCCTGGACGGGATGGCCTTGGGGTCGACGGAGTAGAAGTTGCGGCCGGTCGGGAGGACGTTGACCAGGCCGCGCGTCGGTGAGCCGGACGGGCCCGCCGGGACGTAACCCCCGTCCAGCGCCTTGAGGATGTGCCCGATCTCGTCGGTGGTCTTCTCGAGCCGAGGTACGACCTCGGTGCAGGCGAACTCCAACACGGCGACAGCCGCCGGGAGTTCGGCTCGCAGGACGTCCCTGATCAGGGGAGCGGCCTCGGACACCGCCCACTCCCGTGCCTCCATGCCCTCCGCGATCCGCCGGCACAACTGCTCCAGCAGGTCGATCGCGTCGGCTGCCGAGCGCGCGGGGCCCTCGACGAGGTCCGTCAGCTCCACCGGAACCTTGACCGGCGCGCCCGGCTCGGCGAGCAACTCCTTCTCCACCAGCCCGAAGTGCTCGGCCAGCGAGGCCCGCAGCCCCGGCAGCGCGTTCGCCTGCCCGCCCCACACCTGCGAGGCCCGCAGCACGGCGAGCACGAGGTTCACGCGCGGCTCACCGACCGGACCGCCACCGAGGATGTGCAGCCCGTCCCGGATCTGCACGTCCTTGATCTCGCACAGATAGCCGTCGATGTGCATGACGAACTCGTCGAACGCGTCGTCGTCCGGCTGGTCGTCGACGTGCAGGTCGTGGTGCAGCTCGGCCGCCTTCACCAGCGTCCAGATCTGCGCGCGCACGGCCGGCGCCTTCGTCGGGTCCAGGTCGGAGACGAGCGCGTACTCGTCCAGCAGCTGCTCCAGCTTGGCCAGGTCGCCGTACGTGTCCGCGCGCGCCATGGGCGGGACGAGGTGGTCGACGACGGTGGCGTGACCGCGGCGCTTGGCCTGGGTGCCCTCGCCGGGGTCGTTGACGATGAAGGGGTAGACGAGGGGCAGCTCACCGAGGACGGCGTCGGGCGCGCAGCTCCTGGAGAGCCCGAGTCCCTTGCCCGGCAGCCACTCCATCGTGCCGTGCTTGCCCATGTGCACGACGGCGTCGGCGCCGAAGCTGTTCTCCAGCCACCGGTAGGCCGCCATGTAGTGGTGCGAGGGCGGCATGTCCGGGTCGTGGTAGATCGCGATCGGGTTCTCGCCGAAGCCGCGCGGCGGCTGGATCATCACGACGACGTTCCCGAACTGGAGGGAGGCGAGCACGATGTCGTCCCCGTCGACGTACAGGCTGCCCGGCGGCTCGCCCCACGCCTCCAGCATGCCGTCCCGCAGCCCCGCGTCGAGCGTGTCGAACCATGCCCGGTAGTCCGCGAGCGGCACCCGGGCGGGCGCGGCGGCGAGCTGCTCCTCGGTGAGCCATTCGACGTCGTGGCCCCCCGCGTTGATGAGCCGGTGGATCAGCTCGTCGCCGTTGTCGGGATGCCCCTCGACGACGTATCCGGCGTCCCGGAGCGAGTCCAGCACGCGGATCGCCGAAGCGGGTGTGTCCAGCCCCACGGCGTTCCCGACCCGCGAGTGCTTGGTCGGATAGGCGGTGAAGACGAGCGCGAGCTTCTTGTCCTGGTTCGGCTTGTGCGCCAGTACCGCGTGCCGTACGGCGATTCCGGCGACCCGCGCGGCCCGCTCGGGGTCGGCGACGTACACGGGAACGTCGTCCGGGCCCTGTTCCTTGAAGGAGAAGGGGACCGTGATCAGCCGCCCGTCGAACTCCGGGATCGCGACCTGCATGGCCGCGTCCATGGGGGAGAGGGCGGCGTCGGACTCGTCCCAGGCCTGCTTGGAGGACGTGAGGCAAAGTCCTTGCAGTACAGGCACATTGAGGTCGGCGAGCGCTCCGACGTCCCAGGCCTCCTCGTCACCGCCGGCCGAGGCCTGCGAGGCGTGCGTGCCGCCGGCGGCGAGGACCGTGGCGACGAGGGCGTCGGCCTTCTCGAGGATCTGGTACAGCCCGGCGTCCGCGCCGCGCAGCGAACCGCAGTACACGGGAAGGGCGTTGGCGCCCTTCGCCTCGATCGCGTCGCACAGGGTGTCCACGAAGGCGGTGTTGCCGCTGAGGTGATGGGCGCGGTAGAAGAGCACACCGACGGTCGGACGGCCGCCTTGGACCGTACGGTCCCCGTGGACGCCGTACTCCGGCATCTTCTGCGGCTCGACGAACCCCTCACCCGTCAGCAGCACGGTGTCGGACAGGAACCGCGCGAGCTCGGTGAGGTTGGCGGGCCCGCCCTCGACGAGGTACCGCAGCGCCTCGGCCACCACACCGGCCGGCACCGACGACTCGGCCATGAGCTCCGCGTCGGGCACGGTCTCCCCGCCGAGCAGAACCGTCGGGATGCCCGAGGCCTTGAGGGCGGCGAGCCCGTCCTCCCAGGCACGCTTGCCGCCGAGCAGTCGTACGACGGCGATGTCCGAGCCCTCGACGAGCCCCGGGAGCTCCTCCGCGACATCGACCCGGTTCGGATTGCCGATCCGGTACGAGGCATCGGAAGCGGCCCGGGCCGCCAGCAGATCCGTGTCGGCGGTCGACAACAACAAGACTGTGCTCATGCGGGCGCTCCCGGTGGAATGAAGGGCAGTCCTTGCGGCGCGCCGGACTCGATGAGCCGCCACAGCGCGTCCGTGTCCGCGTGTTGTTCGATCAGGTCGCCGAGCCGGTCGAGCTGCTCCTCGCGCAGCGCGGCGAACGAGGTGTCTGCGGCAGGTACGAAACGGCGGCCCGCGGCGGCCGCCACCTCGCGCAGGAAGGCCCGCCGGAAACCGTCCGACTCCAGGGAGCCGTGCCAGTGGGTGCCCCAGGTCTGACCGACCCGGCAGCCGTCCAGGAAGGGTTCACCTGTACGTATGGAGGCGACCCCGTGATGGATCTCGTACCCCTCGACGTGCTCGCCGAGGGCCTCGCCGACAGGCCGGGTGAGGGTCTTCTCGCGGGCGAACCGCACCCGGACGGGCAGGACCCCGAGCCCCTCGACATGACCTTGCCGGCTCTCGACCTCGTCCTCGATGTGCTCGCCGAGGACCTGGAAGCCACCGCAGATGCCGAGGATCGGCCTTTGTTCAGCGGCCCTGCGGACGAGGGCGTCGGCCAGCCCGCGCTCCCGCAGCCACTCCAGGGCCCGTACGGTCCCCCGGGTTCCCGGAATGACGACGAGGTCGGCATCGGCCAACTCCTCCGCCCGGTCCACGAACCGCACGACGACACCCGGCTCGGCGGCGAGGGCGTCCACGTCGGTGAAGTTGGACATCAGCGGGACCGCACAGACGGCGACCCGCAACACGTCCTCGCCGACCGGCGGGGCGACGACCGACTCCCTGACCGTCCCCCGCAGGGAGACCCGCAGCCCGTCCTCCTCGTCGATGCCGAGCCCGTGCCGGAAGGGCAGGACACCGTACGTGCGCCGCCCGGTGAGCGAGTGCAGCATGTCGAGCCCGGGTTCGAGCAGGGACACGTCCCCCCGGAACTTGTTCACGAGGAACCCGGCGACGAGCGCCTGGTCCTCCGGCGACAGCAGCGCGACGGTTCCGAAGAAGGAGGCGAAGACCCCGCCCCGGTCGATGTCCCCGACCACGAGCACAGGCAGCCCGGCATTGCGCGCGATGCCCATGTTCACGATGTCCGTCCGCCGCAGGTTGATCTCGGCGGGGCTGCCGGCCCCCTCGCAGATCACCGCGTCATACGTGCCCCGCAACTCGGCGAGACAGTCGAGAACGGTCCCGAGCAGCTTCTGCTGCCGACCTCCGTGATACCCCCGGGCGCTGAGCTCACCGACCGGCTTCCCGAGCAGCACGACCTGACTGCTCTGCTCACCGCCCGGCTTGAGGAGCACGGGGTTCATGAGCGCGGTCGGCTCGACCCGACAGGCCTGCGCCTGCATGGCCTGGGCCCGCCCGATCTCGGCCCCTTCTCTCGTCACGAACGAATTGAGGGACATGTTCTGCGCCTTGAACGGCGCGACCTTGACCCCCTGCCGCACCAGCCACCGGCAGATCCCGGCGGTGACGACACTCTTGCCGGCGTCGGAGGTGGTGCCGGCGACGAGAAGACCACCGCCGGTCATGACACACCCCCCGCGTGCGGGGCGAAGCCGGCGGGCACAGGCTGCGGCGCCGGGCGTCGCGTGAACCGCCCCCGCAGCAGTGCCCCCGCCGCACTCACCCCCAGGGCGAGCCACCCGACCCGCTGCGACAACCGGACAGCCCGCTCGATGTCCCCCACGCGCACGGCACGCCCCTCCCCGTTCAGCACAGGCCGATGCTCGATCCGCCCCCCGTACGACAACGTCCCACCGAGCCGCACCCCGAGCGCCCCGGCGAACGAGGCCTCCACGGGCCCGGCGTTGGGACTCGGATGCTTCGCGGCATCCTCCCGCCAGGCACGCACGGCCCCCCGCGGATCCGGCCCCGCCGCCGCGGCCAGGACGGCAGTGAGCCGCGCCCCCGGCCACCCGGCGAGATCGTCGAGCCGAGCGGAAGCCCACCCGTACCGCCGATACCGGGGCGACTTGTGTCCGACCATGGCGTCGAGGGTGTTCACGGCCCGGAACCCGAGCAGCCCGGGCACACCGCCCACAGCTCCCCACACCAGCGCTCCGACCACCGCGTCGGACGTGTTCTCGGCAACGGACTCCACGACCGCCCGGGCGATCCCGTCGGAGTCGAGGGCCTGCGGATCCCGCCCGCACAGATGCGGCAGCCGAGCCCGCGCGGCGTCGACGTCCCCCGTCTCCAGCGCCCGCCCGACGCCCCGAGCCTCCCGGGCGAGCGAAGTCCCCCCGACGACGGCCCAAGTGGCGGCCCCGGTGAGCGCGACGGAAGCGGCAGCGGAGGTACGTACGCCCCGTGCGGCCACCGCTCCCAGGGCGGCAGCGCTCCCGGCACACACGACGGTGTGCAGCGCGCCCCACCCTCGGTGGTCCCGCCACAACGTCCGTTCCACGGCACCCGCGGCCCGCCCGAACACGGCGACCGGATGCCCACGGCGCGGATCGCCGAGCAGGAGGTCGCCGAGGAGGCCGGCGGCGGCGCCGTACGCGAAAACGCGATCGGCACGCATGAACTCAGCCGACCGCTGTCACAGACAGGGCGCTGGTGATGAACCTCGAACGGCAGCCGCGCATGGCGATATGTCCTCACTCAGGGTGTCCACGCCCTGGTTCGACGAGATCGGCGGTGAGAGTTCCTGGCTCCCGGGGCTTCCTACCCCGGTGACAGTGGCGGGACCGCGCCGGACTCACACCGGCTTCCTCTCCTACCGCCGTACATGGCTCCGGCAGTCCACCACGGGGTTGGAAGGGCCGTCAACTTGCTGTTGACCTGCGAGAGGGGAGTGTGCTGAGGCCCACATCGGCAGCGTGGCGGTCGGCTCACCGGGGCCTGGCCCGCCGGGAATTCGCCTGCGCGGAGTGGCTTTCCGGGGAGGCGCTTTGTTCACGTTTCGTGAACGCCCGCGATACGTCAGGCAGGAACGGGACGCCGGTGGTTGCGGGTGGGACACGCGGGCGGCCGCCGGGTGCAGCCCGGTCCGGCGGTGTGCCCGCACGGTCGCCGTCGACGACCCGGACAACGGCGGACGGCTGGGCAACGCCGTACTGCGACGACCGGGCGGGTGCGGGGCCGAAGCCCCGCACC
>NZ_JBHXSG010000021.1:0-139213 GCF_042714835.1 Streptomyces sp. NPDC058678 | reverse complement strand
TCCTGGCGGGCTCGGGGCCCGGCTGATTCCTGGCGGGCTCGGGGCCCGGCTGATTCCTGGCGGGCTCGGGGCCCGGCTGATTCCTGGCGGGCTCGGGGCCCGGCTGATTCCTGGCGGGCTCGTCGTCGGGCCGGCTGCTCGCGGGCTCGGTGGCCGGGCCGGGCGCCGGCTTCGTGTCCTCCGCCGTCGCCGCGCCGGGCCCCGACCGGGCCTCGGCTTCCTGCCGGTCCTGCCCGTTCTGTCGCCGCGCCGGGCCGCCCGGCACCCGTGGCAGCTCCGGCGACGCGGTGTCGAGGGGTACCGACCAGGACCGTACGAGCCCCAACTGGACGGCCTGGCGCGGCAGTACGGAATCCAGCAGCCAGTCCGCGGCGACCCGGACCCGGTTGCCGGGCATCGCCGCGAGGTGGTAGCCACGGGTGACCGCACCGGCGGCCGGCCCGGACAGCGGGATGCCGAGCGGATTGGCGGCGGCCTTGGCGCCGCCCAGGTCGACGACGAATCCCAGGTCCTTGTGCCGGTAGGGCTGCTTCTCCCCGACACCGAACGAGGCGGCGACGTTGCGAGCCACCGTCCTGCCGTGCCGCCAGGCGTGCTGCGCGGTCATCGGCGTGTACTTCCCGGGGTTGTTCAGATCCGGTACGGCGGCGGCGTCCCCGCACGCGAACACCTCCGGCCGACCCGGGAGTTGGAGGTACGGGTCGACGACGATCCGCCCACGCTCCAGGGGCTGCCCGGTGCTCTCGACGAGCGGATCCGGCCGTACGCCCACGCACCACACCAGCGTCCGCGTCTCGACGAACTCGCCGTCCGTCAGCAGCACTCCGTTCGGCGTGGCCTCCTTCACGGAGGTCCCCATGCGCACCTCCACGCCCCGCTCCCGCAGGGTGCGGTCGGCGGTGCGGGACAGGTGCTCGTCCAGTTCGGGCAGGACGCGTGGCGCGACGTCGAGGAGCAGCCAGCGGGGCCGCATGCCCTCCCGCAGGGGGTGCTTGCGCACCTGCGCGTCGGTGTACAGCTGCCCGTGGGCGGCGACCTCGGTGCCGGTGTAGCCGGCCCCGACCACCACGAAGGTGCAGCGCGCGGCGCAGCTCTCGGGGTCGTCGGCCGCCGCGGCGAGCTCCACCTGCCGGGTGACGTGGTCGCGCAGGTACAGCGCCTCGGGCAGTCCGCGGAAGCCGTGCGCGTGCTCGGCGACCCCGGGGACCGGAAGCAGCTTGTTGACGCTGCCGACGGCCAGCACGAGCCGGTCGTACGGCAGGGTGCCCTCGCCACCCTCGGGGTCGGTGTAGTGCACGGTCCGCCCGTCGAGGTCGATCCCGTCGGCCTCGCCGAGCACCAGGCGTACCCGCGGCAGGGTGCCCGACAGGGAGACGGTGACCCGGCGGGGCTCCAGGACCCCGGCGGCGACCTGGGGCAGCAGGGGCAGGTAGAGGAAGTAGTCGGTCGGGTTCAGCAGGGTGATGTCGGCCTTGCCGCGGGACATCCGGGACAGTTCTCGGGCCGTCCGGTATCCGGCGAAGCCGGCACCGACGATCACGATGCGGGGTCGACTCACGGTTCGCCTCCGGGGCTGGTCGCGTACCTCGGGAGCCTTCCGCGTCCCCCTGGCAAAGGCACCCAAACGTCCGCCCCATTTCCGTTACGACCGCCGGGCCCGCCCGGTTTCCGTCGCGGCCGCCGGGTACTCGGGACGGCGAACCACCCGCCCACCTCGTGGAGGCACACCCCCCATGCCCGAGTACGGCTACTTCCTCTCGTGCGAGCAGTACGGTCCCGCGGAGCTCATCGAGCAGGCGCGGATGGCCGAACAGGCCGGGTTCCAGTCGCTGTGGATCTCCGACCACTACCACCCGTGGAACGACGCACAGGGCCAGAGCCCCTTCGTGTGGTCGGTGATCGGCGCCCTCTCCGAAGCCGTGTCCCTGCCCATCGAGACGGCCGTGACCTGCCCGACCGTGCGCATGCACCCGGCGGTGGTGGCACAGGCCGCGGCGACCAGCGCGGTGATGACGGAGGGCCGCTTCCGGCTGGGCGTCGGCAGCGGTGAGGCGCTCAACGAGCACGTCCTCGGCGACGCCTGGCCGCCCGCCCACGTACGCCTGGAGATGCTGGAGGAGTCCATCCAGATCATGCGCCGGCTGTTCACCGGCGAGGAGGTCAACCACCACGGCCCGCACTACACGGTGGAGAACGCCCGCCTGTACACCGTCCCCGATGAGCCCGTCCCCATCGACATCTCCGGCTTCGGCCCGGCGGCGACCAAACTGGCGGCCCGGGTCGGCGACGGCTACATCACGATGATGCCGGACGCGTCGATGGTGGAGCAGTACCGCAAGGGCGGGGGCGGCGGGAAGCCGGTCAGCGGCGGCACCAAGGTCTGCTACGACACCGACAAGGACGAGGCCGTACGCACCGTCCACCGGCTGTGGGCCAACGAGCAGCTGCCCGGCGAGCTGAGCCAGGTACTGCCCTCGCCGAAGCACTTCGAACAGGCGCAGACACTGGTCACCGAGGACATGGTCCGGGAGAACCGGGTGTGCGGCGACGACGTGGACGAACACGTGGCGGAGCTGGCGCAGTTCGCCGACTCCGGCTTCGACATGGTGTACGTCAACCAGATCGGCCCGGACCTGCGCGGCTTCTTCGACTTCTACCGCACCAAGGTGCTGCCGCAGCTCCAGGCTTCCTGAGGATCCGGCCCGGCGATGAGACTGCACCGGCAGGATCCGGCCCGGCGATGAGACTGCACCGGCCCGACGGCCCGAGGGCGTCGCCCGCGGTGACCTCGTGGATCAGCACTGTCGTGGTGCTCCCCGAGGTCACCGCGGGCGTCGCGACCCGCACTGGCTGGACCTCGACCACTCAGCGGCGCCCAGCCCCACGGCGCAGTCCCGCGGTCACCACGGCCCCCAGCCCACCGGCGACCACCAGCCCCGCTCCCATCCGCCCCCGGTTCCGTGACACCCAGTCCTGGGGACTGTCGGACACCGACTCGTCGTCGAACCGGCCGTGCGCGCCGTAGTCGTGCCCGTGCGGCCCGTCCGCCGGCGCCCACAGGTTCCCGGGGCCGCCACCGTGCTCCTCTTCGACCCGCTCGTCCTGCTGCGAGTCGAACCCGGTCCGCGCGAGATAGCGGTCCAGCGCCCCGGGCACGACCGCGTTGGCGATCAGCGCGGCCACGGTCGACCCGCCGACCCAGTACTCGCGCCGCCGGCCGTGCGAGGCCGCGTGCACGATCGCCCGTGCGGCGATCTCCGGCTGGAACACCGGCGCGACGGGCCGTGCCCGGCCCGGCATCCGGCTCAACACCCAGTCGAACTGTGGGGTGTTGACGGCGGGCAGCTGCACCATCGTCGTACGGACGCCGCTGCCGGTGTGCAGCAGCTCGCAGCGCAGCGACTCGTTGAAGCCCTGGATGGCGTGCTTGGCACCGCAGTACGCCGACTGCAGCGGAACCCCGCGGTAGGCGAGCGCGGAGCCGACCTGCACGATCGTGCCCCGGTCGCGCGGCAGCATGTGGTGCAGCGCGGCCCGGGTGCCGGACACATAGCCCAGGTACGTCACCTCGGTCACCCGCCGGAACTCGTCCGCGGTGATCTCGGTGAACGGGGCGAACACACCGGCGAAGGCGTTGTTGACCCAGACGTCGATGTGTCCGTAGGCGTCGACGACCTTCTGGGCGGCGTCGTCGACCGCCTTGGCGTCGGCCATGTCCACGGGGACGACGAGCGCCTCACCGCCGGCCCGCTGCACCTCGTCGGCCGCCGCGGCGAGGCCCTCGCGGCCCCGGGCCAGCAGGGCGACCCTGTCGCCGCGGGCGGCGAAGGCCTGGGCGGTGGCCCGGCCCACGCCGCCGCTGGCACCGGTCACCACGACGACCTTGCCGTGCTTCGGCAGTGAGCCCTTGCGGAAGTCGCGCACCGCGTGTCACGCCCGGTGGTGCGGCTGCTCGGGGTCGATGTCGCCGCGGCGCGGCGCCGCGGTCCCGGCTCCGCCGGCTGCCGGGGTGCCCGCGCCGGGCGCGGTGGGCGGCATCGGCGGGTACGGCGTGCCGAGCCCGCTCGGCGGAACGCCCGGTGCGCTGCCGCCGACGACGCGCTGCCGGCCGCCCTCGGGCAGATCGGCGTCGTGCCGGGGCGCGGGCCGGGACGTGTGCGGCCGGGCCGCGCCGCGCAGTACGTACGCCACGACGCCCAGGATCGCCGCGGTGATCAGGGCGGCGGCCCAGTCCGGCAGACCGATGGCGAGGGCCAGCCCCACGGCGAGCGCGAGAGCCGCGCCCGCGTAGAGGGCGACGGCGCCCGACGCGCCGTACAGCATGGCCTTGCGGCGTTGCTTGCGGGTCTGCTCGCGCAGCTCGTCGCGCACGGTCTCGCGCGCCACCTGCGCCAGCTCGTCGACCAGGTGTTTGTCCAGATGCTCCAAATGCTCCAAGCGGTCCATGGCCGCCGGGTACCCGCCGCCACCGGCGGGTAACGCTGCGGGGCAGGGGCGCCCGCCCCGCGCACCTCGGCCCTCGCGGGTGCGGCCACGACGGTCGGAACGAGGGGATCACGTGAAACGATCTCGCGCTCCCCGCCACCCCAACTAGGCTCGTCGCATGGACATTCTGGGAGCCACGCTGCGCGTATGCGTCGACGACCTGGAGACCGCGGTCCCCTTCTACGAGCGACTGGCGGGCGGCAGAGCCCTGCGTTTCGAACGCGGCGGTGTGCAGGTCGCCGCGGTCGGCTGCTTCCTGCTGATGAGCGGGCCGGAGGCCGAGCTGGAGGTGCTGCGCAAGGTCACCGCGACGATCGCCGTCAAGGACGTCGACGAGGCCAACCGGGTGCTGACGGAGCTGGGCGCCCGCGTCATCGCGGGCCCGGTTCCCACACCGGCGGGCCGCAACCTGATCGCGATGCATCCGGACGGAGCGGTGTACGAGTACGTGGACCGCGGCGGCGTGTAACGGTCCACGGGCGGCCGGTGGCGCCCTGTGCGGCGCGGCGCGAGGGAGGCGCCGGGCTGGACCACGATGTCATGCCGCGTGCGGGTCATCCTCGTCGGCGCACAGGTCGACCGGAAGCCCGCATCTCCGTGGTGATGGCCCATCGTTCGTGATCCCGCCAGGCCCCGTCGATGAAGATCATGTTCGGCGAGAAGCCCTCCAGCCGGAATCCGCAACGGCGGGCCAGCGCGATCGACGCGGCGTTGCCGGGCTGCGCGTTGATCTCCAGCCTGTGCAGCCGCATCGGCCCGAAGGCGTACCCGACCACGAGGTCCAGCCCTTCCCGCATCAGCCCGCGCCCGGCGGCGTGCGCGAAGGCCCCGTATCCGAGTGCCCCGCACTGGAAGCCACCCTCGACGATGTTGTTGATGTTGATGAACCCCGCGACGGCACCCCCTTGCTGCTTCTCACAGACCAGGAACCCCGCCTTGGTGGGATCCTCGATCAGCCGCCCGGCGTACGCCGCGTAGGCACCGGCGCTGTCCGGCGGGAAGAGCCACGGATGATGCAGCTCCTTGCTCTCGCGGACCCGGGCGGAGAACTCGGCACCGTCCTCGTAGGTGAAGTGGCGTATGCCCACGCGGGGGCCTTCGGTGAGATAAGGGGAGGCGTTGTGCGGCATCCCGCCACCCTACGACCCGCCGGCTCGGGCCACCGGCAGCTCCCGTACCTCCTTTTCCTGCCGGCGTGGAAGGGATCACCCCAGTGCCGGTTCGTCGAGCGTCAACGTGCCCGCGTCGGCGTCGAGTGCGGCGGCCACCCCGAAGGGGATGGTCAACGCCCCCGCACAGTGCCCGAATCCGGACTCCTCCATCACGGGCACGCCGAGGGCTCCGAGCCGGTCGGCGAACATCGGACGCAGTTCCTCGTACGGGCCGCAGCTGTCCCACGAGCCGAGGGCGATGCCCTTCACTCCGTCGAGCCAGCCGGTGCGAAGGAGTTGGGTGAGGCTCCGGTCGAGGCTGTACGCGCGCTCCCCGACGTCCTCGATCAGCAGCAGACCGCCACGGGCGCCGGCATGGGTGTGGGGCGTGCCGTGGCCGGTCGCGAGCAGCCTCAGACAGCCGCCCAGCGTGACGCCCCGGGCCCGCCCCGGCACCAGGGGGACACCGGAGGAGGTGATCGTGCCGACGGCCTCGGGGGTGAAGAGCGTGGACCTCAGATGTTCCCGCGCGCGGGCGTTCTTCACGAAGTCGACGCCGGCGGCAGCGGGCCCGTACAGCGTGACCAGGCCCAGCCGCACGGCGAACGCCTCGTGCAACGCGGTGCTGTCGCTGAAGCCCACGAACACCTTCGGTCCCGCCGCCCGCATCGCCTCCCAGTCGAGGAGGTCGACCATCCGCTGGATCCCGTATCCCCCGCGCGCGCAGAGCACCGCGTCCACGGACGGGTCGCACCAGGCCTGTTGCAGGTCGGCGGCGCGGTCGGCGTCGGAGCCCGCCAGGTACCGCAACTCGGCGTGCACGTCCAGCACATGAGGGGCGACCACCGGATCCAGGTCCCAACCGCGCAGGATGTCGAGCCCGGCCTGCAACCGGTCCTCCGCCACCGGCCCGCTGGGCGCGACGACGGCCACCCGCGCACCGGGGGCGAGTCGGGACGGCCGTACGAGTTCCTTCACTTGGTGAGCTCCAACGTCGGAGTGCCGGGCGGATTCAGCCCGAAGACCTGTGCGTACAGGGAGAGTTCGGACTCCAGGACCCGGATCGTCGTCTCGGCCCGCCGGAACCCGTGCCCCTCCCCCTCGAACGCGATGTAGGCGTGCGGCACCCGGCGCCCGGCCATCCGGGCCAGGAAGCGCTCGCACTGCGCGGGCGGGCAGATCACGTCGTCGAGCCCCTGGAGCAGCAGGAAGGGCGCGCCGATCCGGTCGGCGTGCTCGGTGGGCGAGCGCTCCGCGTACCGGGCGGGCACCTCGGCGTACGGCCCGATCAGGCTCTCCAGGTACTGCGACTCGAAGTCGTGGGTCTCCCCCGTGGCCCAGCCGGCCAGGTCGAGGATGGGGTAGATGATCGTGCCGCAGGCGTAGACGTCGGTGGTGGCGAGCGAGACCGCCGCGGTCCAGCCGCCCGCGCTGCCACCCCGCACGGCGAGCCGGTCACGGTCGGCGGTGCCCTCGTCGGCGAGGGCGAGCGCGACGGCCGCGCAGTCCTCCACGTCGACCACGCCCCACTGCTCACGCAGCCGGTTGCGGTACTCGCGCCCGTACCCGGCCGAGCCGCCGTAGTTGACCTCGGCGACGCCGATGCCCCGCGAGGTGAAGTAGGCGATCTCCAGGTCGAGCACGAGCGGGGCCCGGCCGGTGGGTCCGCCGTGCGCCCGGACGACGTACGGCGGCAGCTCCTCGGTCGGCGCCACGCACCCCGGGTTGTGGGGCGGGTAGATGTGGGCGTGGATGTCGCGCCCGTCGGGTCCGGTGAAGGTACGGATCTGTGGCTCGGGGTAGTGGGCGGGGTCCACGGCGTCGTCGTGAGCGGCGCCGACCACCCGGGCCCGTCCGGTCCGGGCGTCCAGTTCCACCACCTCGTACGCGCTGCGCGGGCTGGCCCCGACGGCGACGACCCGTTCGCCGTGCACCGCGAGGGTGGGCGCGAACTCGGTCCAGGGCCCCGCCGCGTCGACGACCTCGCCGGTCTCCGGGTCGAGGATCCCGAGGGTGGTGGCGCCACGGCCGTGCACGACGGCGATCAGGCCGCCCTCCAGCGGGGCGAACCAGCGGTGGCCCAGCTTCCACACGGGGCCGCCGAACTCCTCCTCGCGAGGGCACAGCGGTACACCGGCTGCCGCGTTCGGTACACCGTGTCCCGTGTCCGGTACACCGCCCGCCGTGTTCCGTACACCGTCTGCCGTATCCGGTACACCGCCTGCCGTGTTCCGTACACCGTCGCCCGCGTCCGGTACGCCGTCGCCCGCATCCCGCACACCGTCCACCGCATACAGGTTCCACCAGCCCGTACGGTCGGACGCATACAGCAGACGGCCGTCCGTCGACCACTCGACCTGGGCGACGGACTCCTCCGGTCCGCCGGCCACCGTCCGCGCCCCGCGGAAGAGGCCGTCCGCGCCGACCTCGGCGAGTACGAGTTCCGTCCCGTCCCACGGCATGCGCGGATGGTCCCAGGCGAGCCAGGCCGCGCGCCGTCCGTCGGGCGAGAGCCGGGGCCCGGTGACGAACCGGTGCCGGTCGTCGGTGAGTTCGCGTACGCCGTCCCGGTCCTGGGCCGCCGAACCGTCCAGCGGCACGGCGGCGAGCACCCGGCGCACGTCGACGGACTCGTCGCCGGTGAACTCCTCCAGCACGCACCACACTTCGCCGCGGTCGACCAGGACCTGCGGATCGGCCCATCTCAGCCCGCCGCCGACCGGGGACACCGGCGTCAGGGGGCTCGGTGTGCCGCCCGGCCGGTACCGGTACAGCCGCTGGTCGGCGAAGTGCACGAACACGACGAGCGGTTCGCCGTCGACGACGGCCCCGGCCCAGGGCTGTCCGCCGTACTCGATCACCCGGCTGCGCACGTTCCACGGGGCGGGGAGCACCGACTCCTCGGTGCCGTCGGCGCCGCGCCGCACCAGTGCGCGCCGGCCGCCCTCGGCGGGGCGCGGCTCGGTCCACCACGCCTCGTCGCCGACGAAACCGACGTACTCGGGATGCCCGTCGTGCGCGGCGGCGAGTGCCGCGTCGATGGGCGAGGGCCAGGAACCGTAGGCCATTGTCCGCACTTCGTCCCCCGTGTGTGCCTAGGCCGTGCGCAGGAAGCGGTCGAGTACCCGGACGCCGAAGTGGAGCGCCTCGACGGGCACGCGTTCGTCGACTCCGTGGAAGAGGGCCTGGTAGTCGAAGCCCTCCGGGAGCCTGAGCGGCGCGAAGCCGTAGCCCGTGATCCCGAGGCGCGAGAACTGCTTGGCGTCCGTGCCTCCGGACATGCAGTACGGCACGACGTGCCCCTCCGGCGCGAACTCCTCGACGGCGGCCCGCATCCTCGCGTACGTCGCCGAGTCCACCGGCGCCTGCAGGGCCACCTCCCGGTGCTGGAACTCCCACTCCACGTCAGGTCCGGTGAGCCGGTCAAGGGTCGTGCGGAACTCGTCCTCGGCACCGGCGAGATACCGCCCGTCGACGTACGCCACGGCCTCCCCCGGCACCACGTTGATCTTGTAACCGGCGTCGAGCATGGTCGGGTTGGCGCTGTTGCGCACGGTGGCCTCGACCAGCGCGGCCGCCGGGCCGAGCTTGTCCAGGAGCGCGTCCGCGTCGGCGAGGCCGGTCTCGATGCCGTACAGCGCGGCGAGTTCGGTGAGCGCGGCGCGCACGGTCGGGGTCAGCCGCAGCGGCCAATCGTGCTCGCCGATCCGGGTGATGGCGGCGGCGAGGCGCGTGACGGCGTTCTCCCGGTTCACCTTGGAGCCGTGCCCGGCACGGCCGCGCGCGGTGAGCTTCAGCCAGGCCGTGCCCCGCTCGCCGGCCGCGATCGGGTAGAGCTGCCGCCCGCTCCCGTCGTGGAAGGTGAACGCCCCCGACTCGCTGATGCCCTCCGTGCAGCCCTCGAACAGCCCGGGGTGCTCGTCGGCGAGGAATCCGGAGCCGTCCTCGGCGCTGGCCTCCTCGTCGGCGGTGAACGCGACGACGAGGTCCCGCCGGGGTCGCACGCCCTGCCGCGCCCAGTCCCGCACCACGGCGAGGATCATCGCGTCCATGTTCTTCATGTCGACCGCGCCCCGCCCCCAGACGACGCCGTCGCGGATCTCCCCGGAGAACGGGTGCACGCTCCAGTCCCGCGCCTCGGCGGGCACCACGTCGAGGTGACCGTGGACGAGCAGCGCGTCGGCCGACGGGTCGGTGCCCTCGATCCGCGCGACGACGTTCGTACGGCCCTTGGTGCGCTCCAGCAGCGTGGGCTCCAGGCCCGCCTCGGCCAGCCGCGCGGCGGCGTACTCGGCGGCGGGGCGCTCCTGGCAGTCGCCGCCGCCCCGGTTGGTGGTGTCGATGCGGATGAGGTCGGAGGTGAACTCGACGACCTCGTCCAGCGCCTGCCGCTCCGGCTGGTCAGCCATACTGCTCCTCCACCGCGGCCGAGACGATCGTGGTGACCGCCTTGAAGGCGCGGATCCCGTCGTACATGGTGCCGCTGGTGTACGCCACCTTCCGCTCCCCGGCACGCGTCACGCCCGGCACGACGGTGGCGGCCATCGCCAGATGCTCCGCGTCGAACTCGAGGGCGACGGTATACGGTCCACCGTCGACCGGATTCCGTCGCACCGCCAGCCCGGCCGCCTCCTTGGCCGCGGCCCGGATGTCGGCGGCGGTCCTGGCCGGCGTACGGCACACGGCCGCGTACCGCGAGACGTGGTCCTTGACGGCGACCTTCAGCGCCTCGGGGGCGTAACCGAGGGCGTCCTCGCAGGCCACGTCGTCGCCGGTGACCAGGACGACCGGCACGCCGTACTCGGCGACGACGTGGGCGTTGAGGAGTCCCTCGCTCGCCCGTACGTCGTTCAGCCACACGCCGGTGATGGAGTTGGCGAGGTAGGTGTGGGCGAGGACGCCCTCCATGCCGGCGCCCGCGTGGTAGCCGACGAAGGCGATGCCGTCCACGTCGCCGTGCTGCACGCCCTCGACCATGGACAGTGACTTGTGCCGCCCGGTGAGCATCTCCACCCGCTCGTCGAGCTGTTCGAGGAGAAGGTTGCGCATCGTCGAGTGGGCCTCGTTGACGAGGACCTCGTCCGCGCCGCCGTCGAAGAAGCCCAGTACGGCGGCGTTGACGTCCGAGGTGAACATCGAGCGGCACCGCTCCCACTGCGGTGTGCCCGGCAGCACGTCGGCCGGCCAGGTCACCCCGGTGGCGCCCTCCATGTCGGCGCTGATCAGGATCTTCATGCCCCGTCACGTTACGCGCCGGAAGGGGAACCGGCCAGGAAGCCGCCCTGCCGGTCCTCGCTGCCGTGGGGGGATCAGTACGCCGCCGCCCGGGGCCCCGGGTAGTCCTTCAGGAAGGCGTACGCCGTCACTGTCCGCCGCCGTGCGGGGCACGAAGTGGTCGCCGAGTTCCCAGCGGCTTCGTCGTGCGCAGCACCGGCCGGACGGGGAGGCGCCCAGGTAGTCGGCGAACGCGGGGCCGTCGGCCTCGGCGACAACGAAGGTCCCGGTCGCCTTCGCCGGCCAGGACCCGGTGGACACCGACCCCGGCACCGGTGACACCGGCGGCACGGGCGGCTCCGGCTCCTCGGGTACCACCGGCGGCGGCACCGGCGGCACCGCGACCTCCACGACCGGCGGCACCGGCACGACGGACACCTCGACCGCGGGCGGCAGCCTCGCCTCCACCGGCGTCACCGTGCTCTCCGTGGCCGCGGTCGCCGCCGCGCTGCTGGCCGCGGGCTGGGTGGCGTACCGCCGCGGCCGCGCGGTGGACTGACGGGGGCGATGCGTCCTCCGGCGCCGGACCGCCGGAGGACGCATCGCTTTGCGCGCACGCTCAGACGGAGACCGCGACGGCGTTGTACGTCGTATCGGGCGTCGGCGTGGTCGTGAAGCGCGCGTTGACCAGGTAGAGGCGGTCACCGAAGCGGGCGGCCGTGGTGGGCACGTCGAAGCGCGGGTCGGTGATCGTCCTGCGCAAGGTGGCGGTGGTGGCCTTGGCGTCGAGGTCCCAGACGCTGATCAGGTTCAGGCGGTTCTGTACGACGTACAACGTGCGGCCGATCCTCCACAAGCCGTCGCCGTTGACCACGTCCGTCTGCCCGACCAGCGTGATCCTGGTGGCGGCGCCGGTCCTGACGTCCACGTTGTACAGCTCGCCCGGCGAACTCTTGACGACGATCAGGCCACGGCCGTCGGGGGTGCCGACGATGCCGTTGGCGTTGTTGACGCCTGGCAGCTGCGTCCAGTCGCCGGTGAGCGGCAGGGCGCGGATGCCGCCGTCCTTGCGGCCGCGCGGGACGCCGTAGAGGACCGCGTCGCGCGAGTCGGTGAACCAGGCGCGCTCGCCGACCAGGGTGACGTCGTTGATGAAGTGACCGGTGGCCTCGGTGAGCCGGTGCGTGGCGAGGAGTTCGCCGGTGCGCGAGTCGTGGACCCGGGCGACGCCCGTGTTCCCGGCGACGTACAGCAGCCCGTCGTGGTCGACCTTGAGACCGACGGAGATCAGGCCGGTGCCGCCCGCGAAGAGGACCTTGCCCTCCCCGGTGCGCAGGTCGGTGCGGTAGATCGCGCCGTTGGCGCGGGACCCCAGGTAGGCGTACGGCTTGCTTCCGATGGTGATGCCCTCGGGGAGCCAGCCGTTCGGAAGGGGGAACTCCGTCGGCCACGGGGCGTTCGGGCCGGCGCTCGCCGTACCGGCGCCGGCCGTCACGGCCAGGGCGGCGAGGGCGGCGCCGCCGAGGACGGCGCGCCGGGTCGGCTGGGGGTGGGTCGGGGTCATCGTGGGCGCCTCCATGGCGTGGGTTTCGTTGACAACTGCGGCAACAACTACGTTGACAATCCCGCGAGTTGGGAACGCTCCCGCGCCTGTGGGAGTTCCCCGTGGCCCCGCCGGACGAGGAGTCCGCCGACATCCCACCGCCGCCGGCGTCACATCGTGCGGCCCGCCACCAGCCACTTCGACGGAAGTGTGATCCGGGTGCCGTCGGGCCGGTACTCGGTGGTGGTGAGCGGCAGTTCACCGCTCGCCAGGACGTTCAGCCCGGCCACGTCCAGATAGACGGGGAGCGCGTCGTCGGCGACCTCGCCGGGCGCGATGCCGTGCCGGAAGACGGGCGCCAGTTTGGCCGGCGGGCCCTCGGGGCGCTGCGCCAGGCCCATGAGGACGGGCTTGGCGGCTTCGGAGAGCTCGACGAGGAATGCCCGGCCGCGTTCCCCGAGGAGCGCGGCGACCGAGTCCACGAGCGCCTGCCGGTCGTCGGGGTCGGCCTGGTGGAGGACGCCCCGCATGTAGACGTTGGCGTCGCCGAGCTCCGCGTGCAGGGTCTCCGCCTCGCCCTTGCCGGCCGCGTCGAGCAACCGGTAGGCCGCCTGTCCCGCCGGGTCGCCGCGCCGGGCGTGGTCGAGGGCCGCGGCGGACAGGTCGGCGCCGAGGACGTGCGGGAAACGGTCGGCGAGGAACCGGGTCTGGGTGCCGTTGCCGCAGCCGAGGTCCACCAGTGGCAGCCCGGGGTCGACCAGGTGGGGTTCGAAGAGGGCGAGATGGGCGCCGGCCGTGAGGATCGGCTCCGCGTCCCAGAACACGGCCCCCGGTTCACCGGGAGCCTCCCGCCAGAAACCCTCCCAGGCCTCCCGGTACCGACTCGTCACGCTCATGACCAACTCCCCAGGGTGCGAGTGCCGCCCGCCCCCAAGTGACGGGTCAGTACGGTGTATCGCGCCCAGGTCACGCCCACAAGCGCGCGGCGCATTCCTTCACGGGTCGTCCGTGACGGGTACGCCGTCGTGCGCCTCCCCCTCACCCGAGGGACGGGTCAGCGGCGCGGCAGCGTCAGCTCGAACCACACGGTCTTGCCGGCCTTCGTCCGGCTGGTCCCCCACTCCCGTGCGAGGGTGCTCACCACCCGCAGACCGCGCCCCGCCTCGTCGCCCGGCCCCGCGCTCAGCAGGGTCGGCAGCTCGTGGTCGTCGTCGTCCACTTCGCACAGCAGGGTGTCGCCGCGCACCAGCCGCAGGTCGACGGGGCGGCTGTGGGAGTGCCGTACGGCGTTGGTGACCAGTTCGCTGACCATGAGCTCGGTGGGACCGGCGAGCTGCCTGAGCCCCCAGTCGTGGAGCTGTTCGCGGACCACCGCGCGGGCCCGGCCCACCTCGACCGGGTCGAGAGGGAGCCGCCACTCGGCGACGTCGTCGGGCTCGATGCCGTTGAGGCGGGCCATCAGCAGGGCCACGTCGTCCTTGCGGCCGCCGCGGGTGTTCAGGGAACGGATGATCGTGTCGCAGGCGTCGTCCATGGAGGCGGCCGGGTGCGCGGCGGACTCGCACAGGGTGGCGAGGCCGACGCCGATGTCCTCGCCGCGCACCTCCACCAGGCCGTCGGTGCACATCACGAGCCGGTCGCCGGGCTCCACGCGCACGCGTACCGCCTCGAACGGCACCCCGCCGACGCCGATCGGCGCCCCCGTCGGCAGGTCGAGCAGCTCGCTGCCGCCGTCCCGGGCGCGGACCACGACGGGCGGGATGTGACCGGCGTTGGCGATGTGCAGTTCGCTCGCGATCGGGTCGTAGACCGCGTACAGGCAGGTCGCGAGGTAGGTGTCGCCGAGGCGCTGGGCGAGGTCGTCGAGGTTGCGCAGCAGCTGGGCGGGTGGCAGGTCGAGCGCGGCCATGGTCTGTACGGCCGTCCGCAACTGGCCCATCATGGCGGCGGAGTTGAGGCCGTGGCCCATGACGTCGCCGACGACCAGGGCGGTGCGGGCGCCGGGCAGTTTCACGGAGTCGAACCAGTCGCCCCCGACGCGTCCGAGGAGGGTGCCGGGCAGATAGCGGGTGGCGATGTCGCAGCCGGCCATGCGGGGCGGGATGTGCGGCAGCATGCTGTCCTGGAGGGTCTCGGCGACGCTCTCCTGGTAGGTGTACATGCGCGCGTTGTCGAGCACGAGGCCCGCGCGGGCGGCGAGTTCGGCTCCGGTGACCCGGTCCATGTCGTTGAACTCGACGCGCTCGGGGTGTCGCAGCAGGATCATGAAGCCGAGGACCACGTTGCGCGCCTTGAGGGGCACGACCAGCATGGAGCGGCCCGTGATGAGGGGGCGGATGTCGCGCTTTTCGAACTGGGAGGCGATGGCGTGGCCCATCGGCTCGCTGATACGCGGCACGAGGACGGGTTCGCCGGTGGTCATGCACTGGAAGAACGGGGTGTGCGCCGGGAACGGCATGGCCTCGCCGACCGGCACCACGTCGTCCCAGCGGCCGGGTTCGTCGGTGTGTTCCAGGGCGACCCGGTGCCACATGGTGGTCGTGTCCGGCACGCCCTCGGAGAACTCCTCGCCGGCGACGACCTGTTCGCGCAGATAGGTGCCGGCGACGTCGGTGAAGCGGGGCACGACGGCCTTGCTGACCTCGATGATCGTCTTCGCCAGGTCCAGTGACGTGCCGATGCGGCCGCTGACCTCGTTCAGGAACTCCAGACGCTCGCGCACGGCGGTGTACTCGAGGTCCTCGGCCTCGTCGGTGACGTCCTGCGGGAGGGGGCGCCCCTCGGCCAGGGCACGGGCCGCACGTGCGCGGCGGGCCTTGCGCTCGGCGCGCCGGGGCACACCCCAGTCGGGGGTGACGGGCACCCGGTCGTTCTGGCTGAACTCCAGGACGGGATAGCCCAGTTCGAGGATCTGCCCGACGATGCGCGCGCCCTCGCCGACGCTCATGCTGGGCAGGATCTCCGGGAGCCGGCGGGCCAGTTCGTCGGCGCCAGGGAAGTCGGTGTGCAGCGCGAAGCCGGGCGCGATCCGCTCGAACGCCAGGGCCTGGGTGTCCTCGTCGGCGGGGTCCGGCCGCAGGCCGCCCGCGTCGGCGGCGAGGACCAGCAGGCGCTCCCGCCCGGGGCCGACCAGCGGGTAGGCCCACCACAGGACGTCGACCCGGTCGTGGTCCGCCACGGTGAGGCGGGCGCGGCCCGCGGCCGGGTAGGACAGCCTGCCGTCGAGGGACGTCTCCAGGTCGGGTCCGAGGCCGTCGTAGGCCGCGTACGCCCTGAAGGGCGCGACCTCGTCCTCCTGGGGCAGCGCTCCGGAGACGGGCAGCAGGTCGACCGCGGACCGGCCGATCGCCTCCTCCTTGGTGGCGCCGAACAGGCGGCGCGCGCCCGTGCTCCAGTGGGAGACCAGGCCGTCGCGGTCCACCACGACCACGGCCAGCGGGATGCGGCCGGACGGCGCGTGCTCCGCCGCGCCGCTCCCAGCTCCGGGGCTGGGAGGTACGTCCCTCTCGGTGCCACGGTTCATGGCCCAGGCCCTCTCTCCCCACGGCTCCGCGAGATCTGTGCCGCCTCGACCACCGTACGGCGCCGGTCGGTCACGATGTGCGGCAATGCGGTAATCGGGTCGCGGGATCACACCGGCGCACGCCCCCGCGCCCCCGCTCTGAGCAGGGACGGAAGGTCCGGCAGCGCCGGTTACTGACAGGTTTTCAGTTCTCGTGCCCCAGCCGCAGATCCCGTTCCGTGCGACCCCCGCCGGCCACTTGGAGCGCGGTGGCGACCGGCGGGTAACCGGCGGCGATGACGGTGTACTCGCCGCAGGACATGTCGACGAACCTGAACGTTCCGTCCGGTCCGGTGGTGAGGGTGTCCACGAGGTTGCCGGCCGCGTCCAGCAGCGTCACGCGCGCGTCCTCCACGGGGCGTCCGCCGCCGGCCCGCACGGTGCCGCGCAGCACTGTCCCGCCGGCGAGTTCGACGTCCTGGCGGGTCTCCCGGGAGGCCTGGACGGTGACGGGGAGGGCGGTCGGACGGAAGGCGGGCGCGCCGGCGGCGAGGGTGTACTCGCCGGGCACCAGCTCGGGGACGACGTAGCCGCCCTCGCGGCCGCTGCGGGTGGTGGCGACGACCTCGCCCTGCACGTCGGTGAGCGTGACGGTGGCGTCCGGGACGGGGCTGCCGTCCGCGGTGAGCACGTTCCCGGCCAGGCGTCCCGCACCGCCGAGGACGACGTCCAGCTCGACGGGCCGGTCCCCGACGGTGACGGAGACCGCCTGCGGCTGATGGCCGCCTGCCGCGGCGATGAGGACGTAAGCCCCCGGGCCCGGCGTCGACAGCGCGTACCGCCCGTCCTCGCCGCTCGCACCCCGCCCGAGCTGCTGTCCGGCGACGTCGATCAGGGTGAGTGCCGCGCGGGGCACGACCGTCCCGTCGGGACGCCGCACCGTGCCGCACACCGGGGTCCCGGCGGCGTACGGCGAGCGTGGCGAGGTGAGGGTCCCACCGCCCGGAGGGTGGGGAAGCGCCTGCGGGACCGGGGCGCCGGCCCGCGCGGCCTCCGGCTCCGCGGCCGGGGCGTCGGGGGAGACCAGGGGTTTCTCCTTGAGGAAGAAGGCGACGAGCAGGCCGAGCACGAGCACCGGCACGAGGTAGAGGAAGATCCGCGGCATGGCGTCGGCGTACGCCCGGACGTAGCCGTCGCGCAGCGCCGGGGGCAGCGCGTGGACGAGCTGCGGGGTGATGGACTCGGGGTCGGGGAGCGGGGCACCCGCGCGCGTGGGGAGGCGTTCTTCCAGTGAGTCGGCGAGCCGGTCGGCGAACAGGGCGCCGAAGATCGCGGCGCCGACGCTGCCGCCGATCTGCCGGAAGTAGTTGTGGGCGCTGGTGGCGGTGCCGAGGTCGGCCGGGCGCGCGGAGTTCTGCACGGCGAGGATCAGGACCGGCATCGCCATGCCGATGCCGGCGCCGAGCACCGCCGTCCAGATGCTGTAGTACAGGCGGGGCGTGTCGGGTTCGAGGCGGGAGAGCAGCCACATGCCGGCCACGGAGAGCGCCCCGCCGATGACCGGGTGGATCTTGTAGTGCCCGGTACGGCTGATGAGCTGCCCGGAGACGATCGAGGCGCCGACGATGCCGCCCGTCATCGGCAGCATCAACAGGCCCGAATCGGTGGCGGAGGCCCCGTCGACCATCTGCAGGTAGGTCGGCAGATAACTGGCCGCGCCGAACAGGGCGACGCCGATCACGAGGCCCACCAGGCCGGTGACGTTGAAGACGGAATCCTTGAACAGCCGGAGCGGGATGAGGGGTTCGGCCGCGAAGTGTTCGGCGAGGAGGAAGAGGAGGCCCGCGGCCACCGCGCCGGCACCGAGTCCGAGGATGACCCGCGAGTCCCACGCGTGCTCGGTGCCGCCCCAACTGGTCAGGAGCACCAGGCAGGTGGAGGCGGTGGCGAGCAGCAGCGCGCCGAGGATGTCGAGCCGGGGCCTGGCCGAAGGCTTCGGGAGTTTGAGCACCACGGCGACAACGGCGAGGGTGACCAGGCCGAAGGGCACGTTGATGTAGAAGCACCAGCGCCAGGAGAGCTGGTCGGTGAAGTAGCCGCCCAACAGGGGCCCGGCGACGGAGGCGAGACCGAACGCGGCGCCGACGAGGCCCATGAACCGGCCCCGCTCCCGGGCCGGCACGATGTCCGCGATGATCGCCTGAACGCCGATCATGAGGCCGCCGGCGCCGACGCCCTGGACCGCCCGGAAGGCGATCAGCTGGTCCATGGTCTGCGCGCGACCGGCGAGTGCGGATCCGACGACGAAGACGACGATCGCGAACTGGAAGACACCCTTGCGGCCGCGGAGGTCGCCGAGCTTGCCGTAGATCGGGAGTCCAATCGTGGCGGTGAGGAGGTAGGCGGTGATCGCCCAGGACATCCTGTCCAGGCCGTGCAGTTCGCCGACGATCTTCGGCAGCGCGGTGGCGACGATCATCTGCTCCAGCGCCGCCAGCAGCAGCGCGAGCATCAGTGCGACGAAGACCAACCGCACCTGGCGTGGGCTCAGTCCGGTGCCGGTGACCGAGGCCCGAGGCGGGCCCTGCGAGGGAGGTGCCGGGGCCGGTTCGGCCTGTACCGGAGTGACCCCGCCCACGTACCGCTCCCCTCGTCGCGCTGCCGCACAATTCCCGCGTAAAGCGACAACTGTGAGCAAGCGCGACGAGTTACGGCGTACTGCCGGGGCGCACGGAGATCCACTCGAACCGGTGAGGGGCCAACGGCCGGTCACCGGTGTTCCGTTGGGGCTACTTCTCGACCTCGGCGGCGAACTTGTCGAGCATGGCGTCGTAGATCCGGCCGAGTCCCTTGGGCGCGAAGGTCTTCTCGAAGAAGCCGCCGATGCCGCCGGCGCCCTGCCAGACGGCGGTGACGACGACCCGGGACTTGCCCTCGCCGGCCGGGGTGACCCGCCAGGTGGTGACCATCGAGGAGTTGCGGTCCTTCTCGACGAGCTCGCCGTCGGTGGGCTCGCTGACCTCCAGGAGACAGTCGCGCACGCGCTTGCTGGTGGCCTGGAGCTTCCAGTGGACGAGGGTGCCCTCGCCGTCGCCGCCCTCGCGCACCTCGTACTCGCTGAAGTGCTCGGGCAGCACCTTCGCGCGCGTGCCGCTGTAGTCGGCGAGGGCGTCGAACACCTTCTCCGCGTCCGCCGCGACGATCCGCTCAGTAGTGGCCTCGACCTGCGCCATTGACTTCCTCCAGGACCTCAAGTTCTCGGGGTTTGGGCAAGCCAACCACCCCGGGTGCCGGGCGCCCAAATCGGGGGTCGCACGATCAAGGGAACATGTGTTCTATTCTTGGGGCCAGTGCTACCGAGGAGGCCTCATGCGCTGGGAGAACCTCACCGAGTCCGGCGATCACAGCCGGGCCGACGCCGCCCTGTTCGACGCGGACGCCGTCACCAGCCGTACGTTCGACACGCCCGAGTTCGCCGGAATCACCTTCCACGAGATCCGGGCCCGGTCGATCATCAACCGCGTGCCGGGCGCCTCCCGCATGCCGTTCGAATGGACGGTCAACCCCTACCGGGGTTGCTCGCACGCGTGCGTCTACTGCTTCGCCCGCAAGACGCACAGCTACCTGGACCTGGACACGGGTGTGGACTTCGACTCCCAGATCGTGGTCAAGACGAACGCGCCGGAGCTGCTGCGCCGCCAGCTGGGCTCGCGCCGCTGGCAGGGCGAGCACATCGCGATGGGCACCAACGTCGACTGCTACCAGCGCGCCGAGGGCCGCTACCGACTGATGCCGGGCATCATCACCGCCCTGACCGACCACGCCAACCCCTTCTCGATCCTGACGAAGGGCACGCTGATCCTGCGCGACCTCGACCTGCTGAAGCGGGCGGCAGAGGTGACGGACGTCGGCATCTCGGTCTCGGTCGGCTTCACCGAACCCGAGCTGTGGCGCACCGTCGAGCCGGGCACGCCCGCGCCGGAGCGGCGCCTGGACGTCGTACGGACCCTGGGCGAACACGGCATCGGGTGCGGTGTCCTGATGGCGCCGGTCATCCCGTTCCTGAGCGACCATCCGGCCCAACTGCGGGAGACCGTACGGGCGATCGCGGAGTCCGGGGCCACGTCGGTCACCCCGCTGGTGCTGCACCTGCGTCCCGGCGCCCGCGAGTGGTTCATGGCCTGGCTGACCCGCCACCACCCGCACCTGGTGGGCCGTTACGAGCGGCTGTACGCGGAGGGCGCCTACGCCCCGAAGTGGTACCAGCGCCGGATCACCCGTCAGGTCCACGAGCTGGCCCAGGAGTACGGCATCGGCCCCACGCGCTCGGGGATGCCGAGGCGCGTCCGTGAGCCGGAGCCCGACCGGCCCGATCTGTCCGAACCGACGCAACTCACTCTCATCTGAGATCATTCGAGCGCATACCACGATCCAATCGGGTCAAGTATTGCCAGAACCCGTTCTTCCGGCCGAGCTTTCCGGGACGATGCGGCGGGGCCGTGACCTTCGCGGTCCGAAACCCTCCGTCCTGGGAGGACTCCATGAGAAAACGCGCAGCCGCCCTGTGCGGTGCCGCTGTCGTCGTGGCCGGGACCTTCACGGCCGTCCCCGCCGGCGCGAGCACTCCACCGACCGCGCAGACCGCTCAAGCCGCGAAACCCGCCTGGAAGAAATGCGGCACCACCGACTATCCGACGCTCCAGTGCGCGTCACTCAAAGTGCCGCTCGACCACGCGAAGCCGAACGGCGAGCAGATCACCCTCGCCCTGTCGCGCGTTCCGCACACCGCGAAGAAGTACCAGGGCCCTCTGCTGGTCAACCCGGGCGGCCCCGGCGGCAGTGGCCTGACGCTCGCCGGATTCGTCGCCTCCACGCTGCCCAAGGCGGTCGCGGCCCAGTACGACGTCATCGGCTTCGACCCGCGCGGAGTGGGCGCGAGCAAGCCCGCCCTCGACTGCAAGCCGGGCCACTTCAACCCGGTGCGCCCAAACTCCGTGCCGAGCACACCCGCCATCGAGAAGGCCAACCTCTCCCGCGCCAAGTCCTTCGCCGCCGCCTGCGGCAAGAAGTACGCGAGCGTGCTGCCGTACATCAACACGGTCAGCGCCGTGCGGGACATGGACTCGATCCGCAAGGCGCTGGGCGCCAAGAAGATCAACTACTTCGGTTACTCGTACGGCACCTACCTGGGCGCGGTCTACGGCAAGCTCTACCCGGAGCGGGTGCGGCGCCTGGTCCTGGACTCGATCGTCGACCCCACCGGCGTGTGGTACGACGACAACCTCGCCCAGGACTACGCCTTCAACGACCGCCACCGGGCGCTGATGGCCTGGATCGCGAAGTACGACGCCACGTACAAGCTCGGCACCGATCCGGAGAAGATCGAGGCCAAGTGGTACGCGATGCGGGCGGCCCTGGCGAAGAAGCCGGCCGACGGGAAGGTGGGCGCCTCCGAACTGGAGGACACCTTCATCCCGGGCGGCTACTACAACGGCTACTGGCCCTACCTCGCCGAGGCGTTCGCGGCGTACGTGAACGACAAGAACGCCGACCCGCTGGTCGAGGCGTACGAGAACTTCGCCGCCGTGGACGCCTCGGGTGACAACGGCTACAGCATCTACACCTCGGTGCAGTGCCGTGACGCGTCCTGGCCGCGCGACTGGAACCAGTGGCGCAAGGACAACTGGGCGGTGTACGAGAAGGCGCCGTTCATGACATGGAACAACGCCTGGTACAACGCGCCGTGCGCGTTCTGGCCGACGGACTCGCTGCAGCCGAAGAACGTCGCCAACGGCAAGCTGCCGCCGGCGCTGCTCTTCCAGGCGACGGACGACGCGGCCACCCCGTACCAGGGCGGCGCGACGGTCCACCAGTTGCTCGCCCACTCCAGTCTGGTGGTCGAGGAAGGCGGCGGGAACCACGGCATCTCACTGAGCGGCAACGCCTGCCTGGACAAGTACCTGGCGGCGTACCTGACCGACGGCACGGTGCCACGCGGTCACGGCGAGGCCGACGCGGTGTGCGAGGCACTGCCCGACCCGGAGCCGCTCAGCTCGAAGGCGGCGTCCACGTCGTCCCGCGGCTCGACCCTGCACGGTCTGCTCGGCTTCCGCGGCTGAGCACGGCCTGACGGCCCGTCGGGGGCGTTGTCGGACCCATGGTCCACCATGGACGCATGAGTGAGCTGACGAGGATTCCCGCCCCCGACGGTGTCGCCCCCGCCGCCGCGTACACCCACGTCGTGACGGGGACCGGCCGTTTCGTCGCCGTCTCCGGCCAGCTCGCCCTGGACGAGGACGGCAAGCTCGTCGGTGCGGGCGACCCCGCGGCGCAGGCCCGGCAGGTCTTCGAGAACCTGCGCCGCTGCCTCGCCGCCGCAGGGGCGGCCTTCGACGACGTCGTCAAGCTCACCTTCTTCGTCACGGACATGGCCCACATGCCCGCGATCCGCGCGGCCCGCGCCGCCCACATACCCGACGACCGCCTGCCGGCCGCCTCCGCCGTGCAGGTCGCCGCGCTGGTCCGGCCCGAGTTCCTGATGGAGATCGAGGCGTTCGCGGTGGTCGGCGAGTGACTCACGTGCTGGTGCGGGAGATGAGGCTCGCCGACTGCGACCGCGTCTCCGAGATCCGCGTGCGCGGCTGGCGGAGCGCCTACCGAGGCCTCATGCCGCAGTCCTTCCTCGACGCGCTCAGCGTGACGAAGGAAGCCGAACGGCGGCGCTCCCTCTTCTCCGCCCGCGCCAGCGACGGTGTGGTGAACCTGGTCGCCGAGCGGGGCGGCGAGATCGTCGGCTGGGCGGCGCACGGCCCGTACCGCGACGGCGACACCCGCAATGCGGACGCGGAGCTGTACGCGATCTACGTCGACTCCGCGTACCTGGGGAGCGGGGTCGGAAGGGCGCTGCTGGAGGAGTCGGCGGAGCAGTGCCGCGCCCAGGCGCGCCTGTTCCTGTGGGTACTGAAGGGGAACACGCGCGCCCGTCGCTTCTACGAGCGGGCGGGTTTCCTCCCGGACGGCGCCGAGGAACCCTTCGAGGTCGACGGAGTCCTGGTGCCGGAGGTCCGGTACGTACGGGAGTCGGTGCCGCCGGCCTGAGGGCGACGGGAGTCGGTGCCGTCGGCCTGAGGGCGACGGGAGTCGGTGCCGTCGGCCTGAGGGCTCACCCCCGCTGTCTCGGGATCCGCGCCAGGGCCTGCACCGCGGCCTCGGCGAGCACCGGGTGCGCGAGCGCCTCGTTCAGGACGGGCCTGGCCCGGCTGTCGCCGAGCGTGCCGAGCCCCTCCACGCAGGCCAGCGCCACGCGCCGGTACGGATCGTGCGGGCGCAGCCGCCGCCCCAGGGTGGTGATCAGCGCCGGTACGGCCTCGGGGGCGCGCAACTGCACCAGGAGCCGGACGGGATGCAGGGCGTAGGCGACGCGGAGTTCGTTGGTGGCGAGGGCGGCGGCCGCGCGGGCGGTGCGCGGGTCGCCGAGGCGGGCCAGGGCGTGGGCGGCGGAGGCGCAGCGCTGCGGGTCGCGGTGGTTGAGCAGCAGGACGAGGGATTCGAAGGCACGCCGGTCGCCCGCGAGTCCGAGCCGGAACGCGGCGAGTTCCCTGGCCCACAGCGGTTGTCCGGGTTCGGTGAGCACTGCCGCCAGGTCGTCGACGTCCTCGGTCCTCATGAGGCGCTCGTACACGGGCGACTCCCCCGACTCCTGTCGTAAGCGTTCCGTGAGCGATCGCAACTCTTCGTCCATGAAACCGAGATTAGGCGGGCAGCCGGGGCGCCAGGAGCTACATCACAAATTCGGGGGCTGGCGCGCTCGTTACTGGCGGGTTAAGCTCAGACGAGCGAGTTACCCACTCGTGGATCTGCTCGTGGTGGCCTGGTGACGCAGCCGCCGCGAGAGCAGTCGGTTCGGTACCTCGTGTACCCGAGTACGACCCGGCCCCGGGACAGGGCCGGTCGGTTCCGCCGTTTTCCGGGCGTGTGCACGCCCCTCATGACGGCACCGGGCGTGTGCGCCTGCAGCCCGGCAACACCCGCACTCCTCTTCGCACCCCGGTGCGCCCGTGGCACGGCCCTCTTCGGGCCTTGCCCGGCGCACCCGGGCGCGCTTCCAGTCGTCACCCTCATTCCTGGAGTCCGCGATGGCCGCTCCCCTGTCCGACACCCCTCTGTCCCCGTTCAAGACCGTTGCCGTCGTCGGCCTCGGCACGATGGGCACCGGCATCGCCGAGGTGCTCGCCAAGGCCGGCCGCGAGGTCGTCGGCATCGACATCAGCGAGGCCGCCGCCGCCCAGTCGGTCGCCGTCCTGGAGGCCGCGACCGCCCGCGCCGTGGAGCGCGGCCGGCTGACCGGGCAGGAGCGAGCCGACCTGCTCGCCCGGGTCCGCACGTCCACCGATCTGCGGGCCGCGGCCGACGCCGACCTGGTCATCGAGGTGGCTCCGGAGTCGTACGAGATCAAGCACCAGATCTTCCGTGAACTCGACGGGATCGTGCGGCCGGAGACGATCCTGGCGACCGGCACCAACGCCCTGTCCGTCACCCGGCTCGCCGCGGACTCGGCCCGCCCGGAGCGGGTGCTGGGTCTGCACTTCTTCAACCCGGCGCCGGCCATGCGGCTGGTCGAGGTCGTCTCCTCGGTGCTGACCGCGCCCCAGGCGGTCGCCGCGGTCACGGACCTCGCGATCGAGCTGGGCAAGGAGCCCGTCGCGGTCGGCGACCGGCCCGGTTTCGTCGCCGACGGACTGCTGTTCGGCTACCTCAACCAGGCCGCCGCGATGTACGAGGCGAAGTACGCCTCCCGGGAGGACATCGACGCCGCGATGCGGCTCGGCTGCGGGCTGCCGATGGGCCCCCTCGCCCTGCTCGACCTGATCGGCGTCGACACCGCGCGCACGGTCCTCGAGGCCATGTACGCCGAGTCCCGTGACCGGCTGCACGCCCCCGCGCCGATCCTCAAGCAGCTCAGCGAAGCGGGACTGACCGGCCGCAAGTCGGGCCGCGGCTTCTACACGTACGAGGCCCCGGGCAGCGCCGCCGTCGTGCCGGACGCCCTGACGCCCCTGGCCGGGGGCCTCGACGTCCCCGGCCGTCCGGTGCGCTCCGTCGGTGTCGCGGGCTCGGGCACCATGGCGTCCGGGATCGCCGAGGTCTTCGCCAAGGCGGGGTACGAGGTCGTCCTCGCCGCCCGCAGCGAGGAGAAGGCGCAGACCGCCAAGTCCCGTATCGGCAAGTCGCTCTCACGCTCCGTCGACAAGGGACGGATGACCGCCGAGGCCGCCGCGCAGACCCTGGAGCGGATCACCCCGGCGGGTTCCTACGACGCCTTCGCCGATGTCGACCTGGCCCTGGAGGCCGTCGCCGAGGACCTGGAGGTCAAGCAGCAGCTGTTCGCGACGCTGGACAAGGTCTGCAAGCCGGGCGCGGTCCTGGCCACCACGACCTCGTCGCTGCCCGTCGTCGCCTGCGCCCGCGCCACCTCGCGCCCGCAGGACGTGATCGGCATGCACTTCTTCAATCCGGCACCGGCGATGAAGCTGGTCGAGGTCGTCCGAACGGTGCTGACGTCCGACGACGTCCACACGACGGTCCGCGAGGTCTGCGTCAAGATCAAGAAGCATGCGGTCGACTGTGGGGACCGGGCCGGCTTCATCGTGAACGCCCTGCTGTTCCCGTACCTCAACAACGCGATCAAGATGGTGCAGGAACACTATGCGTCTCTTGACGACATCGACGCGGCGATGAAGCTGGGCGGCGGTTACCCGATGGGGCCGTTCGAGCTCCTGGACGTCGTCGGACTCGATGTCTCGCTGGCCATCGAGAAGGTCCTGCACCGCGAGTTCCGCGACCCGGGCCTGGCCCCGGCACCGCTCCTGGAGCACCTGGTGGCCGCGGGCTGCCTCGGCCGCAAGACCGGCCGCGGCTTCCGCGAATATGCCCGCCGCTGAGCGTCCCGGCGACCGGTTGGCACAGGACGCGGACTGGGGCGGGCTGCTCGAGCCGGGCGGGTTCGCGCCGCCCGCCCCGCACGACTCGACCCCGCCCGTCACTCCCCCGTCCGCACCGGTCGGGGGAAGCCGGGGACCTGCACGGCGAGCTGCGCACATGCAGTACGTTCGGGGCATGCCCCAGCCCGCCAAGTCCTCACGTACACCAGCCACGCCCGACGCACCGGAAAGTGCCGCAGGCAGTCGCGCCGCCGCGCAGCGGCTCAAGATGCGCCGGGAACTGGCGGCCGCCGCGATGGAGCTGTTCGCGACCAAGGGGTACGAGGCGACCACGGTCGACGAGATCGCGGCCGCGGCAGGGGTCGCGCGTCGCACCTTCTTCCGGCACTTCCGCTCCAAGGAAGAGGCGATCTTCCCCGACCACGACGACACGCTGATCCGGGCGGAGGCGGTCCTCAACGCCGCCCCCGCGCACGAGCATCCGCTCGACACGGTGTGCCGGGGCATCAAGGAAGTCATGCGGATGTACGCGGCCCGGCCGGAGATCTCGGTCGCCCGCTACAAGCTCACGCGCGAGGTACCCACCCTGCGCGAGGCGGAGATCGCGTCGGTGGCCCGCTACGAACGGCTCTTCACCCGTTACCTGCTCGGCCACTTCGACGAGCACGCGCACGACGACGACGCCAACGACGACCCGCTGCTGGCGGAGGTCGCCGCGTCCGCCGTGGTCACCGCCCACAACCACGTCCTGCGGCGCTGGCTGCGGGCCGGCGCGCAGGGGGACGTCGAGTCCCAGCTGGACCACGCCTTCGCGATCGTACGGAAGACGTTCGGGTCGGGCATCGGGGCCGGACGCACCACGACCCCTAGACCGGCCGCCGCGACGGTCTCCACCCACGGCGAGGTGCTGGTGACGGTGGCTCGCACGGACGTCCCGCTCGACCAGGTCATGCGGACCATCGAAGAGGCGCTCAAGGACCGCTGAGCCCTTCTCGCCACTGTGACGACGGCCACCCCTCGGGGTGGCCGTTTTGGCATGTCAGGGCAGCTTTTCAGGCACCTTTCCACCCCTGTTCGATCGATCATCGCTCATTTGTTACGTAAAGATTTCACCTGAGAGCAAGTTCTGGCACTCAGTGCCTTGCGGGGTGACACGCGGTGTCATACGTTGAAGGTGTCCGGGCGGCCGGCGTGCAGAGACCTTTCGTACGTCGGCTGTCCCAGCAAACCATCGGTCTGCCCGCCCGGACGCCTGCGTCACAGGCAACCTCCCGCGCCACAAAGCGCTGCCGAACAGCTCAACCGCCGAACCGACGGCACTTCCCCACCCACCCTCTCAGCAGCACCGACGTAACCCTCAGCGTCTCCCTCAAGACGCCATTCGCCGGAGGCAAACCGTGACCATGAAGGACATCCTGGACGCGATCCAGTCACCGGAATCGACCCCGGACGACTTCGCCGCTCTGCCGCTCCCCGAGTCGTACCGCGCGATCACCGTGCACAAGGACGAGACGGAGATGTTCGCGGGCATGCAGACCCGCGAGAAGGACCCCCGCAAGTCGCTGCACCTCGACGACGTGCCTCTGCCCGAGCTGGGCCCGGGCGAAGCCCTGGTGGCCGTCATGGCCTCCTCAGTGAACTACAACTCCGTGTGGACCTCGATCTTCGAGCCGCTGTCGACCTTCGGCTTCCTGGAGCGCTACGGCAAGGTCTCGGAGCTCACCAAGCGCCACGACCTGCCGTACCACATCATCGGTTCCGACCTCGCGGGCGTCGTCCTGCGCACCGGCCCCGGCGTCAACGCCTGGAAGCCCGGCGACGAGGTCGTCGCGCACTGTCTGTCCGTCGAGCTGGAGTCGTCCGACGGCCACAACGACACGATGCTCGACCCCGAGCAGCGCATCTGGGGCTTCGAGACCAACTTCGGCGGCCTCGCCGAGATCGCGCTGGTCAAGTCCAACCAGCTGATGCCCAAGCCGGACCACCTCAGCTGGGAGGAGGCCGCCGCGCCCGGTCTGGTCAACTCCACCGCCTACCGGCAGCTGGTCTCCCGCAACGGCGCCGGCATGAAGCAGGGCGACAACGTGCTCATCTGGGGCGCGAGCGGCGGACTGGGCTCGTACGCCACGCAGTTCGCGCTGGCCGGCGGCGCCAACCCGATCTGTGTCGTCTCCAGCGAGCAGAAGGCCGACATCTGCCGGAAGATGGGCGCCGAGGCGATCATCGACCGCACCGCCGAGGACTACAAGTTCTGGAAGGACGAGCACCACCAGGACCCGCGCGAGTGGAAGCGCTTCGGCAAGCGCATCCGTGAACTCACCGGCGGCGAGGACGTCGACATCGTCTTCGAGCACCCCGGCCGCGAGACCTTCGGCGCCTCCGTCTACGTCACGCGCAAGGGCGGCACGATCGTCACCTGCGCGTCGACCTCGGGCTACAACCACGAGTACGACAACCGCTACCTGTGGATGTCCCTGAAGCGGATCATCGGCTCGCACTTCGCCAACTACCGCGAGGCCTGGGAGGCCAACCGGCTCATCGCGAAGGGCAAGATCCACCCGACGCTGTCCAAGGTGTACTCCCTGGAGGACACCGGGCAGGCCGCCTACGACGTGCACCGCAACCTCCACCAGGGCAAGGTGGGCGTGCTGTGCCTGGCGCCCGAGGAGGGCCTGGGTGTGCGCGACGCGGAGAAGCGCGCCCAGCACGTCGACGCCATCAACCGCTTCCGGAACATCTGAGGTCACAGATGACTGAGCGTCAGAAGGACCGGCCGTGGCTCATGCGGACCTACGCCGGTCACTCCACGGCCGAGGCGTCCAACGAGCTGTACCGGCGCAACCTCGCCAAGGGCCAGACCGGTCTGTCGGTGGCGTTCGACCTGCCCACGCAGACCGGCTACGACTCCGACCACGTCCTCGCCCGCGGCGAGGTCGGCCGGGTCGGCGTGCCGATCGCGCACCTCGGTGACATGCGCAGGCTGTTCCAGGACATCCCCCTGGAGCAGATGAACACCTCGATGACCATCAACGCCACCGCCATGTGGCTGCTGGCGCTCTACCAGGTCGTCGCGGAGGAGCAAGGTGCCGACGTCACCAAGCTCCAGGGGACGACCCAGAACGACATCGTCAAGGAGTACCTGTCTCGGGGCACGCACGTGTTCCCGCCGGTGCCCTCGCTCCGCCTGACGACGGACATGATCGCGTACACGGTCTCCCACATCCCGAAGTGGAACCCGATCAACATCTGCAGCTACCACCTGCAGGAGGCGGGCGCCACGCCGGTCCAGGAGATCGCGTACGCGATGTCCACGGCGATCGCGGTGCTGGACGCCGTGCGGGACTCCGGCCAGGTGCCGCAGGAACGCATGGGTGACGTCGTCGGCCGGATCTCCTTCTTCGTGAACGCGGGCGTCCGCTTCGTCGAGGAGATGTGCAAGATGCGGGCGTTCGGCCGCATCTGGGACCAGGTCACCCGCGAGCGGTACGGCATCGAGGATCCCAAGCACCGCCGCTTCCGCTACGGCGTCCAGGTCAACTCCCTCGGTCTGACGGAGGCGCAGCCGGAGAACAACGTCCAGCGGATCGTCCTCGAGATGCTGGCCGTGACCCTCTCCAAGGACGCACGCGCGCGTGCCGTGCAGCTGCCCGCCTGGAACGAGGCGCTGGGGCTCCCCCGGCCCTGGGACCAGCAGTGGTCACTGCGCATGCAGCAGGTGCTCGCGTACGAGAGCGACCTGCTGGAGTACGCCGACATCTTCGAGGGCTCGAAGGTGATCGAGGCCAAGGTGGGCGAGCTGGTCGAGGAGTCGCTCGCGGAGATGGAGCGGATCGAGGAGATGGGCGGCGCGATGGCCGCCGTCGAGTCGGGCTATCTCAAGTCGCAGTTGGTCGCCTCGCACGCCGAGCGGCGGGCCCGTATCGAGTCCGGTGAAGAGAAGATCATCGGCGTCAACATCTTCGAGACGACCGAGCCGAACCCGCTGACGGCCGACCTCGACACGGCCATCCAGACGGTCGACCCGGCCGTCGAGGCCCGGGTCATCGCCTCGCTGCAGAACTGGCGTGACACCCGCTACCAGCCGCCCTTCAACCACCCGCGCCCCTGCAAGGCGCTGGAGAGGCTGAAGGAGGCCGCCAAGGGCACCGCCAACCTCATGGAGGCCACCGTGGAGTGCGCCCGCGCCGGGGTCACGACCGGCGAGTGGGCCGGGGCCCTGCGCGAGGTGTTCGGCGAGTTCCGGGCGCCGACGGGCGTGTCGTCCGCGCCGGTCGCCGTGGCCGCCGCGGAGGGCAGCGCGCTGGCCGACGTGCGCCGCAAGGTGAACCTGACGGCGGCGGACCTCGGCGTCGGCAAGCTCCGCTTCCTGGTCGGCAAGCCCGGTCTGGACGGGCACTCCAACGGCGCCGAGCAGATCGCCGTGCGGGCCAGGGACGCCGGGTTCGAGGTGGTCTACCAGGGCATCCGGCTGACCCCGGAGCAGATCGTGGACGCGGCCGTCGCCGAGGACGTGCACGCCGTGGGCCTGTCGATCCTCTCCGGCTCGCACGCCCAGCTGGTGCCGGACGTCCTCGATCGGCTCCGTGTGGCCGGTGCCACAGACATTCCGGTGATCGCTGGTGGCATCATCCCGAACAACGACGCCGAACAGCTCAGGGCCGCCGGAGTGGCCGCGGTGTTCACCCCGAAGGACTTCGACATCACGGGAATCATCGGCCGCATCGTCGACGAGATCCGGAAAGCGAACAAGCTCGACCCCCTGGAGGTCTCCGCATGACCACGCCCGTCAACCGTCTGCGCCCCCGCCGCTCGTGTCTCGCGGTCCCGGGAAGCAACCCCCGCTTCCTGGAGAAGGCGCAGGGCCTCCCCGCGGACCAGGTCTTCCTGGACCTGGAGGACGCGTGCGCGCCGCTCGCCAAGCCCGAGGCGCGGCACACCATCGTCAAGTTCCTCAACGAGGGCGACTGGACGGGCAAGACGAGGGTCGTGCGCGTCAACGACTGGACGACCGAGTGGACGTATCGAGATGTCGTCACGGTCGTCGAGGGCGCCGGCCCCAACCTCGACTGCATCATGCTGCCGAAGGTGCAGGACGCCCAGCAGGTGGTGGCCCTCGACCTGCTCCTGACGCAGATCGAGAAGACCATGGGCTTCGAGGTCGGCCGGATCGGCATCGAGGCGCAGATCGAGAACGCCCAGGGCCTCAACAACGTCAACGAGATCGCGCAGGCCTCCCCGCGCGTCGAGACGATCATCTTCGGCCCGGCCGACTTCATGGCGTCGATCAACATGAAGTCGCTGGTCGTGGGTGAGCAGCCGCCCGGCTACCCGGCGGACGCCTACCACTACATCCTGATGAAGATCCTGATGGCCGCCCGCGCCAACAACCTCCAGGCGATCGACGGCCCCTACCTGCAGATCCGCAACGTCGAGGGCTACCGCGAGGTCGCCCAGCGCGCCGCGGCCCTCGGTTTCGACGGCAAGTGGGTGCTGCACCCGGGCCAGGTCGAGGCGTCCAACGAGATCTTCTCGCCGTCCCAGGAGGACTACGACCACGCCGAGCTGATCCTGGACGCGTACGAGTACTACACGTCCGAGGCGGGTGGCAAGAAGGGCTCGGCGATGCTCGGCGACGAGATGATCGACGAGGCCAGCCGCAAGATGGCACTGGTCGTCTCCGGCAAGGGACGCGCCGCCGGCATGCGGCGCACCACCAAGTTCGAGATCCCGGAGGCGTGACGGCCATGCAGTTCGGACGTACGTACGAGGAGTTCGAGGTCGGGGCCGTCTACAAGCACTGGCCCGGCAAGACGGTCACGGAGTACGACGACCACCTCTTCTGCCTCCTCACCATGAACCACCACCCGCTCCACATGGACAGCAACTACGCGGAGAAGACGACCGACTTCGGCAAGAACGTGGTCGTCGGCAACTACATCTACTCGCTGCTGCTCGGCATGTCCGTCCCGGACGTCTCCGGCAAGGCGATCGCCAACCTGGAGATCGAGTCGCTCAGGCACGTGGCGCCGACCTTCCACGGCGACACGCTCTACGGCCAGACGACGGTGCTCGACAAGTGGCCGTCCAAGTCGAAGAACGACCGCGGCATCGTCCACGTCGAGACCAAGGGCTACAAGCAGGACGGCACCCTGGTCTGCGTGTTCCGCCGCAAGGTGATGGTGCCGACCGAGACGTACATCAAGGAGCGCGGCGGCGAGCAGCCGGGCCGCCCCGAGCTCAGGGAGCAGGAGAAGTAGCCATGGCGCGACTCGCCCAGACCGCCGGTCTGACCGACATCCAGCAGGAGATCCTGTCCACGGTCCGCGACTTCGTGGACAAGGAGATCATCCCGGTCGCGACCGAGCTGGAGCACCGCGACGAGTACCCGCAAGCGATCGTCGACGGTCTCAAGGAGTTGGGCCTGTTCGGCCTGATGATCCCCGAGGAGTACGGCGGCCTCGGCGAGTCGCTCCTCACCTACGCCCTGTGCGTGGAGGAGATCGCCCGCGGCTGGATGTCGGTGTCCGGCATCATCAACACCCACTTCATCGTGGCGTACATGCTCAAGCAGCACGGCACGCAGGAGCAGAAGGACCACTTCCTGCCGAGGATGGCTGCCGGTGACATCCGCGGCGCGTTCTCGATGTCGGAGCCGGCCCTGGGTTCGGACGTGTCGGCCATCACTTCGAAGGCGGTGAAGGACGGCGACGAGTACGTCCTGAACGGTCAGAAGATGTGGCTGACGAACGGTGGGACGTCGAGCCTGGTGGCCGTGCTCGTCCGAAGTGACGAAGGACACCCTGAGGGCACCGCCCCCCACAAGTCGATGACCACCTTCCTGATCGAGAAGGAGCCCGGCTTCGGAGAGGTCCGCCCCGGCCTCACCATCCCCGGGAAGATCGACAAGATGGGCTACAAGGGCGTCGACACCACCGAGATGATCATGGATGGCCTGCGGCTTTCCGCCGATCGGGTGCTCGGGGGCGTCACCGGCCGAGGTTTTTACCAAATGATGGACGGGGTGGAAGTCGGCCGCGTCAACGTGGCGGCGCGTGGCTGTGGCGTCGCTCAGCGTGCGTTCGAGCTCGGCGTGTCGTACGCCCAGCAGCGCCACACCTTCGGCAAGCCGATCGCCCAGCACCAGGCCATCCAGTTCAAGCTGGCGGAGATGGCTACCAAGGTCGAGGCCGCTCATGCGATGATGGTGAACGCGGCTCGCAAAAAGGACTCTGGAGAACGAAACGACCTTGAGGCTGGGATGGCGAAGTACCTCGCCTCCGAGTACTGCAAGGAGGTCGTGGAGGACGCCTTCCGGATCCACGGCGGCTACGGCTTCTCCAAGGAGTACGAGATCGAGCGCCTCTACCGTGAGGCTCCGATGCTGCTGATCGGTGAAGGTACCGCCGAGATCCAGAAAATGATCATCGGTCGCAGGCTGCTCGAAGAGTATCGATTCCAGGGCTAGATGTTCGGGTTCGGGGTGTTTTCCTCGAGAAGAAGATCACACCCCGTCAACACCCTTCAGCGGCCGACTCGGCTGCCTGGCTTGCCCAGTTGTGGCCCGCGACCGGTACGATCCCGGGAAAGCCGCCGTCCCCCTCCCGCAGCGCGGCATCATCCGCTACGAAGGTCATCCATGCCCCACAGCCAAATCTCTGCACCTCGCGACAGCCTGGCAGGCGTACGCCTCGCGCGCGGAGCATCGCCGTGGCTCCTGCCGACCGTCGCCACCGCAGCCCTCAGCCTGGTACGCGCGCGCAAGTCCGGCGCCGCCAAGGCCGTCGCCGTGCCCGCCACCGCGCTCGCGGCGGGCATGCTGTGGTTCTTCCGCGACCCCGAGCGCGAGATCGCCCAGGGCCGGGTCATCTCGCCCGCCGACGGTGTGGTGCAGAGCATCATGCCGTGGAAGGACGGTCGCACCCGCGTCGCGATCTTCATGAGCCCGCTCAACGTCCACGTCAACCGCGCGCCACTGTCCGGCACGGTGGCGTCGGTCGAGCACATCCCGGGTGGGTTCGTTCCGGCCTTCAACAAGGAGAGCGAGAACAACGAGCGCGTAGTCTGGCATTTCGACACCGAACTCGGCGACATCGAAATGATCCAGATCGCCGGTGCGGTCGCTCGCCGCATCGTCCCGTACGTGCCCCAGGGCACCAAGGTCGAGCAGGGCGACCGGATCGGTCTGATCCGCTTCGGCTCGCGCGTCGACATCTACCTGCCCGAGGGCGTGGAGGTCGCGGTCGAGGTCGGACAGAAGACCGTGGCTGGGGTGACTCGCATTGACCGTGATTGATCCGGAAACCCAGACGGGCTGGGTGCCCGACGCCGACGAGGTGGAAGAAGAGGAGGAGATGCCCCTCTCTCTCCGCCTCTCGATAGCGGACACCCTCACCCTCGGCAACGCCACGTGCGGCTTCATGGCGGTGTACTTCACCACCACCGGCATCCTGATTCCGCACCTCACCGGCAGCCAGGAGACGGGCATGGCCCGTCACAGCGCGGCCACCGCGGTCATCCTGATGCTGTGCGCGGCGGTATTCGACCTGTTCGACGGCCTGGTGGCGCGCAAGCTGCGCTCCTCACCCATGGGCGCCGAGCTGGACAACCTGTCGGACCTCATCAGCTTCGGCCTGGCACCGGCGTACTTCGTCCTGGTGTACGGCATGGTCGCGAACGACGCGCACCAGCGGGTGGCGGCGGTCGGCGCGATCGTGGTGCTGCTGGCGGTGGTGCTGCGGCTCGCGAGATTCTCCTGCGTGACGGTGAAGGACGGCACCTTCCAGGGCATGCCGTCCCCGTTCGGCGCACTGACGGTGGTCTCGATCGTGCTTCTCGAGCTGCCCTTCGAGGCGACGCTCCTGGCGATCCTCGGTACGGCCTGGCTGATGGTGAGCCGGGTCGAGTACCCGAAGCCGCGGGGCCGCCTCGCGCTGGCGGTGCTCGTCTGGATCGTCCTGTCGATGGGCCTTCTGGCGGCCTGGGCGTTCGACGCCCCGGGCGGTCAGCTGCTCCTCCAGACGGGCTGCGCGCTCCAGCTGGTCATGGGTGCGGTGATCCCGCTGTTCGCCACGGCCCGCCGGGTGAACAACTTCCGGGACAACCGGCGTGAGGCACGCGCGGCACAGCTGCCGTAGCGGTCGTACGACAGACAAGGGGAAGGGCCCCGAGCCGACCGGCTCGGGGCCCTTCCGCGTGCATGGCGCCGCTCAGGTCAAAAAGTCCCGAGCGATTCCCTCCGCCACCCGCTCCAGGATCGGGCCGGCCTCGGCGATGCACTTGGCCACGTCCGGCTCGGCCTCCGTCAGCGGATAGGCACGGCGGATGCCGGCCATGCCCAGCGCCTGCGGGGGCAGGGCGAGCCGTCCGCAGACCGCGACGACCTCCTTGCCGGCCGCGCGCGCCGCGGCCGCCACGCCCGCCGGGGCCTTGCCGTGCAGTGTCTGCTCGTCGAGTGAGCCCTCGCCGGTGATGACCAGCGTGGCCTTCTCCAGCGCGGGCGCGAAGCCCAGGACGTCGAGCATGACCTCGATGCCGGCCCGGAAGCGGGCGCCGAGAAGCAGGGCGCCGTATCCGATGCCGCCCGCCGCGCCCGCCCCCGGCGAGGCGGCGTACTCGGCGGCCTTCGTCCCGACGGTCTCCTCCAGCACCCTGGCGTAGTGCGCCAGGGCCGCGTCCAGCGCCGCCACGTCGTCCGGCGAGGCGCCCTTCTGCGGGCCGTACACCGCCGGTGCGCCCTTCGGGCCGGTCAGCGGGTTGTCGACGTCGCTCGCCAGGACGAACTCGACGGACGCGAGCCGCCGGTCCAGTTCCGACAGGTCGGCCGAGGCCAGGTCGGCGAGACCGCCGCCGCCCGGGGCGATCGGCTCCCCCTCCGCGTCCAGGAACCGGGCGCCCAGCGCGGACAGCATTCCGGCGCCCCCGTCCGTCGTGGCGCTGCCGCCGACCCCGAACACGATCGTCCGCGCGCCCGCGTCCAGCGCGGCCCGCAGCAGCTCTCCGGAGCCGTACGTGGACGCCGAGAGCGGTGCGAAGACGCCCGCGGGCAGCCGCTGCAGCCCGCTCGCCTCCGCCATCTCCACGACCGCCGTGCCGTCGCGCAGCGCGAAGGCGGCCGTCACCTCGTGGCCGAGGGGGCCGGCGACCCGTACCTCGCGTCGCTCGAATCCGGCCGCGACCGCCGCGTCCACCGTCCCGTCACCGCCGTCGGCCACGGGCAGCGACTCCACCTCGAGGTCCGGCACGACCCGGCGCAGCCCGGCCGTCACCCGCTCGGCGACCTGTACGGCCGTCAGCGAGCCCTTGAACTTGTCCGCGGCGATGAGCACCCTGTGGGCGTCGTTCCGCGCAGCGTCCGCCACCTTGTATTCCCCTTGCTCTCCGGGCCCCACGCACGTCAAGGCCAGTCGCGCCGCTGCGACCTTAACCGCAGCGCACCTTCGCCGTCATGCCCGAACCGGCCCCGGGACAACCTGTGCGACCACCTGGCGGACGCCTGTGGGCCGGCCGAACCCCGCGCGGCCGGCGCCGGAATTGGGTAAACCGGAGCTATGACCCCTGTGGGCACTGAGCACGAGCTCGCCGACCGCGTCCTCGGGGGCTGGCTGGGCCGGATCGCGGGCAACATGCTCGGCAAGCCGGTCGAGCAGGGCGACCTGTGGACGCGGGACCGGATCGACCGCTATCTGCGGCAGGCCGCCGCGCTGCCGCTGACCGACTACCTGCCCGAGCCCGTCAGCGAGAGCGACGGCTTCGAGCTGCGCCCCGAGTGGCGCCAGTGCGTGCGCGGCCGGATCCACGGCAGCTGCCGCGACGACGACGTCGACTACGCCATCCTCGGCCTGGACCTCCTGGAGACCCACGGCTTCGCCTTCAGCACGGAACAGGTGGGTGACCTGTGGCTGCTGCGGCTGCCCTACCTGCAGACGTTCACGGCGGAGCGGGCCGCGTACCGCAACCTCGCCAACGGGCTGAAGCCGCCGCTGACGGCGACGTACGACAACCCGTACCAGGAGTGGATCGGGGCCCTCATCCGCGCCGACATCTACGGCTGGACCCGCCCCGGCGCCCCTCGCCGCGCCGCCCTGCTCGCCCGCCGGGACGCGGCGCTGTCCCACTCCGGCAACGGCGTGTACGGCGCGATGTGGGCGGCGGCCCTGGTCTCGGCGGCGTTCACGGCCGGCACGGTGCGCCGGGCCGTGGACGAGGCGCTGGCCGTCATCCCGGCGAGCAGCCGCCTCGCCCGTACCGTACGGCGGGTCGTCTCGCTCCACGACACGCGGATGACCTGGGAGGACACGCTCGCCACGGTGGCCGAGGAGACCCTCGGGCTCGGCTGGATCCACACCGTCCCGAACGCCGCCGTCCTCACCGCCGGGCTCCTGTACGGCGACGGCGACTTCACCCGCACCATCACGCTCACCGTCCGCGGCGGCCTGGACACCGACTCCAACGGCGCGACGGCGGGCTCTGTGGCCGGCGTGCTGACCGGCGCGGACGCCATCCCGGCGCAGTGGAAGGACCCGCTGGAGGACACGGTACGCAGCGCGGTGTTCGGCTTCGACGGGATACGGATCAGCGAGCTGGCGGAGCGGACGCTGCGGCTGGCGGAGGTGGCGGAGCCCTGACGGCCGGTGGAGTTCCGGCGGCCTCGTTCTCGGTTCGCCGCGCCGGGCCGTGGGCCGGAGGCGGGGTTGCGGCGGCTGGTTACCCTTCCTTGATGACCACCAGTGAAGACTTCGCCACGTACATCGCGGGTCTCCCCCGTGTTCTCGCCGGCGCCGCCGCCCTGTTCCGCGACGCCGAGGGCCGGGTGCTGCTCGTGGAACCCAACTACCGTGAGGGCTGGGCGCTTCCGGGCGGCACGATCGAGTCCGACGAGGGCGAGACGCCGCGGCAGGGCGCGCGCCGGGAGACGTTCGAGGAGATCGGCCTGGACCGGGAGCTCGGCCGGCTGCTCGCGGTGGACTGGGTGCACGGCACCGCCCGCCCGCCGCTCGTGGCGTATCTGTACGACGGCGGGGTCCTCGGCGAGGACGACTTCAAGGCGATCCGCCTTCAGGAGGAGGAGCTGCTGTCCTGGCGGATGGTCCCGCGCGAGGAACTGGCCGAGTATCTGCCCGGCTCCCTGGGCCACCGCGTCCTGACCGCGCTGGCCGTCCTCAGCGACGGGTCGGGGACGGCGGAGCTGGAGAACGGGCACCGGGTGGGCTGACGCCGGCGCGGCAGCAGTGCCGGTCGTTTCGTGCAGGCGGCCCCACAGGTGGGCCGTCCGGTCCACCGGGCAGCTGCGGCCCGGCCGACGTGACGACAGGGCCCGATATCCGTTCGCCGCACGCGGATCGTCCGACCTACCCTCGGTGACATGACCAAGCCCCTCGTCGCCGTCCTCAGCGGCGCCGGCATCTCGACCGACTCCGGCATCCCGGACTACCGCGGGCCGAACGGGCTGTGGCGCAAGGATCCCGAGGCCGAGAAGCTCGTGACGTACGAGTACTACATGGGCGATCCGGAGATCCGGCGCCGGTCCTGGCAGATGCGGCGCGAGAACCGGGCGCTTCAGGCCGAGGCGAACGCCGCGCACCGGGCGGTGGCCGAGCTGGAGCGGTCCGGGGTGCCGGTGCGGGTGATCACGCAGAACGTGGACGGGCTGCACCAGCTCGCCGGGATGCCGGCCCGCAAGGTGCTGGAGCTGCACGGCAGCGCGCGGAGCGTGGTGTGCACCAAGTGCCACTCCCGGGCGCCGATGGAGGACGCGCTGGCGCGGGTCGGGGCCGGGGAGGAGGATCCGCCGTGTCCGGAGTGCGGCGGGATCCTGAAGTCGGCGACGGTGATGTTCGGCGAGCGGCTCGACCCCGTGGTGCTGGGTGAGGCGGTGGCCATCACCAAGGCGTGCCAGGTCTTCGTCGCGGTCGGGTCCAGCTTGCAGGTGCAGCCCGCGGCGGGCCTCGCGGGTGTCGCCGCCGACCACGGGGCACGGCTGATCATCGTGAACGCGGAGCCGACGCCGTACGACGAGCGGGCCGACGAGCTGATCAGGGAGCCGATCGGCACGGCGCTTCCCGCCCTGCTGCGGCGGCTGGAACGCGAAGCGTGAGCAACGGCCCAGAGGGCGGGGAACGCCCTGTGCCGATGATGCGCTCGGCTCGTCCGGATGACGACCGGGGCTGCCTCCGCCTGGTCCTCGCCGTCCCACTGACCCTGCTCACCCTCGTGGCCGCGTACTTCTGCCGGACGGCCCTGACCATCCGTCCGTCGGGGTCCTGGGACGAGGACGCACACGTCGGCATCATCCTGTCGTGCGTCCTGACGATCGGCGCCGCGGGTGCTGCGGCGGGATGGTGGCTGCTTCCGTCCGTGCGCCGAGTCATGGGGTGGGGATGGGTCGTACCGGCCCTGCTGTTCGGGGTCGTGGCGGGGGTGCGTTGGGGAGCGGGCGGCTGAGAACCGCTTCCACGCGATGGGAAGGTCACCGGCGCCCGGCACGGGGCTGCCGAAACCGCTGCGCGAGACCGCCGCGTGGATCAGACTCCGTGCCATGACCTCCGCGATACGCCATGTGACGATCGACTGTGCCGACGCCTACCGCCTCGGCAGCTTCTGGGCCGAGGTTCTGGGCCAGCCGCTGCACGAGGACGACCGGCCGGGCGACCCGGAGGCGCTGATCGAGAGTGCCGGGTTGCTGTTCGTCGCCGTCGCGGAGCCCAAGACGGTCAAGAACCGGGTGCATCTCGACCTCCGGCCGCAGGACCGCACCCGCGACGAGGAGGTCGAGCGCCTCCTCACCGTCGGCGCCACGCTCGTCGACGACCGGCGGAATCCGGACGGCACGGGCTGGGTGGTTCTCGCCGACCCGGAGGGCAACGAGTTCTGCGTGGAGCGCAGTACGACGGAGCGTGCCGGCTGACAGGGGCGGCAACCAGTGCCGGGGCAGGCAACGTTGCCCGTTGAGGAGTGGCGTGCGTGCCGGGCGTCGCGACGGGGCGAACGTTGCCTGCCGCGGCATCAGAACAGCGCCGGCCCGCTCTCGAAGTCCAGGAGGCGCTGCTTGCGGTCCAGGCCGCCGCCGTACCCGGTGAGGCCGCCGTTCGCGCCGACGACGCGGTGGCACGGCACTATGATGCCGACGGGGTTCCTGCCGTTGGCGAGGCCCACCGCGCGGGACGCCGTGGGGTTGCCGAGGGTGTCGGCCAGTTCGCCGTACGAGCGGGTCTCGCCGTACGGGATCTTTTGGAGCTGTTCCCAGACGCTGCGCTGGAACGGGGTTCCGTGCAGGCGGAGTTCGAGGGTGAACAGCTTCAACTCGCCCTCGAAGTATGCGTTCAGCTGCTCGGCGGCCGCACCGAAGGCGGGCAGGTCTTCGCGGTCGCCGAAGGTCTCCTCCGGCGGGCGGTGGCGTTGGCCGGTCATGTAGAGGCCGCACAGGACTCCCTCGTCGGCGACCAGGGTGAGGGGGCCGTACGGGCTGTCGATCACGGTGTGCTGCTTCATGGAGATGTCCCTGTGTCCTGAACCGGAAGGAAATTGATCGGGTGGCTGTCCGTCGCCCACAGGTACTGGACCGCGTACGCCCGCCAGGGCCGCCAGGCCGCCGCGCGGGCCGTGAGCGCCGCCGGGGTCGAGGGCAGGCCCAACTCGTGGGCGGCACGCCGGATTCCGAGGTCGGTGGGGAGGAAGGCGTCCGGGTCGCCGAGGGCGCGCATCGCGATGACGTCGGCCGTCCAGGGGCCGAAGCCGGGCAGGGCCAGCAGTCGGGCGCGGGTTTCGGCCCAGTCGGTCTGCACCCCCAGGTTCAGGGATCCGTCGGCGAGTCGGGCCACCAGGGTGGTGAACGTGGTGCGGCGCGTCCGGGGCATCGCCAGCGCCGCGGGGTCCACCGCGGCGAGCGCCTCGGGTGCCGGGAAGAGGTGGGTGAGGCCGCCCTCGGGGTCGTCCACCGGGTCGCCGTGCGCGGTCACCAGACGGGCCGCGTGCGTGCGGGCCGCCGCCGTGGAGACCTGCTGGCCCAGTACCGCGCGTACGGCGAACTCCGCCTCGTCGACCGTGCGCGGCACGCGCCGGCCGGGGGCCTTGTCGACCAGCGGGGCGAGGAGCGGATCCGTGCGCAGCCGGTCGTCCACGGCGACCGGGTCGGCGTCCAGGTCGAGCAGGCGCCGACAGCGGCTGATGGCGACGGTCAGGTCGCGCAGGTCGCTGAGGGTGAGGCGGCAGGCGATGTGGTCCGGCCGCGGGGTGAGGGCCACGATGCCGTGGCCGTACGGCAGCCGGAGCGTGCGCCGGTAGGCGCCGTCCCGCCACTCCTCGACGCCCGGGACGGCGGTCGCGGCGAGGTGACCGAAGAGGTTGTCCGGGTTGAGGGGCGTGCGGAAGGGGAGGCGGAGGGTGAGGGCCCCCGGAGTACCTCCGGCGTGCGCCCCGGCGCCCTGGGGGCTCGCCTTGGCGTTCTTTTTCGGCAGCCGGGCGCGCAGTTCGCTGGGCGACAGGGCGAAGACCTCGCGCACGGTGTCGTTGAACGTGCGGATGGAGGCGAAACCGGCGGCGAAGGCGATCTCCGCCATCGGGAGCGGGGTCGTCTCGATGAGGATCCTGGCGGTCTGGGCGCGCTGGGCACGGGCGAGGGCGAGCGGGCCCGCGCCCAGTTCGGCGAACAGCTGGCGTTCGACCTGCCGGGTGCTGTAGCCGAGCCGGGCGGCGAGCCCGGGCACGCCCTCGCGGTCCACGACGCCGTCGGCGACCAGACGCATGGCGCGGGCCACGAGGTCGGCGCGCTGGTTCCACTCCGGGGAACCCGGGCTGGTGTCGGGCCGGCAGCGCTTGCAGGCCCGGAAGCCCGCCTGCTGGCAGGCCGCCGCGCTCGGGTAGAAGGTCATGTTCTCGGGCTTGGGCGGCACCACCGGGCAGCTGGGCCTGCAGTAGATCCGGGTCGTGAGGACGGCCGTGAAGAACCAGCCGTCGAAGCGGGCGTCCTTGGACTGCACGGCGTGTACGCAGCGCTCGGTGTCGGTGTGCATCCCCATCTGCATGGGTCCAGCATCGTCCAGCGGCGGGAGCAGGGCTGGCGAGAATCCGACATCGACCTCAGCTGTCCTGCGCCGGGCCGGATCGCACCCGGGGAGAACACATGAAGGTCCATTCATCCCATGATGTGCGACGAGTACGATACGGCCATGGGTCATGGAGCCGTCACCGCCGCGCAGGACGCCGCCGAGCGCGTACGTCTGGACGCGGGCAATGTCGCCAAGGTGGCCACCACGCTCCAGGCCCTGTCCACGCCCTCCCGGCTGCTGATCCTGGCGCGACTGCGCGAAGGCCCGCTGCCGGCGACGGAGTTGGCGGCAGCGGTGGGCATGGAGCAGTCTGCGTGCTCACACCAGTTGCGGCTGCTGCGCAACCTGGGTCTGGTCGTGGGCGAACGCCGCGGCCGGTCGGTGGTGTACGCGCTGCACGACCACCATGTCGCCGAGCTGCTCGACCAGGCCGTCTACCACGTGGAGCATCTGCGCCTCGGTCTGAGTGACACCGCCGAGTGACCCGTCGGCGCACCGGTTGTGGGTGGGGTCTGTGCCCTGGGAGACCCGGATGGCCCTGGTGATCCAGAGAGACCCGGGCGCACCGGAGAGGCCGGCGAGACCCCACCCGCCCGACGCTATTGCGTCGCCGTCGGCCGCCGCGAGGCAGCCATCGCCTTGTCGACGTCGGTCAGGGGTCGCAGCCGGTAGGTGTACGCGTAGTCGCGGTTCGCGAACAGTTTGTACTCGTCGTGCGTGTGCGCGCCCCAGCTGTTGTCGCCGCCCACGCCCATCTGCCGGTGGTTCAGGCGGAGTACGACCTCGTCACGCGGCGTGAGCTGGTAGTCGTGGCGGGCCCCGACCGACAGGTCCTCCGGGGTGAGGTGCGAGGCGTTGACCTCCAGGAGCGGTTCACCGCAGACGAGCAGCCCGACCCCGTCGCGGCCGGTCAGGGCGGCCCAGCGGACGTCGGTCTTGTTGCCGTTCTCCTGCGGGCGCAGGTAGGACGTCCACTGCCCGGCGACAGTGCCGGAGTACAGGCCCACGTCGGTGCCGTTGTTGCGGTCCCACTGGTTCTCCTCGGGACCGCGGCCGTAGTAGTGCAGGCGGTCCAGGCGCCTCGGCAGGAACAGCAGGGTGCCGACCTCGGGGATGTAGGGCAGGCTCGCCGCACCCGGGTGCAGGGTGTTGTCGACCTTGATCTCGCCGTTGCCGAAGACCGTGTACGTGGTGGTGTACGTCGACTCGACGGCCGTCGGCAGTGTGCCGCTGGTCTTGATCTCGACGGCCCTGTCGCGCAGCGCCCGCACGGTGACGTCGGTGACCGCGCGCCGGGCGCCGGCGTCGCGCCAGGTCTGGTTGCGCGTGTGCTGGCCGTTGCCCCGGTCGTTGTCGGTGGGCGCCCGCCAGAAGTTGGGCACAGGTCCCGAGGTGATCAGGCGGACGCCCCGGGCCTCGTACGAGGTGATGGTGCCGCTGCTCTTGTCGACGGTGACGGAGAATCCCCTGCCCCGGACGGTGACGGCCTTCTCGCCGTCCTCGTGGCGCAGTGCCGGCACGCTCTCCAGGGGCACGGGGGTCACGGCCGGGCTGTCGGCGTCGACGGCGAGTTGCTGTTTGGCCACTTCGAAGCCGGCCTTCGCCCACTTCGTGGGCTCCTTGGTGGTGAAGGAGAGGTGCAGGAAGTACTCCGTGCCGGGCGCCGGGTTCGCCGGGACCTTCACCGGAACCGTGATGTCCCTGCTGGACAGCGGCGGGATGTCCGTCTGGTCGCGGCTCAGCCTGCCTCGCTGGACTGCCTTGCCGTCGGCCATGAGGGTCCAACGGCCGTCGAACTCACGGATGTTGGTGAACAGGTACTCGTTGGTGAGGGTGACCCGGCCCGAGGTGACGGTGTCGCCGGAAGCGGGCGCGGCGTTGATGGCCTGGTAGATCTGCTTGACCTCGACGGATTTGCCGGTGCCCGCCCGGTCGGCGGTGACGATGCCGTCCCCGGAGAACGCCCCGTCGTTGGGGTTGTCGCCCCAGTCGCCTCCGTAGGCGTAGAACGTCTTCTCGCGGGGCCGCTTCTCGGTGAGGCCGACGGTTGCGGCGTCGAACCAGAACCGCACGCCGTCGTCGTCGGGGCCACGGCTGTCGGAGGCCACCTCGGCGGCGCTCAGCGCCCGGGCGTACACGCGCGCCCGGCGGATGGTGCCGCTGAACTCACGGGTCGGGTTGTCGACGTCGGTGGCCAGGGCCAGGGGCGCGGTGTTGACGGCGGGGAGCCGGGTGGTCGTACGGGTGGCCCGGATTGAGCCGTCGACGTGGAGGGTCAGCGTGCCGGCCTCGGCGTCGAAGACACCCGCGACGTGGTGCTCACGGCCGGTCCAGTCGTCCGGCAGCGCCCAGCTCGCGGTGACCCACTGGCCGCCGCCGTGGATGAAGAACTCCAGGGTCTTGTTGGTCTGCTTCAGGGCGTACTGGGTGTCGCCCTTGGCGAGGATCGGCTGGTGGCCGCCGGTGAAGTGCGGGGTGACCCAGGCCTCCAGGGTCAGCGAGCGGGTGAGGTCGAGGCTCGCGTCGCGGGCGAAGACGGTGCCGCCCAAGACGCCCTTGTCGCGGGTGAAGGTGCCGCTGGAGGCGATGACCTCGCCGCTCAGCGCGGCGGGCCCGGACTCGGTGAGCAGCTTGCGGGTCGGGGTGGGCCAGCTCAGGGCCTGGTCGACGAAGTCCCAGATCCAGCCGCCCTGCAGGACGTCGTAGCGGCGGACGATGTCCCAGTACTTCTTGAAGTTCCCGTTGGAGTTCCCCATCCCGTGGGAGTACTCGATCATCACGTACGGCCGGGTGTCGCCGGTGTCCTTCGCCCGCGCCTCGACGCGGGAGGGGCTGTCGTACATCTCGGAGCGGATGTCGCTCATGCCCGGGCGGTCGTCGCCCTCGTACTGGATGACGCGGGTGGGGTCGTAGGAGCGGATCCAGTCGTACATGGCGTTGAAGGTGGTGCCGCCGCCCGCCTCGTTGCCGAGCGACCAGATGACCACCGAGGCGTGGTTCTTGTCGCGGTGGACCATGTTCTGGGCGCGGGCCACGCACGCCTCGGTCCAGTCGGCGTGGTTGCCCGGGTACTCGCCGCGGATGCCGTGGGTCTCGAGGTTGGTCTCGTCGACGAGGTAGAGGCCGTACTCGTCGGCGAGTTCGAGCCACAGCGGGTTGTTGGGGTAGTGCGAGGTGCGGACGGTGTTGATGTTCAGCCGCTTGATGACGCCGATGTCCTCGACCATGTCCGCGCGGGTGAGGGCCGAGCCGTGGGTCGGGTGCATCTCGTGGCGGTTGGTGCCCCGGAAGGAGACCGGCTTGCCGTTGATGCGCATCAGCCCGTCCCTGAGCGCGAACTCGCGCAGGCCGACCCGGTGGGAGAGGGTTTCGACCACCTTGCCGGCCGGGTCGCGCAGGCGGAGCACGGCGGTGTAGAGGTACGGGTGCTCGGCCGACCACAGGCGCGGCGCGGGCACGGCCTTCGCGGCCTGGACGGTCGCCTCCTCGCCGGAGCCGAGCGTGACGGTCTGCTGCAACGGCCGGGTCCACACCGGGTGCCTGTCGGCGTCGTACAGCTGGGTCTCGACGGAGTACTGACCGCCGCCCTTCCCGCCGTAGTCCCGGACCCCGGCCGTCACCGACAGCTCGGCCGTCTTGTAGTCGTCGCTCAGCGGGGTGTCCAGCTTGAAGTCGCGCAGGTGCACGGCCGGGGTGGAGTACAGGTAGACCGAGCGGAAGATGCCGCTCAGCCGGATCATGTCCTGGTCCTCCAGCCAGTCGCCGTCGGAGTAGCGGTAGACCTCGACGGCGATCTGGTTGGTGCCCGGCTTGAGGTGCTCGGTGATGTCGTACTCGGCGGGGTCGTAGGAGTCCTCGTGGTAGCCGACCAACTCCCCGTTGATCCAGACGTAGTGGGCCGACTTGACCCCCTCGAAGTGCAGGAACGTCCGCCGTCCGTCCCAGTCGCGCGGCACGGTGAAGGTGCGCCGGTACTGGCCGACGGGGTTGTAGCGGGTCGGGGCGGCCGGGGGTTGCGCCTCCTCGCCCTGGCCGTTGGGGCCCCACCACGGGTACGTGATGTTGATGTAGATCGGGAAGTCGTAGCCGTGCAGCTGCCACGCGGAGGGGACGGGGATGGTGTCCCAGTCACTGTCGTCGAGGTCGGTGCGGTGGAAGTCGGCGCCCCGGTCGTCGGGGCGGTCGGCGTAGGCGAACTTCCAGGTGCCGTCGAGGCTCAGCCGGTACGGCGAGCGCGTGCGGTCGCCGGCCAGGGCCTGTCTGACGTCGGCGTACGGCATGAGGGTGGTGTGCGGGCGCTCGGTGCCCAGTCGGAAGACGGCGATGTTGCCGTTCCACTCGGGTAAGGCGTCCGCCGCCGCCGTGCGCCGGCCGGCGGCCGACGCGGTGACGGGCGACGCGGACAGGGCGAGCGCGCCGAGAACGGCGGCTCCTCCCTCCAGCAGACGGCGGCGGCTGAACACGTGCGCGTTCGGATTCGGGTGCGGGTGCGGCATGACCGTGGCCTTCCTCGGTGCGACTGGGGGTGCGCGGACTGAGGGTGCGTCAGGTGGGTCAGAACGGGGCTGCTGGCAACAGGGGCAACTACTGAGCCAGGGGAACCCTAAAACTCGCACACAATCGAAGCAATGATCCTGTCGGACTTTGTGCGGTCCTGTTGAGCCACCGGGCAGGCCGGGCGTGGCCGGAGGACCGGTTCAGGCGTCGACGACGGGAATCGAGGCCGACGCGGCGTCGGTGAAGCGCGGCAGGGCGGCCGCACCGACCGCGAGCAGGGCGACGATCCCCATCTGCACGTACTCGACGCCGGCGAAGGCGTGCGAGACGCCGTGCGGGGCCAGGGACAGGTACAGGGTGCCGAGTGTGGCCACACCGAGGGCCAGTCCGCTCTGCTGGAGGGTGATCAGTACGCCGCTGCCGATGCCGCCCAGGTGGGCGGGGACGTCGGCGAGGACGCTGCGGAACAGGCCGGCGAACAGCATCGACTGCCCGGCACCGACCAGGGCGAGCGGCGCGGCCATGGCCCAGAGGCTGACGTGCGGCCAGTTCGCGAGGAGCACGGTCACCAGCGAGGCGAGTCCGGCGAGTTGGACGACGGCGCCGGCCGACAGCGCGATCCGGCCGAACCTGCTGATGAGGCGGGGCGCGACCAGGGAACCGGCGAAGAACAGCAGGGCCATCGGCAGGATCGCCAAGCCGCCGTGCAGGGCGTCCGCGTGCAGGCCGTTCTGCACGGTGAGCGCGAAGACGAACATGAACGCGCCGAACCCGACACTGAAGGCGAACACCATGACCAGGCCACGGGACATCGACGGCAGGCGCAGCACGGACGGCGGCAGCAGCGGGACCTCGCCGCGCCGCTCGGCGCGCTTCTCGACGAGATAGGTGGCGGCACCCAGGACGACCGCGGCGGCAAGCAGCAGCCAGGTCCACCACGGCCAGCCCAGGGAGTGCCCCTCGGTCAGCGGGACCAGCAGGGCGGTCAGGGTGGCGGCGAACAGCACGGTGCCGGGCAGGTCCACGCCGACCGGGTGATGCGAGCGGGTGTCGGGCACGATACGGGCCGCCACGAGCAGCACCACCACGCCGATGGGCACGTTGACCAGGAAGATCGGCCGCCAGGAGGTGCCCGCGATGTCCGCGCCGACCAGCAGGCCGCCCACCAGCTGGCCCACGACCGCGGCGATGCCGGAGGTGGCCCCGTACAGGGCCACGGCGCGAGACTTGCGCTCTCCCTCGAGCACCTGATGGAACGTCGCCAGCACCTGGGGGATGAGCAGGGCGGCGGTGGCGCCCTGGACGATGCGGGCCGCGATCAGTCCGCCCACGCTCGGGGCGACACCACAGGCCAGCGACGCCAGCACGAAGCCCACGAGCGCGCCGAGGAAGACGCGGCGACGGCCGTAGCGGTCACCCAGTCGGCCGCCGAGGACGAGCAGGGTCGCGTACGCGACGCCGTAGCCGGCGATCACCAGCTCGAGCGAGGACGCGGAGGCGTGCAGGGAGGCGTCGATGCTGGGCAGGGCCACGTTGGTGATGAAGAAGTCCATGATCGGCAGGAAGGCACCGGCCAGGAGGATGAGGATTCCGGCCGGATGCAGCCCTCCCGCTCGGGCTGCGGCGTGGGGCGAGAGCGTCGCCGTGCCGTGCCGCGATGAGGTGGTTGTCGTCATGACAGCTCCCATTGATGTCCTACTGACGTTATGAGGTCATAACTATAACCCCATAATGAGTATGGCCTCATAACCACTGGGCCACAACCCCGTACCCTGGAGCCGTGACGGAGGATCAAGCGCGGGAGACGGGACCGACGGCCGAACCGGGCGACGAGCAGCGGTGGGCCGAACTGGCCGATCTGGTGCTGATCATCAGCCGGGAGGTGCAGTTCCGCGGATACGCCGACGAGCGGGCCGTTCCCCTGTCACCGTCCGAGGGCATGGTGATGCGCCACCTGCAGCACGACCACGCCGCCCCTCCGAGCCGGATCGCCACCGCGACCGGGCTGCAGCGCACCAACCTCTCCACCGTCCTGCGCGGCCTCGAACAGAAGGGGCTCATCGAGCGACGCGCCGACCCGGGCGACGGACGCGGGGTCACCGTCCACACCACCGACCACGGCCGCGCCAACTACGCCCTGGTCCGCCGCGAATGGGCCAATGCCGTCTCCGCGGCCGCCGACCATGACGCCACCCACCTCGACGCGGCCCTCGCCCTGCTCACCGCCGTGGAGTCCGGGCTGGCCGGATCACGGCCACGAACCCGCGCCACCCCTCCGGCGACCGAGTCCTGACCGCCGCGCCGTCGAGGGCGGTGGCGGGACACAGCGGGGCGCGGGTGGGCGGTTCGGCGCTCAGCCGGCGCTCAGCCGCTCATCGCACGTGCCCGGCGAACGCCTCGTACGCCCGCTCGTCGAAGAGGACGAACCTGACTTCCTCGACCGCCGTGTCCGTCGCGCGTACCGTCTCCACCGCGATCCGGGCGGCGTCGTCCATCGGCCAGCCGTAGATGCCCGCGGAGACGGCCGGGAAGGCCACCGTACGGGCGCCCAGCTCGTCGGCGATCCTGAGCGACTCCCGGTAGCAGGAGGCCAGCAGCTCCGACCGGTCCTCACCCGGGGAATACCGCGGGCCCACCGTGTGGATCACCCATCGCGCGTCCAGTTCGCCGGCGGTCGTGGCCACCGCCCGGCCGGTCGGCAGGCCCTTGCCGTAGTGCGAGGCCCGGAGTCTGCGGCAGTCCTCGAGGATCGCGGGACCGCCACGGCGATGGATGGCGCCGTCGACGCCCGAGCCGCCGAGCAGGGAGGAGTTCGCCGCGTTGACGATCGCGTCGGCGCTCTGCCGGGTGATGTCGCCCTGGACGAGCGTGATCGTGGTCATGTCCGGCGCAGCCTCCTCCACACGGCCTTGGCCGCGTTGTGCCCCGACATGCCGTGCACGCCAGGCCCCGGCGGGGTGGCCGAGGAGCAGATGAAGACGGCCGGGTGCGGGGTGCCGTACGGGAACAAGGACAGCTTGGGCCGCAGCATGATCTGGAGCCCGGTGACCGCGCCGGAGGCGATGTCACCGCCGATGTAGTTGGCGTTGCGCGCCATGAGCTCGGCCGGCCCGGCGGTCGCGCGGGCCAGGACGCGGTCGCGGAATCCGGGGGCGAACCGCTCCAGTTGGCGCTCCATGGCGTCGGTGAGGTCCCCGGTCCAGCCGCTGGGCACATGGCCGTACGCCCAGAAGACGTGCTTGCCTGCCGGGGCCCGAGTGGGGTCGACGAGGCTGGGCTGCACGGTGATCATGAACGGCCGCTCGGGTGCGCGGCCCTCCCGCGACGCCGCGCGCAGGGCGGCGCCGATCTCCGCGCTGTCCGCGCCGATCTGCACGGTGGTGGCCCGGCGCGCCTGTGGCGCGGTCCACGGCACGGGGCCGTCCAGGGCGTAGTCGATCTTGAAGACTCCGGGGCCGTACCGAAAGCCCTCGTAGTAGCGGCCGAAGCCGGCGATGCGGGCCAGCGCGGCGGGCGAGGTGTCGAAGACGTACGCCCGCGCGGGCGGCAGGTCGTCGAGGCGCTTGACCTCGAAGTCCGTGTGGATGGTGCCGCCGAGGTCGCGCAGATACGCGGCCAGGGCGTCGGAGATGGACTGGGAGCCACCGCGGGCCACGGGCCAGCCGCGGGCGTGCGCGGCGAGGGCGAAGACCAGGCCGACGGCACCGGTGGCGAAGCCGCCGAGCGGGGCCATCACATGCGCGACGAGGCCCGCGAACAGGGTCTTCGCCCGCTCGTCGCGGAAGCGGCGCATCAGCCAGGTCGACGGGGGCAGGCCGACCAGGCCGAAGCGGGCGAGGGTGACCGGGTCCCGGGGCAACGAGGTGAGCGGCAGCGACATGAAATCGCGGGCCAGGGTGTCCCACTTGGGCAGGAACGGCTCGACCAGCCGTCGGTACGTCCCCGCGTCTCGCGGCCCGAACGAGGCGGCCGTCTCACCGACCGACCGCGCCAGCACGGCCGCGGTGCCGTCGGTGAACGGGTTCGCCATGGGCAGGTCGGCGTGCAGCCACTCCAGGCCGTAGCGCTCCAGGGGCAGTGCGCGGAACGCGGGTGAGTTGATGCCGAGAGGGTGGGCGGCGGAGCACGGGTCGTGCCGGAAGCCGGGGAGGGTGAGCTCCTCGGTGCGCGCTCCCCCGCCGACGGTGTCGCGGGCCTCGAAGAGGGCCACGGAGAAGCCCCGGCGGGCCAGCTCAACGGCAGCGGTCAGCCCGTTCGGTCCCGCACCCACCACGACCACATCGAGCATCGACGGCACCTTCGGACCCCTTCGTCAGCCGATGGCCTGTACGGATCAGGATATGACGGAGGACTGACAGCACCGGCCCGCGGGGCACCGCACGGGCCGACGGACGTCCTCGAGTGCTACCCCGCCGTCAGCAGCCCCACCACCCGGCGGGCCGTGGCCGCGTCCCGGGCCGCGGTGAACGGGAGCGCGTTGTGGCCCGTGATACGGAACGGCTCGCCCGTGAGGGTCAGGTGCGCGCCGCCCGCCTCCTCCACCAGGAGCAGGCCGGCAGCGTGGTCCCAGGCCGCCTCCCACGAGAAGGCCGTGGCGTCCGACTCTCCCCGGGCGACGGCGAGATACTCCAGACCGGCCGAGCCGCACGCGCGCGGTGCCACGCCCTCGGTCCACAGCCCGAGCAGCGCGCTCTTCTGCTCGTCGGTCGTGTAGTCCGGGTGGGAGGTGGCTATGCGCAGGTCACGGCCGGCTTCCGGGACGCCGGCGTGCAGCCGCTCGCCGTCGAGGAACGCGCCTTGTCCGCGCACGGCCGTGGCCAGCTGGTCGCGGGCCGGCGCATACGTCCACGAGGCTCGCAGGACTCCGCCCTGCGCGAGCGCCACCAGGGTGCAGAACCCGGGGTCGCCGTGCACGAACTGCCGCGTTCCGTCGACCGGATCGACGATCCAGACCGGGGTGTCGCCCTGGATCGCCTCGTAGGAGGCCGGGTTGGCGTGCACCGCCTCCTCGCCCACCACGACCGAGCCGGGCAGCAGGGCACCGAGCACCTCGGTGAGGTACTGCTCCGCCTTGCGGTCGGCGTCCGTCACAAGATCGTGCGGACCCGTCTTCTGGTCGACCTCGTGCGCGGCGAGCCGACGGAAGCGCGGCATGATCTCGGCCGCGGCCGCCTTCCGCACCGCTTCCTCCACGTCGGCCGCATGCCGGGTGAGAAACTCGTCGATGGTTTCCGTCTCTTCGATCATGACTCCATGAGAGCACGCGTCACTGACAATCCCCGCCCAGCCCGTGCACGGCGGGTGGAATCACCGTGAACACCGGGATTGTCAGGGCGCCGGGGGTGTTCGTGGTGGCGTCGGCGGCCGGGTTCAGCGGCCCACCGCGTACCCCTGCATGCCCCGTGGATTCGCCGCCGCCGACAGGATCCCGGTCTCCGGGTCCCGTGCCACCGCGCACAGCCGTCCCTCCGACCAGGGGTCGCCGACGGTGACGTCGTGCCCGCGCCGCCGCAGCTCCGCCACCACGTCCTCGGCCGTGCGGGACTCCACCGTGACGCTGCCCGGCCGCATGCCGCGCGGGTAGAAGGAGCCGGGGAAGCCGTCGGTGTGCCAGTTCGGGGCGTCGATCGCGCCCTGGAGGTCGGGGCCGCCCCGGACCTGGGCCCGCAGCGCGACCCCGAGGAAGAAGTGCAGCTGCCACTGGTCCTGCTGGTCCCCGCCGGGCGTCCCGAACGCCATGACAGGCACCCCGTGACGCAGGGCGATCGAGGGCGTGAGCGTGGTGCGGGGCCGGCGGCCCGGGGTGAGGGAGTTCGGCAGGCCCTCCTCCAGCCAGGTCATCTGGAGCCGGGTACCGAGCGGGAAGCCCAGCTCGGGCACGACGGGGTTGGACTGCAGCCAGCCACCGCTGGGCGTGGCGGCGACCATGTTGCCCCAGCGGTCGACGACGTCAAGGTGGCAGGTGTCGCCCCGGGTGAGCCCGTCGGCACCGATGTCGGGCTCACCGGGCACCGGGGACGTGGAGTGCTTGGCGACGGTGGGCTCACCGACGCCGAGCGCGTCGGACCCGGCCTCGTCGCCGATCACCACGCGCGCGTGAGCGCTCAGCCGCGGAGTGCGCCCGCCCGGACTGCCGGGCCGCAGTTCGTGGGACGCCTTGTCACCGACGAGCTCCCGCCGCCCCGCGTTGTACTCGTCCGACAACAGGGCGCCGAGCGGTACCCCGGCCGCGTCGCCGTACCAGGCCTCCCGGTCGGCCATGGCGAGCTTGCAGCCCTCGATCAGCAGGTGGACGTAGTCGGCGGAGCCGTACCGGGGCAGATCGGGCGGCAGCAGTGCGAGCTGTTGCAGCAGGACCGGTCCCTGGCTCCAGGGGCCGGCCTTGCACACGGTCCAGCCGTTCCAGTCGTACGTCGCCGGCGTCTCGTACGTGGCGGACCAGCCGGCGAGATCGGCGGCCGTGAGCGTACCGGTGTGCCGCTCGCCGCTGGTGTCCATGGTGGGCCGCTGCGCCTGCCGCACCAGCGCCTCGGCGACGAATCCGCTGCGCCACACCTGCCGTGCGGCCTCGATCCGCGCGTCCCGGTCCCCGGCGCCGCCGACCTCTTCGAGCAGCCGCTTCCACGTGGCGGCGAGGGCGGGATTGCGGAACAACTCCCCTGGCCGCGGGGGCTTCCCGCCCGGCAGGTAGACCTCCGCCGACGAGGTCCACTCCGTCTCGAACAACTTCCGTACGGAATCGACGGTCGCCCCGACGTTCTCCACGGGCGCGTGCCCGTGTTCGGCGTACCCGATGGCGTACTTCAGCACGTCGGCAAGGGACTTGGTGCCGTGGTCCCGCAGCAGGAGCATCCAGGCGTCGAAGGCACCGGGGACGGCGGCGGCGAGCGGCCCGGTGCCGGGGACGAGGTCCAGCCCGAGCCCCCGGTAGTGCGCGACCGTCGCCCCGCCCGGCGCGACGCCCTGCCCGCACAGCACGCGCACCTCGCCGCCCGCCGGGGCGAGCAGGATCGGCACCTCGCCGGCGGGCCCGTTCAGATGCGGCTCGACGACGTGCAGCACGAACGCCCCCGCGACGGCGGCGTCATAGGCGTTCCCCCCGTCCTCCAGCACCGCCATCGCCGACTGCGAGGCCAGCCAGTGCGTGGAGGACACCATGCCGAAGGTGCCCTGCAGAGTGGGGCGGGTGGTGAACATACGATCTCTCACCTCGCTGTTCGCGCGCATCGGCCGGCCCGGTGCTCCCCCGGCAGGCTATCGACCGTCCTGCCGGCGTGGTCGACCCGGTACGTGCCGGCGCGCGCTCGGCGTCTCGCTCACCCGCAGGGGCGGCCCGGATAGTCGTCGGTCTCGGGTACGCCCGCCTCGCGCATCCTGCGCAGCACCTCGGGCAGGAGCGACTCGTCGCCGGTGTCCGCCGGGCAGTTGGTCTCCCGGTCGAAGACCAGCGTCTCCCCCGCCGTGTGCCAGATGACCCAGCGATACCGGGACCTGCCGTCGTCCCAGAGGTGCGCGTAGCTCTCCACAGCCGTCGTCTTCCGGCTCACGACGCCGCCTTTCCGGTCCAGCGGCCGTCGACGTATGTCGCGACGACCTCGATGTCTCCGATGCGCGACGGATCGACGCGCCGGGGGTCGTCGCCGAGCACGACCAGGTCGGCGAGCTTGCCCGGGGTGAGGCTTCCCAGGCGGTCGTCCCAGTGGCAGGCGAAGGCGCCGGCGACCGTGTAGGCGCGCAGGGCCTCGTCGACGGTGACGGCCTCGTCAGGGCCGATCACCTGGCCGGACTCGGAGGCGCGCTCGACCATGAACTGGATGGCTCGCAGCGGGGATCCGTCCGTGACGGGACGGTCGGAACTGCCGACGAGCGTGATCCCCCGGTCCAGGAACGCCCTGCCGCGGTACAGCCACGGGGCCCGCTCCGCCCCCATGATCGCCGCGTAGTCGTCGCCGAAGTAGCGCAGGAAGTTGGGCTGGACGACCGCGCTGACGCCGAGCCGGGCGAGGCGCGGGAGCTGGTCGGGGCGGATCAGGCCGGCGTGCTCGATGCGGTGCCGGGCGCCGGGGCGCGGCCGGAGGCGCTGGGCGCGTTCCAGGGCGTCCAGGGCGATGTCGGAGGCGCGGTCGCCGATGGCGTGGACGGCGAGCTGCCATCCGGCGAGGTGGCCGTCGACGATCGTGTCCGCGAGCACGTCCGGGTCGTCCTGCAACTGGCCCGCGTGGGCAAGTCCTTCGTAGGGGCTGCTGAGCGCGGCGGTCCGGGCCATCATGCCGCCGTCGGTGAAGATCTTCAGCGCGCCCACGGAGAGGCGGTCGTCGCCGAACCCGGTGCGCAGGCCGAGGTCGAGGGACCGGGGAATGCCGTCGGCTTCATGAGCGGCGACCGGGTGCAGCCGGTCGGCGGACACCATGAGCTGCACACGCAGCGGGAGCAGGCCCTCCTCGCGGGCAAGCTGGTAAGCGCCCAGCTCGACCGGGCTGTGGCCCAGGAGGGTGCCGCCGATGCCCGCCTCGGCGCAGGCGGTGACGCCCTCGGCCAGGCAGGTCCGGGCGGCGCGCCCGATCGCTCCGGCCAACTCCCGCTGGGAGTGCGGGAGGCGAAGCGCGCGGGCGGCGCCCATGGCGCCCTCGGCGAGGAAGCCGCCGTCGTGCGGGAGGTCGGCGGGGAGCAGGTCGAGCACGGCGGAGTTGACGACGCAGCCGTGCCCGGAGTCGTGCAGCATGAACAGCTTGTGTCCGTGGCTGACCGTGTCGAGTTCGGCGGCGGTCAGATGACGTCCCAGGGCCCGCTGGTCGTATCCGGCGATGCTCACCCAGGCGCCGGGCGCGCCCTTTTGGAGGACGGCCTCCTCCACGATGGCCAGCACGTCCTCGATGCGCGTGCACCCCGCGATGCTGGGGGTGTTCTCCTTGAACCCGGTCCAGGCCAGGTGCACGTGGGCGTCGATGAACCCGGGCAGCACGGTGGCGCCCTGCAGGTCGATCACCTCGCGTGCGGGCAGGGAGGTGACGGCCTCGTCCAGGCCGACGATCCGGCCCTGCCAGATGCCCAGGTCGTGGGCGACGGGGTGGTCGGGGTCCATGGTGAGGAAGCGGGCGTTCGTCAGTCTGGTGCAGAGCACCATGGAGGGTCAGCCGTCCATGGACGTCGCGAGGGACCGGGGGCGCAGATCGGTCCAGTTCGCCTCGATGTACTCCAGGCACGCCTCTCGGGTGTTCTCGTCGAAGACGATCGTCCACCCCCCGGGCACCTCCGCGAAGGACGGCCACAGCGAGTGCTGGCCCTCGTCGTTCACCAGGACGAGGAAGCGGCCGTCGACGTCGTCGAAGGGATTGGTGCTCATCTGCGGTGCCTCCTGAGGAATAAGGTTAGGCTCGCCTAATTACAAGTGAGCTTAGCCTTGTCGCTTTCCGCTCCACAAGGAGACGTTCATGAGGTTGGTGGGGGAAGACGCCTTCGCCGCGTTCGGACTGACCGGCGCGCCCGGCACCGACGAGTTCTGGGCCACCGCGAGGACACCCGCGTCGATACCCGACGGCGAGGGGTGGGTGACCCTGTTCCTGCGGCGCGGGTCCGAACCGGCGAGCGTCGGCTTCGAGAGCTGGTCGGAGCCGGTCCCCCTGCGCCGGTGGGGCGACACGGACTGCTGGTACGCCGAGGTGCGCATGCCCGCGCGGCTGCGGGTGACCTACCGGTTCCTCGCCGGGGACACGGCGTACGCCGACCCGTTCAACCCGGTGGGTGCGGGCGGTGACCGGTCCATCGCCGCGACCCCGGACGCCCCGGCCCAGCCGCACTGGCCCGACCTCGGGGCCGATGACGTCCTGCCCGTCCCGCGCACCCGGATCCGCTGGGCCGGCCGACGGCTCGGCGGGCGGCGCACCGTGCGGGTCCACCCGGCGGGCGGCGGCGGGCCGGTGGTCCTGCTGCTCGACGGGGACGACTGGCTGTACCTGCACCCGGCCATGACCGCGTTCGACTCGGCCGTCGCCAGTGGCGAGATGCCGCCGGTCACACTCGTCTTCCTTCCGACCACGGACAGGGAGGCCGAGTTCGGGTGCCGGCCCGAGCTGTGGGAGGCGATCCGGGACGAACTGCTGCCGCTGGTGGCGGAGACCGGCGTACCCGCGGACCGGGACCGGCTGGTGGTCGCCGGGCAGAGCCTCGGCGGGCTGAGCGCGCTGTACGCGGCACTGGAGTTCCCCGACCTGGTCTCCCGCGTCGCCTGCCAGTCGGGGTCGTTCTGGTGGACGCCCGACGCCCTGGGCCTGGCAGACCCCTTGGGCGGCCCGGTCGGCGGCACCGTCGCCGCGCGCCTGCGGGAGCGGCCGGACCTGTCCGGTCTGCGGGTCGCGTTCGACGTGGGGGAACACGAGACGCGGATGCTGCCCCACTGCGAACTGACCGAGACCCTGACAGAACGGGCCGGCGCGACCGTACGGGTCTCCCGGTCACCGTCGGGCCACGACCGGGCGGGCTGGCGTCACGCCCTGCTCAGGGACGTCGCCTGGGCGCTCGCTTAGGGCCTGTCCGGCGGATCGAGTCGCAGGAAATCCGCGGCGCCTCATCGACGCAGGTGAGCGGGGCCTGGTGCGTCGAGCTGCAAGGCGGAGGAGGGCGTCGACGCGATGGGGGTCCCCCCGCTCGAGCGAAGTCGAGAGTGGAGGAGTCGGCAACCGACGACAACGCCGCAGACCGGCGTGCCAGGCCCCGCGTCTGCGGCATGATCCGCCGGACAGGCCCTAGCCGCGCACTTCCACGGTGCGGGCCAGCCGGTCGTGCAGGCCGCGGCCGTCGCGGTCCCAGATCAGGGCCGGGACGGCGAGGCACAGCAGGGCCGTGCGGAGCAGGGCGCGGGCGGGGCTGACGCGGCCGGTGTCGAGGGCGACCACGCGCAGGCCGAAGAGGCGCTTACCCGGAGTGAAGCCGACGGTGCCGACGGTCAGGGCGCCGAGCAGGAAGAAGACGAGGAGCGCCCAGTTGCTGGTCGCCTGGTCGTAGCCCTGCGTGATGAGACCGTATGCGATCAAGAGGCTCACGCCCCAGTCGACGGCGATGGCGCCGAGGCGCCGGCCGGGGCGTGCGATCGAGCCCGGTCCCTCCTCCGGCAGACCGAGCTGCTCGCCGCGGTATCCGAAGTCGACACCGGCTTCTTCCGCGGCCGCGCGCGGTCCGGAGAGCCACGATCCGATTGCATGCCTGTTGTCCACCCGTCCACGGTACTGTGCCCGTTTCGCGATACGGACAGGTGGGGTGGGCGGCGCGATGTCCGGTTAACTTGTGCGAAACAAATGGGTCACGCCCGAGAAATCACCCGTCCCTAGGGTCGACGACAGCGTGTGCCACCGCACTGGCCGCACGAACGAACTACCACCCCGGCTCGACCGTCGGGAGTAGGAGGAGCTGGATGTTCCAGAACGCCGACGAGGTTAAGAAGTTCATCGCGGACGAAAGCGTCAAGTTCGTCGACGTCCGCTTCTGCGACCTGCCGGGTGTGATGCAGCACTTCACACTGCCTGTCGAGGCGTTCGACCCGGACGAGGAGCTCGCCTTCGACGGCTCGTCGATCCGTGGTTTCCAGGCCATTCACGAGTCCGACATGGCGCTGCGCGCGGACCTGTCGACCGCCCGGGTCGACCCCTTCCGCCGCGACAAGACGCTGAACATCAACTTCTTCATCCACGACCCGATCACCGGCGAGCAGTACAGCCGTGACCCGCGCAACGTGGCGAAGAAGGCCGAGGCCTACCTCGCGTCGACCGGTATCGCGGACACCGCGTACTTCGGCCCCGAGGCCGAGTTCTACGTCTTCGACTCCGTCCGCTTCGCGACCAGCGCGAACGAGTCCTTCTACCACATCGACTCCGAGGCGGGTGCCTGGAACACCGGCGCCCTCGAGGACAACCGTGGTTACAAGGTCCGCTACAAGGGCGGCTACTTCCCGACCCCGCCGGTCGACCACTTCGCCGACCTGCGTGCGGAGATCTCCCTGGAGCTGGCCGCCTCCGGCCTCCAGGTCGAGCGTCAGCACCACGAGGTGGGCACCGCCGGCCAGGCCGAGATCAACTACAAGTTCAACACGCTGCTCGCCGCGGCCGACGACCTCCAGCTCTTCAAGTACATCGTGAAGAACGTGGCCTGGCGCAACGGCAAGACCGCGACCTTCATGCCGAAGCCGATCTTCGGCGACAACGGCTCGGGCATGCACGTCCACCAGTCGCTGTGGACCAACGGCTCCCCGCTGTTCTACGACGAGGCCGGTTACGCGGGCCTGTCGGACACCGCCCGCTTCTACATCGGCGGCATCCTCAAGCACGCCCCGTCGCTGCTCGCCTTCACCAACCCGACGGTGAACTCGTACCACCGCCTGGTGCCGGGCTTCGAGGCGCCGATCAACCTGGTGTACTCGCAGCGCAACCGCTCCGCGGCCATGCGTATCCCGATCACGGGCTCCAACCCGAAGGCCAAGCGCGTGGAGTTCCGTGCGCCCGACTCCTCCGGCAACCCGTACCTCGCCTTCTCGGCCCTGCTCCTCGCGGGCCTGGACGGCATCAAGAACAAGATCGAGCCGGCCGAGCCGATCGACAAGGACCTGTACGAGCTGGCTCCCGAGGAGCACGCGAGCGTGGCGCAGGTCCCGACCTCCCTGCCGGCCGTCCTCGACCGCCTCGAGGCCGACCACGAGTTCCTCCTCCAGGGCGACGTCTTCACGCCGGACCTGATCGAGACGTGGATCGACTTCAAGCGGGCCAACGAGATCGCGCCGCTGCAGCTGCGTCCGCACCCGCACGAGTTCGAGCTCTACTTCGACGTGTGACCGGCCTGTAGGTCCGTCGACCGCGCCCCCGCTCCTGGATTTCTCAGGGCGGGGGCGTCGTCGTATGGTGTCCGGCACAACTGTTCGAAACGGAGACGACGGGGGTTACGGGGATGCCCGAACAGGACGACGCGGAGCGGGAGTTCGACCTCAGGTGGGCCGACAACGCCGAGCACAAGGAGCCCTCCGCGCGGGCCCGGATGCTGGCCGCGCGCTGGAAGGAGAACCCGCCCGAGCCGCAGCCGTTCCGCGCCGACCCCGACCCGGCGGGGCCGCGCCGTTCGTCGTGGGTGTCGACGGTCGTCGTGCTCGGGAGTGTGGCGGCGATCATCCTGCTGTTGGGCTACGCGAACTTCCGGGCCCCGTACTAGATGCGCGAGGACATCTGGGGCGGCGCAGTGGCGGCGCGGCGGCTGACCGAGGGGGCGTCGCTGCGGGACGTGCTCGACGCCGCCGACCCGAGGGCCTGGCTCGCGTTGGACGCGGGAACGCGTTCGTGGTTGGCGCCCGGCCTGCTGCCGACGCGGGCGGAGGTCGACGGCCGACGCACGTGGCTCTCCGCATTCCGGGGCCCCGAGGCCCTCGCCGAGCCCCGGCTCGCGCTGGCCCTGTGCCACCACGACGGCCGGGTGCGTGAGGCGGCTCTCGGTCCGGCGGCGCGGTGCCCCGCCGTGTTGCCGCTGGTCGTCGTCCGCACGGCCGACTGGGCCGCCCCCGTGCGCGAGCGGGCCCAGGAGGTGCTGCGCGCCGCCCTCGATCCGGACACCGCCCGCACGCTCGCGCCGCTGATCCTGCTCGTCGGCCGACGCGGCCGGGGCGCCTTCGGCGTCGGTCTGCTCGACGAGGTCCTGCGCCGGGCGCCCCGTGAACACCTCGCGCCCCTGTACACCCACCCCGACCGCGCCGTACGCCGCTTCGCGTACCGCCTCGCCGTCGAAGAGGGGCACTTCTCCCCCGCCGAACTGGCCCGTGCCGCCGCCCGCGACACCGACCCGGTCGTCCAGGACCTGTGCGCCGAGGCCGCCCTGGCCGCCGTACCGGAGGACGGCGTGTCCGACGACGTACTCGAACTTCTGCTCACCGCGCGCGGGCCGCGTGTGCGGTCCGCCGGGGTGACCGCGCTGCGGCGGGCGGGGCGGCCCGATCGGGCGGAGAGGTTTCTCGCCGACCGGTCGGGGCTGGTGCGGGCCTGCGCGCGGTATGTCGTACGGCAGGCGGGTCGCGATCCGCTGATCTGGTACCGGCGCCGGTGTGCCGACGCGGGCGACCCGGCGCTGCCGCCCGGGGCGGTCGCCGGGCTGGCGGAGTGCGGGGAGCGGGCGGACGGCGGGTTGCTGTGGGCGATGCTCGGCCATCCCGCACCTGGGGTGCGGGCGCGGGCGGTCGCCGGGTTGCGGGCCCTGGACGTCACGGACGTGAAGCGGCTGCGGGCGTTGCTCGACGATGCGGAGCCGGGGGTCGTGCGGGAGGCGACGCTGGCGCTGCTGCCCTCCGCCGCGTCGCTGGACGACGGGTGGCTGATGGAGCGGCTGGCGGCCGGGCGGCCCCGGCATACGCGGGTGGCCGCGTTCCGGCTGCTGGACGCGTGCGGCGGTCTGGTGCGGCTGCGGGCGGCGGCCGCCCTGCTCGACGATCCGGATGTCAGGCTGCGGCGCTGGGCCGGGCAGTCCGTGCAGGGCTGGCACATGACGGCGGACGTGCCGCCCGGGTCGGTGGAGGTGGGCGAACTCCTCGACCGGGGGCGGCACCTGTTCAGCGAGTACGTGCTGAAGCGGAGGAAGTGGGAGGCCGGGATCGGGGGCTGAGCCTTTGCTGGTCCTAGGGCTGATCACGACCGCTTCATGGGCCGGGCCGGGTGCACACTGGGCTGTGGGGCGAGTGCCTGACTGCGGAGTGTGATGCGAGATGCAGAGCCGCTTCCGGAGCGACCGGCGGTTGACCGTGCGCATGACGGTCACGATGTTTCTTCTCGGGCTGCTGTACGTGGCCTTTGTCGCAGCGCTGGTCGTGCTGTTGAGATCGTGGGTCCTGGTCGTGGTGGTCGCGGCGGGGATGCTGGGCGCGCAGTACTGGTTCTCCGACCGGATCGCGCTGTTCGCGATGCGCGGGCGGGTCGTGGAGCGGGAGGAGCATCCCGAGCTGCACGCCGTCGTCGACCGGCTGTGTGCCCTCGCGGACATGCCCAAACCGGTGGTCGCCGTGTCGCAGATGGACATGCCGAACGCGTTCGCGACCGGGCGGAACCCCGACAACGCCGTCGTCTGCGTGACCACCGGGCTGCTGCGGCGGCTGGAGCCGGCGGAGCTGGAGGGCGTCCTCGCGCACGAGTTGTCGCACGTGGCGCACAAGGACGTCGCCGTGATCACCATCGCGTCCTTCCTCGGGGTGATCGCGGGCCTGATCGTGCGGTTCGCCTTCTACTCGCAGCTGTTCGGCGGCGGGCGCCGGGACCAGAACACCGCCGTCGTCTTCGCCGCCGTGATGGGCGTGTCGGCAGCCGTGTACGCGATCAGCTTCCTGCTGATCAGGGCGCTGTCCCGGTACCGGGAACTGGCGGCTGACCGGGCGGCGGCGCTGCTCACCGGCAGGCCCTCGGAGCTGGCGTCCGCGCTCACCAAGGTCACCGGTGACATCGCCCGGATCCCCTCCAAGGACCTGCGCACGGCCCAGGCCTTCAACGCCTTCTACTTCACCCCCGCGCTGGGCGCCGAACCGGGTGTGGCGCGGATCTTCTCCACCCACCCGAGCCTGGAAGAACGGCTGGAGCAGCTGGGGCGGATCTCCGGCGAGCTGGGCGAGGCGGCGACCCCGGGGAGGGCGGGCTGAGGATGGGGCTGCTGGACATCCTGCTCGGCCGTACGAAGCCGGTCGCACCCGATCTCGACCAGCTCTTCGCGCTGCCGTCGGCGGCGGTGTCGCTGGAGGCGGCCGCCTCCTTCACGCCGACCGGGCGGGGCGCGGTGTGCTTCGCCACGGTGGAGGGCGCGGCCTTCGAGCAGACGCACCGGGAGGTCCAGGCCCTGCTCGACGCGGACACCGACCGGGACGGCCCGCCGGTGGAGCTGCGGCGGGACCGCTACGGGTATTCGTGGCTGGTGTCGGAGCGTACTCCCGACCAGCTGTCGCTCCTGGTCAACGACCTGCACGCGGTGAACAGTTCGATGGAGGTCAACGGCTTCGGGCCGCAACTGCTGTGCTCGCTGGCCGGGTTCCGGGATCCGGAGGGCCGGTCGCTGGCGATGGTCTACCTCTACAAACGCGGCACCTTCTTCCCGTTCGCGCCGCTGCCCGGCGAGGGGCCGCGGCGCGACAACGCACTGGAACTGCGGGTGAAGGCGGCCCTGGCGGACGATCTGCGGATCGAGCCCGACCTGAGCCGCTGGTTCCCGGTGTGGGGCGCCCCCGGTCTGTGACGACGACCGAGGGCCACCGGGATCACCAGCGGTCTCACTTGCTCTTCTCGCGCTCCTGACGGCGGGACTCGAAGGGGCGCTCGCGGCGGTAGCGGCGCTCCCACCTGGCCTGCTTGTCACGGCGGTCGCGGTACGCGCGGTAGCTCGCGGGCGTGGGCCCCGCCGGGGACCCTCCCGACGGCGACGACGGCGACGACGGCGACGACGGCGCGGACGTGCCTCGCCCGTACTGCACGTACAGGAAGAGCACGGCGACGGCGGCGAGCCAATAGATGGGGTTTCCGAATCCCAGAACGACCAGGACGACGGTCCCGGATATGACGATGGTGCCCATGACGGGCCTCCGTGGGCGTGGGTCGGTACGAGCGGTGATCTGTGCCCCGACGGGGCGCCAGGGGTGGGCGGCCGTCCGTCGGTGCGTAGAGAGTAGCCCCGAGTCCGCGAGGTGATACCTGTCCTGCGGAACGCGGTGGTGGGCAACTCCCCGACGCGTGTCCAGCGTAGGGAGGCGGTCACTGGGCGTGCATCTCCTTTTCCCCCGACGCGGTGATCGCGGCCTGGGGGGCGAAATCGACCGCCTGAGGGCTACGGGCCGTGAGTGAATGGGGGGCATGAGCGAGCTCTCCCCCTTCACGTACGGCTATGCCGGTGAACGGCTCAGTGGCGTGTACGGCGGTGACGACGGTGGTCCGGACCGGGCCACCGTCGTTCTGCTGCACGGAGCGGGCAACGGCGGCAAGGAGCGGTTGCTCCCGTGGCTGTCGGAATTCGTCGCGCATGGCTGCCGGGGCCTCGCGTTCGACTTCTCCGGGCACGGCGAAAGCACGGGCACCCTGCCGGAGTTGAGTCTGCGCCGCCGCTTCGAGCAGGCGGTGACGGTCGTCGACGCGTTCGTCCCGGCCGACGGGCCGCTGGTTCTGGTCGGGTTCAGCATGAGCGGCCAGACGGTCGCCGACCTCGCCGCGCACTACGGCGACCGGGTCACGGCACTGGGGCTGTGCGCGCCCGCCGTGTACGCGGCCGAGGCGTGGGACGTGCCGTTCGGGACGGGCGACGGCCGGTTCAGCACGCTCATCCGCACCCCCGACAGCTGGCGGACGTCACCCGCGCTCGACGTGCTGCGGGCGTACGAGGGGCGGGCGGTGCTCGCGGTGCCGGGTACGGACGCGGTGATCCCGCCGGAGGTGACGGAGGCCGTACAGGACGCGCTCTGCGCCCGCGCCCAGTACACACGTTTCGAACTGCCCTCAGCCAACCACCAGTTGGGGATGTGGTTCCGCGATCATCCCGAGGACCGGCGTGAGTTCGTGTCGGCCGTGCTCGCTCCGGGGTGGACGGCGACCCGGTCGTGGCTGGCCAAGCAGCTCCCGCAGGGGCGGACCGTCCGCGACAGCCGTCCGCTGTCCGGCGGTTGGAGCGCCCAGATGCGCCGCCTCACCCTCGACGACGGCACCGGACTGGTGCTGCGGACCTTCGTCAAGCCCTTCTTCCGCCTGCACGCCCCGGGGCTGCTGACCCGCGAGGCGTCCGTCCTCGCGCTCCTCGACGGGCAGGAGGGCATACCCGCCGCACGGCCGGTCGCCGTCGACGCCTCTGCCGAACTCTGCGACCACCCCTCGCTGTTGATGTCGCTGCTCCCGGGCCGGGTGCGGGTGGACGAGGACGACACCGCCGAGTTGGAGCGGCGCCTGGACCTGCTGGCGGCGCAACTCGTCCGGATCCACGAGGTCGTACCGGACGAGCACCCGCGTCCCTACCAGGCGTGGACGTCGCCGGAGCGGGTGGTCGCCCCGCCGGGGCCGCTGTGGGAGCGGGCGGTGGACGTGATCCGCCGCGAACCCCCGCCCTACGAGGGCTGCTTCCTGCACCGGGACTTCCACCCGGGGAACGTGCTGTTCGAGGGGAGCGGCGAGGGGCTGCGGATCAGCGGAGTCGTCGACTGGGTCGAGACGTCGTGGGGCCCCGCCGACCTGGACGTCGCCCACTGCTCGACGACGCTCGCGCTGCTGCACGGCCCCGAGTACGGACTCGGCTTCCGCGCCCGCTACGAGGCGCACGGCGGCCGCCGCCTCGCCGACGGACCGGACCACCTGTACTGGCGGCTGCTGGACGCCCTCGGTTACTCCCCCGACGCGGCGAAGCTCGCGGGTCCCTGGCGGGAGCTGGGCCGGACCGATCTGACGGCCGAGGTGCTGGCCGGGCGGCTGGAGGCGTACGTGACCGGGCTGCTGGAGTCGTACGCCTGACAGGGCCGCGGCCCCCCGTCCGCCCGAGTGATCTCAGATCCCCGGTTCGGCGGTCACCACCCCCGCCGCGACGGCCGCGCCCAGGATCGCGTGGTCGAGGACGGTCTGGTCGGCGTAGCGGAGCGCGAAGTCGGCGACGGCCCGCTCGAAGGTGTCCGCGCCGCCCAGGTAGCCGGCGATCGCGATGCGGTCACCGGAACGGGCGTGCGCGCGGGCCAGCGCGGTGCCGCACAGCCGGGCGTACACCACGAGTTCGGCCGGGCTCATCCCGGCGACGTCCGCGGAGCCCTTCGTGTCCCGCAGCTGCCGCCAGTAGAACGCCCGTCCCTGCGGTCCGCTCGTCCACCCCAGGAAGTTGTCACCGGCGGCCTGGAGGAGCCGCTGCCCGGCGACGACCCGGTGCCCTGGATGGTCGTACGGTCCGTTCGGCAGATGCTCTTCCAGTACGGACTTCCGCGCCTCCTTGAGCTGCAGGAACAGCGGGTCGTCGGCGTCGCGGCCGGCCAGCAGCACGATGAAGCAGCGGGTGCCGACGCTGCCGACGCCGACGACCTTGCGGGCGGCGTCGACGAAGCGGTAGCGGTCCAGGAGCAGGCGGCGGTCCTCGGCGAGGGTGGAGCGGTAGTCGCTGAAGATCTTGCGCAGGGCGGCCATGTCGGGGGCACCGGCGGGTTCGAGCAGCGGCGGGTCGTGGATGAGGCGCCGGTGTCCGTCGACGACGGCCGTGAGCCTGCCGAGGGCCTGGAGGCTGGTGCGGCGGCGGGCGCGGGTGAGGCTGGACCCGGCGCGGTGGCGCCGGCGGGCGGCGCGGACGAGGGGCAGCAGACTGTCGGCGTCGAGGCGCTCGTACCAGACGTCGAGTTCGCCCTTCCGGGCCAGGCGGCGCATGGTCACGCGGTATGCGGCGACCGCCTCCAGGGCCGCGCGGTGGGTCCTGGCGTCGCTGTGGCCGTTCTCCCGGGCGGCGACGGCGACGCTGGCCGCGAGGCGTTTGACGTCCCATTCGAAGGGGCCGGGGAAGGTCTCGTCGAAGTCGTTGAGGTCGAAGAGCAGGGCCCGCTCCGGGGACGCGTGGAGGCCGAAGTTGAGCAGGTGGGCGTCGCCGCAGAGCTGCACGGTGAGACCGGTGTGCGGCTGGGAGGCGAGATCGGCGGCCATCACGGCGGCCGCGCCGCGCAGGAAGGCGAAAGGGGAGGCGGTCATGCGGCCGTAGCGGACCGGGAGCAGTTCCGGGAGCCGGTCCCGGCCCTGCCGCTCCAGGATCCCGACGGGGTCGGGGCGGGCCACGGAGGGGATCCAGCCCGCGTGCGCTGAGCGTGGCACGCGCTTGCGAGCGGCTTTGCCGCGGGCGGCGCGGGTGGCGGGGTCGGTGCGATGGGCGGCGCCGGCGGGGTTGGTCATCTGGCCTCCCGGGTGCCCTGGTTTCCGTCACCTCCTGATCGCAGTGAAGGCCCGGCAGGGGGGCGTACGCATGCCGAGTACGGCAATCGGGTGACGGCGTCCGCGCCTCGGCGGGGCCCGATTGTCAGTGCCGTCCGGGAGGATGCCGGCATGGGTGACGAGGAGCGGTACATCGGCGTGGCGGAGCGGCGGGCACGGCTCGCGCTGCGGCACCGGCTGGCCGGGGCGGCCCGGGCGGGGAGTCCGGAGGAGGTCGCCCGCTCCCTGGTCGCCCTGCACGGATCGGACCCGGCGACGGTGTACCTGGCGGTGGGCGCGCGGCTCGCGGACCCGGCCAGGACGGTGCCGGAGACCGGACGGGCCCTGTACGAGGACCGCGCGCTGGTCCGTATGCACGGCATGCGGCACACGGTCTTCGTGTTCCCGACGGACCTGACCGCTGTGGTGCACGCCTCCACCGGTCTCACGGTCGCCGCGCGGGAGCGGGCCGCGCTGCTGAAGGACATGGCGGCGGCCGGGGCGCCGGACGCGGCCTGGCTGAAGGAGGTCGAGGAGTCCGCGCTGGCCGCGCTGGCGCGGCGCGGACAGGCGACGGCGACGGAACTCGCCGAGGACGAGCGGCGCCTGCGGGAGCAGTTCGTGTACGCGGCCGGGAAGAACTACGAGGGCGTCCACACCGTCTCGACCCGTCTGTTGCGGGTGCTGGGCGTCGAGGGCAAGGTGGTGCGGGGCCGGCCGCTCGGCTCCTGGACGTCCAGCCAGTTCCGCTGGGCGGTGGCCCCCGCCCACCCCGAACTGGACGCGTCCCGGGCCCAGGCAGCACTGCTCGGGCACTGGCTCGCCGCGTGCGGACCGGCCACGGAGGCCGACCTGAAGTGGTGGACGGGGTGGAAAGTCACGGACGTCCGCCGGGCGTTGGCGGCGATCGGGGCGCGGCCGGTGTCCCTGGACGAGGGCGTGGGGTACGTCGTCGACGGCGACGCCGAGCCGGTGGCGGAGCCCGCCGAACCCTGGGCCGCGCTGCTGCCGGCGATCGATCCGACGGCGATGGGCTGGCAGCGGCGGGACTGGTATTTGGCCCCGGAGTTGCGCCCCGCGTTGTTCGACTACAGCGGCAACGTGGGGCCGACGGTGTGGTGGAACGGCCGGGTGGTGGGCGGGTGGGCCCAGCGGGCGGACGGGGAGATCGTGTGGCGGTTGCTGGACACGGACGGGTTGGGACGCGACGCGGAGGCGGCGATCGCGGTGGAGGCGGAGCGGTTGCGGGGGTGGGTGGGGGCGACGAGGGTGACGCCACGGTTCCGGACGCCGCTGGAGAAGGAGTTGTCGGCGTAGGCGGGCTAGTTCGGCGCGGGCCGGTTCACTCAGGGCCACCACCGGGGGCGAGGGTCACTCCTTGCCCGACCGAGTCGGGTGGTGGGTGGGGCACAGGCGCGGGGGTCTGTCGGCGGAGCCCCCAGCAGGCGTGCGCACCGGCGCCGGATGCCCCCGTACAGACACAGGGCACCCGGCGCCGGACGCTCACCGCGAGTAACGCATCAGCGCCCGCACCATGTGGCACGTCGTGTCCGACGGCGGGTGGACGCCGATCGTCTCCGCCGCGCTCCGTATCGTCTCGTTGCGGGCCTGGTTGGGCACGAACACGCCCGAGTCGAGCAGGGCGATCGCCAGGCGCATGGCCTTGAGTCGGCGGTTGTGACTGACGTACCACTCCCGCGGCCGCCCCGGCGGCAGCGGGCGCTTCTCCACGGGCGCGTACGGCAAGTCGAGCAGCACGGGGCGCTTCGCGGTGGACTGGGTGGGCAACGGCTTCGGCTTCAGTGCGGCAGCGGGCACAGGCATCCTCCTGTCGCGGTCAGGGCGTCCCCCCGGAGATCTCGACACCCCGGCGACACCCTCGAACACTGCTTCTATTCTACTGCCCGGCACTGACAAAAGCCCCTGGCCAAAGGGCTGCAGGGGGCGCTGTGACACAGGTGGAAGACGGGTTTTCGCGTACCGTGGACCGTATGGAGATCTGGATCAACCCGGCCTGTTCGAAGTGCCGCAGCGCGCTCACGCTGCTCGACGCGGAGGGCGCGGACTACACCGTCCGCCGCTATCTGGAGGACGTTCCGAAGGAGGACGAGATCCGGGACGTCCTCGACCGCCTCGGCCTCGAACCCTGGGACATCACCCGCACCCAGGAGGCCGCCGCGAAGGAGCTCGGCCTCAAGGAGTGGCCCCGGGACGACACTTCGCGCGACCGCTGGATCACCGCACTCGCCGAGCATCCCAAGCTGATCCAGCGCCCGATCATCACCGCGGACGACGGTACGGCGGTGGTGGCCCGCACCGACGAGGCCGTACGCGACGCCTTGTCCCGCTAGTCGACGGTTTGTCCGGCGGCGGGAGTTCAGGGGGCCGGCGCTGTTACCCTCCGCCGCCATGACCTTCGGTGATCAAGGAATGCCGCACACCTCCGACCCGTACGCCCCCTGGGTGGCCGAACAGGAGCACATACGCAGAAGACGCCGCACCCGGCGCGCGGTCGCCGCCGGCACGGGCGTCGTCCTCGTGGCCACGATCGTCGCGGGCGCGGTGCTGTACGCGGACGACGGCGACGGCGAGGCGGCCACAGCCGCCCCACTGACGTCGGCGACCACGGCCACCGGCGCCCCCGTCCCGTCCGTCACCGCCGCCCTCCCCTCCGACGCCCCGGCCGCCCTGCCCTCCCTGCTCGCGCGGCCCGTCATCCGGCCCGAGCAGGCCTTTCCGGAGCAGAACGTGCGCCTGCGGGACGGGTCCCGGCACCACCGCGTCGACCTCGCCACCACCACCGACTGCGCCCGCGGCACGTCACCGGAGCTGGCCGCGCTGCTCGAACAGGGCGAGGGATGCGTCCGGTTGACGGCGGCACTGTTCACGGACACCGAACAGCGGTCGCAGGTGACGGTCAGCGTGCTGAGTTTCCGGCGTGTGGAGGACGCCTCGGCGGTCTTCACGATGGCCTCGATGGACCCGGTGACGTATCAGGTGGTCTCGCTCGACCCGCCGCCCGAGGCGGGGCTGCCGACCGTGCCGCCCGGTTCGGCGGGGGTCTTCCGGCGGCTGATGACCGTGCGCTCGGTCGTGTTCGCGAACGGGCAGTGGGGTGACGGGGCGGAGACCGGGGAGGACGAACTCACGCGCCTGACCGAGGGGTTGCTCCAACATGTCAACGACACGGTGGTGGCGCACGAGCAGGGCACCGACTGACAGCGGTGTGACGCGCACCACGTTGGTGACTCCTGTAAACCGCTGAGTACCGTCGTTCGGTATCTCGTACATAGCTGCGTACGCTCCCCTACCTCTCAGGAGCCGCGCATGTCGCGCAGGAGAACGCTCAGCACGAAGAAGAAGCTCGCGCTGCTGGCGAGTGCCGCGACGGTGGCGGGAGGCGGCGCCTTCGTCATGGCGGCCACCTCGAACGCCGCGCAGTCCCCGCAGACGGCCGCCGAGTCGACCGTCTGCCAGGGTCTCGCCACCGCTCTCGGCAACAACCAGCGGTTCGTCGACGGCCAGCGGGCCGCCCCGGACGCGCAGTCCGAGGCCCGGATCGCCAACCGCGAGGCCGTCATCGCGCAGATCAAGGTTCAGCAGGAGGCGTCCGGGTGCGTCGTCGGGGAGTCGGCTCAGGACTCCCAGGCGCAACAGCCGGCCCAGACCACGCCACCCGCCCAGACCGCGTCACCCGCAGAATCCGCGCCACCCGCCCAGAGCACGCCGCCCGCACAGGACGCCTCGGGTGAGCAGGTGTGCAACGGCTCGACCGTCACCCTGTCCGGCGAGGCCGGTGCCCCGGCCGCGTCCAGCAACCAGTTCCCGGCCGGGACGAAACTGAAGGTCACCAACCTGGACAACAACAAGTCCACGACCGTGGAGGTCACCTCGGTCTCGGGCAGCTGTGTCCTGCTCAACAACGCGGCCTTCGAACAGGTACGGGAGCCCGGCAAGTTCCTGATCCGCCGGGCTGTGATCGAGAAGGTGGGGTGATGTCAGGACGCCGGTAACCGTACGTGTCACCGGTCCCGCCGCCCCCGGCCAGGGGCGGCGGGACCGGCATGTCCGTGACCTTGCATGCCCCCGCACCCCGGCGGCAACCCCATCGCATACGAGCCGCCCCCGCGCTCCCTTTCGTGCGTCTTTCCCACTCGCTCCGCGCGCCACTCCCCGCGCTGCGAGGACCCTCACAGCGTGAGTCGCGACACAGCACCACCAGGTAACACGGGGTTCACATTCGAGCAATGACCGGGAAATCGCCTGTTGACAGGCTGCCTGGCATCGAAAGCGGTGCCCCAGTGCCGCAGCGCCGCAGCACCCGCAAGTGCGTCTAGACACACCCCCGAAGGAAGTGGCCCGTGACCTTCAAGGCTGAGTACATCTGGATCGACGGCACCCAGCCGACGGCAAAGCTCCGTTCCAAGACGAAGATACTGGCCGACGACGCCAAGGGTGCCGAGCTGGGGATCTGGGGCTTCGACGGGTCGTCCACGAACCAGGCCGAGGGCCACGCCTCGGACCGTGTCCTCAAGCCGGTCTTCTCCTGCCCCGACCCGATCCGCGGCGGCGACGACATCCTCGTCATGTGCGAGGTCCTCAACATCGACATGACGCCGCACGAGTCGAACACCCGTGCCGCGCTGGTCGAGGTCGCCGAGAAGTTCGCCTCCCAGGAGCCGATCTTCGGCATCGAGCAGGAGTACACGTTCTTCAAGGACGGCTACCCGCTGGGCTTCCCCAAGGGCGGCTTCCCGGCCCCGCAGGGCGGTTACTACTGCGGTGTCGGCGCCGACGAGATCTTCGGCCGTGACATCGTCGAGGCCCACCTGGAGAACTGCCTGAAGGCGGGTCTCGCGATCTCCGGCATCAACGCCGAGGTCATGCCCGGCCAGTGGGAGTTCCAGGTCGGCCCGGTCTCCCCGCTGGAGGTCTCCGACCACCTGTGGATCGCCCGCTGGCTGCTCTACCGCACCGCCGAGGACTTCGGCGTCGCCGCGACGCTGGACCCGAAGCCGGTGAAGGGCGACTGGAACGGCGCCGGTGCGCACACCAACTTCTCCACGAAGGCGATGCGCGAGGGTTACGACGCGATCATCACCGCGTGCGAGTCGCTGGGCGAGGGCTCGAAGCCGCTCGACCACGTCAAGAACTACGGCGCCGGCATCGACGACCGCCTGACCGGTCTGCACGAGACCGCCCCGTGGAACGAGTACTCCTACGGTGTCTCCAACCGTGGCGCCTCGGTCCGTATCCCGTGGCAGGTCGAGAAGGACGGCAAGGGCTACATCGAGGACCGCCGTCCGAACGCGAACGTCGACCCGTACCTGGTGACGCGCCTGATCGTCGACACCTGCTGCTCCGCTCTGGAGAAGGCCGGCCAGGTCTGATCACCGCTGCTTCCCGGAAGGGGCGCCCGCCATCTCGGCGGGCGCCCCTTCCGCGTATCGTGCGCTGCCATGGAGATCGACGGGGGCCTTGCGATCAAGGTCAAGACGGAGAACTGGCAGACGCACGCCCGGACTTCGGCGCCGCGGCTGAGAGAGCTGGTGCACCGCATCGGCGGCGAGGACGACCACTTCCTCGTCGTGCAGCGGATACCTGACCGGCCGGGGGTCTTCATCCAGGTCGCCCACGAACGGGGCGGGGTGTACCAGTTCCAGCACCGCACGGGATCCGTGCCGTACATGTGGATCACCGAGGTGACGGACCCGGACCTCGTCGCCGACGTGATGACGCGCTGGGCGCGCGAGGAGGCGGACTGGGACGCCGGGGTCACCTGGCTGCGCGACGAGCTGTCACCGCCGCAGGAGGTGCCCGCGCCCGGTCCGGAGCTCGCGGCGCGGGCCGAGGGGTATGTCCGCGAGATGCTCGACGACGGCTACCTCGGCATCGAGAAGCTCATCCAGGAGACGGTCCATCTGGTGCAGGACCGGGCTGCCGAGCCGCCCCTGTCCCCGGCCCAGGCGCGCCGGATCGTGGAACGGCTGTGGCTGGAGCGGGTCGAGGAGCAGAAGACGTGGGCCGGCCCGACCGACCCGGACCGGCTGGAACAGGCCTTCGCGGCGCTGGAGGACAAAGGCATCGTCGCCCGCGAGAACTTCACCTGCTGCCGCAGCTGCGGCATGGCGGAGATCGGCGGGGAGGCGGACGGCACGGAAGGGGCCCGGGGCTTCGTCTTCTTCCACCACCAGTGCACCCGCGGTGCCGCGCAGGGGCACGGACTCACGCTCCACTACGGCGGGTTCGACGACTCGGCGAAGACCACGAAAGCCGTCGGACACGACGTCGTCGCGGCGCTCGGCGCGGCCGGGCTGTCCGCACAGTGGGACGGCGATCCGGACAAGGCGATCGACGTCACGCCCCTGACCTGGCGCAAACGCCTGGTGGGGTGAGGCCGACGCGAGCGAGTTCACGTCAGGCGCGCGTCCAAGCAGTGAGAGAAGGCTCCTGTTGCGGGCCCGTGTCTGCTTCAATGGGGCCATGGCCAGCTTCCAGAACCACACCGCGACGGGTCGCCATGACCTCGAGCCGTTCTGGCCTTCCCGTCAGCACCACGACTTCGACCGGGTGTGTTGCCGCGCGATGAACGCGCCGGCCCTCTAAAGCCGTCCACCCCGGTCTTCGGCCGGCGCGAAACGACGTAGGTCCCCTCGACGAACCCGACCACGAACTCGGGACCGTCGACCTTCCTGACGAATCTCTCGCGCGAAAGAGCTGACCTCTCATGGCGACCACTCGTTCTCTCTCCCCCGCCGCCCTTCCCTCCCCCAACGGTTCGCGTCATCGTCTGCGCGCCGTCGACCGGGACGAGGTGATCGACGTCGCGGAGTTCCTGCCGCCGGGCGCCACCTGGCTGCCCGCTCCCCAGCACACCCTCCCCACCCTGCCGGGCCGGCCGCCGATGATCGGCTACCTGGTGCTGGTCCCGGCCGACCAGCAGCCGCCGTTCCTGCCGGTGGCGGTGCCGGACGCGCCGGAGACCGGTACGCCGGGCGCCGACGCCGGCGACCCGCTCGTCCGCATCGACACCGTGCAGCGCACGGCCGCGGTGAACGGGCGCGCACTCGACCTCACCTACCTGGAGTTCGAGCTTCTCGCACATCTGGTGACCCACCCCCACCGGGTGCACACCCGCGACCAGTTGGTCACCACGGTGTGGGGGTACGGCCATGTCGGCGACGGCCGCACGGTCGACGTCCACATCGCCCGGCTGCGCCGCAAGCTGGGCTCCGAGAACCGCCAGGCGATCCAGACGGTGCGCCGGGTCGGCTACAAGTACGCCCCGCCGACCGGGCGCTGAGCCCCTCCCCCGGTTCCCCTCTGCCGACGGCAGATCCGGGTTCCCTCCCGCCGCTGCACCGGGCACGATCCCGGCATGAGACTTCTGATGCTGGGCGGTACGGAGTTCGTGGGACGGGCCGTCGTCGAGGCGGCCCTCGGGCGCGGCTGGGAGGTGACCGTCTTCCACCGGGGGCGGCACGAGCCTCCGACAGGCGTGCGGTCGCTGCACGGTGACCGCACCGCGCCCGACGGGCTCGCCGCCCTCGCGGAGGGCGAGTGGGACGTGGTCGTCGACACCTGGTCGGCCGCGCCGCGTGTGGTGCGTGACTCGGCGCGGCTGCTGCGGGGCCGCGCCGAGCGGTACGTGTACGTGTCGAGCTGCTCGGTGTACGCCTGGCCGCGAGGCGCCGGACACGGCGAGGACGCGCCCCTGGTGGAGGGTGCCTCGGCCGACGCCGACCAGAGCGACTACGCCCGGGACAAGCGGGGCGGCGAGCTGGCCGCCGTCGAGGCCTTCGGCGCGGACCGCTCCCTGCTCGTACGGGCCGGGCTGATCCTCGGGCCGTACGAGAACATCGGCCGGCTGCCGTGGTGGCTGACCCGGATGGCCCGCGGCGGACCCGTCCTCGCGCCCGGGCCGCGTGACCTCCCCATCCAGTACGTCGACGTCCGTGACCTCGCGCAATGGACCGTCGACTCGGTGGAGCGACAGGCGAGCGGACCGTACGACATCGTGAGCCCCTCGGGGCACGCCACCATGGGCACGCTCCTCGACGCCTGCGTGGACGTCACCGGCGGGGCCGCCGAGTTGCGCTGGACCGACCCGGACGTCGTGCTCGACGCGGGCATCGAGCCGTGGCTCCACCTGCCGGTGTGGCTGCCGCCGGACAGCGAGGGACACGCGGCCCTGCACAGCGCGGACGTCTCCCGGGCGATCGGGACGGGCCTGCGCAGCCGTCCGGTCGCCGAAACCGTGGCGGACACCTGGACGTGGCTACGAAGCATCGGCGGCACGGCACCACAGCGACCCGACCGGCCGACGGTGGGACTCGATCCGGAGCTGGAGGCGAAGGTACTGGCGACGAGCGAGAGCGCGAGCCGGGGTTAGGGCACGGGCCGCAGGTAGGGCGCGGGCGCGGGCCGGGGTTGGGGCGCGGGCGCGGGGTGAGGGTTGGTTCGGGGCCTCCCCGTCGCCTCTGGCTGTACCCATCTGGCCAGGTCGTGAGGGAACCGGGTCCCGGGATCGGACCACGGACGGGATCCGTGTCGCTGCCCCGGGGTCGAGTACGCCGGGGACCTGGGGGTACCCCCACGCCCTTAAGGCAGTGGGGGAGCGCCCAAGACCGTTCGGGGCGTGCGGCTGATCGGACTCACTCCTGCTCAGTCCGCAGGAACGGTGTATCTGGCAACACCCCTGACCGGCCGCCCAGCCCCAGTGACCCCCGCCTCCAGCTCGGCCAGACTGACGCCATGACGACCATCGAGACGAAGAGCGGCGACACCGACCGGGCCAGGGTGCGGGGCGTGGGGCGGGCGGCGGTACGGGGGCTCGGGCTGGCGCTGGTGCTGCTGCCGGGGGCGGTGCTCTGTTTCACCCTCTCCCTGGTGTCGATCGCGCTGATACCGATCGGGGTCGGGATCGTCACGACACCCTGGGTGCTGACCGGCGTGCGGGCCTTCGCGGACTGGCGGCGGGTGCTGGCGGCTCAGTGGTGCGGGGTGCGGATCCCGTCGGCGTACCGGCCGGTCCCGAAGGACGCCAACCCCTGGGCGCGTACCTTCGGGATGCTCCGTGATCCGGCGACCTGGCGGGACCTGAGGTGGCTGCCGGTCGACATGACGGCGGGGTTCTTCACCGCGCTGCTGCCGGCCGTGCTGCTCTTCTACCCGCTGGAGGGGTTCGCGCTGGCGGCCGGGTTGTGGCGGGTCTTCCCGGACGGGTACTGGTACGGGTTCGTGCCCGTCTCCGGCCAGGCCACCGCCTTCGCCGCCGCGGCCCTGGGTCTCGTCCTCCTCTTCTTCGCCCACTTCCTCACCCCGCGGCTGCTGGAGGCGCACTTCCGGCTCACCCGGGCGGTCCTCGCCTCCAACCAGGGCCAACTGGCCGAGCGGGTACGGGTCCTGACCGAGACCCGGCGCGACGCCGTCGACACCTCCGCCGCCGAACTGCGGCGCATCGAGCGGGACCTGCACGACGGTGCACAGGCCCGGCTGGTCGCGATGGGCATGGATCTCGGCACCATCGACATGCTGCTGGACAAGGACCCCGAGCAGGCACGGAAGTTGCTCGCGCAGACCCGCCAGTCGTCCGTGGACGCCCTCACCGAGCTGCGCGACCTGGTGCGCGGCATCCATCCGCCGGTACTCGCCGAGCGCGGACTGGGCGACGCCGTACGGGCGTTGGCGCTGCGGATGCCCGTGGCGACCGAGGTGGAGGTGGACCTGCCCGGCCGGGCGGACGAGCCCGTCGAGTCGGCCGCGTACTTCGCGGTCAGCGAGGTCCTCACCAACGCGGTCAAGTACGCGGACGCCGACCGGATCTGGGTCGACCTGCATCACGTCGCGGAAGACGGGGGCATGCTGCGGATCTCGGTGACCGACAACGGCAGGGGCGGCGCGGTGATCGGGGCCGGTTCGGGACTCGCCGGAGTCGAGCGGCGACTGGGTACATTCGACGGCGTCCTGGCCGTCAGCAGTCCCGCGGGCGGCCCCACCATGGTCACCATGGAGATCCCTTGCGCGTTGTCCTAGCCGAAGACCTGTTCCTGCTGCGCGACGGACTCGTCCGCCTCCTGCAGGCCCACGACTTCGAGATCGCCGCGGCCGTCGAGAGCGGACCGGAGCTGGCCGCCGCACTGGCCGAGCTGCAGCCGGACGTGGCGGTGGTCGACGTACGACTGCCGCCGACGCACACGGACGAGGGGTTGCAGTGCGCGCTGACCGCCCGCCGGGACAGACCCGGCCTGCCGGTGCTGGTCCTGTCGCAGCACGTGGAGCAGTTGTACGCGCGTGAGCTGCTCGCCGACGGCAGCGGCGGAGTCGGCTATCTGCTCAAGGACCGGGTGTTCGACGCGGAGCAGTTCGTGGACGCCGTACGACGGGTCGCGGCGGGCGGTACGGCGATGGATCCGCAGGTGATCCAGCAGTTGCTGTCCCGGCGGGCGGCCGACGACCAGCCGCTGGCCCGGCTCACGCCCCGCGAACGCGAGGTGCTGGAACTGATGGCGCAGGGCCGCACCAACGCGGCGATCGCGGCCAGGCTCGTGGTCACGGAACGGGCGATCGCCAAGCACACCGCCAACATCTTCGCCAAACTGGGCCTGGAGGTGTCGGACGACGACAACCGCCGCGTTCTGGCGGTTCTCGCATATCTCGACCACGGCCGCTGAAAGAGGGACCCCGCTCGGGCACCTCCTGTGAGGGATCAACAACTCCTGGTGTTACCGGGGCAGTTGAAACCGAATTGTCTCGCGCATCTCTCACCAATTTCTGGGACGGCTGAACATCCGTGGGACTCCTTCCGTATTCAGGGGCGCCGCTTCACTCCTGTCGGGCGCCTCGAATGCCCCGCAAGGAAGTCAGAGGAGTTCCATGGGACGCAACACAAGAAAACGCCGTATGCCGCTGGCCACCAAGGCCATCGCCGGAACGGCTGCCCTAGCGCTCGGTGGGGGCGGGCTGATCTGGGCCAACTTCTATGCCTCGGCGCACGAGGAGGACGGGGCCCGGAACCAGACCAAGGCCGCCGCCGCGCAGGTTGCGACGATCGACTGCCCGGATGTCGGGCAACAGCTCACCGATGTGCCGGACAAGGCTCGGGCGGGTGTCGACAAGGAGCTGGCGCTGCTCGACCAGCAGGTCACGGAGGCCTACAAGCGCCTCGCGGATACGCGCCAGGCCCAAGCGGGGGACACCGGCTTCGTCAACAACGCCATTCTCGGCCCGCTGAAGTCCAAGCGGGTTGCCACCCTCGACCGGATCAACATCAACATCAAGCGGGTGGGCGGCCAAGCTCCGCAGGGGATCGACCAGCTCGCCGAGTGCGAAGGCGTGGTGGCCGACCAGCCGGAGGTCGTCGACGGCGAGGGCGGGGGCCAGAACAACGACGGTCAGGACCAGAACAACGACGGTCAGGACCAGGGTGGCGACCAGGGCCAGGACAACGGCCAGGACCAGGGCCAGGACAACGGCGGTCAGGACGGCAACGGCGGTCAGGGCGGCAACGGCCCGGTGGCGGCCGACTTCCAGGACATCACCACCGTCCAGCCGAACGGCGGCCCGCAGGGCGTGAACGGCAACGGGCTCCCCGCGAACGGGGACTCCGGTTCCACGGGCACCTTCACCACGAGCTGTGGCACCAACGAGAACGAGAACCGCAACTCGGACAACGTGATCGTCGCTCCCGGTGTCAGCAATGGTGCGCAGCACCAGCACGACTACGTCGGCAACCAGAGCAACGACGCGTTCGCGAGCGACGAGGACCTGGCGGCGGCCGAGACCACCTGCCAGAACCAGGGCGACAAGTCGTCGTACTTCTGGCCGGTGCTGCGTGTGCAGGACGGTCAGGACGACATCGACGCGAACGCCGCCGGTGGCGGTCAGGACGGCAACGTCGGCACGATCCAGCAGGCCAGCGAGGCGCAGCTGAAGTTCGTCGGCAACAAGACGAGCGATGTCGTAGCGATGCCGACGGCCCTGCGCATCATCACCGGTGACGCCAAGTCGTTCGTGAACGGCCTCAACAACGCCAACACGAACTGGAGCTGCACCGGCTTCGAGGACCGACAGCTGACGGACAAGTACCCGATCTGCCCCGAGGGCAGCTCGGTGGTACGGACGTCCTTCTTCCAGAGCTGCTGGGACGGCCAGAACATCGACAGTGCCAACCACCGCACCCACGTGGACTTCGTCGAGGCGGACGGCACCTGCTCCAACGGTTTCCAGGCCATCCCCCAGCTCCAGGTCCGTCTGGTCTACGACGTTCCGGCCCCGCAGATCGAGAACGGACAGGTCGTGAACCCGTTCGCGGTCGACTCCTTCCCGGACCAGCTGCACAAGCCGATCACCGACCACAACGACTTCATCAACTTCTTCGACGAGGGCGTGATGAACCAGATGGTCGAATGCATCAACAGCGGTCAGGACTGCCAGTGACCTGCTAGCAATCCGGCACTGACCAAACAGGAAGCCGGCGGTGGGATCTCCCACCGCCGGCTTTCGGCTGCCCCCGAACCCGCGCGGTCAGCTGGTGTGACTGTTGTGACTGCCACCGGGGTTCATGTGCGCGGACCCCTCCTCCATGGTCCCGCCGAGCCGGCCGCGCAGCGCCGCGACGGTCTTCTCCTCGCCGACAGCGACCCACTTGCGTCCGACGAGGTAGTAGCCGCCGTAGTCCTTCGCCCCGGTCAGCCACTCAGCCTGACCGCGGTCGGTGGAGAACGTGGCGAGGACGAACTTGCCGTCGGGGTTCTTGCAGATGGCCTGGCGGATCGTGTCCGCGTCCGTCTGCATGTTCGGATCGCACTTCGCCTCGGCGGCCAGGTGCTCCAGGCTGCCGGTCGCCGTCTCCGGCACCGCGGCCGCCTTCTCGCCGCCGGATCCGCAGCCCGTCAGCGCAAGCACCAGCGCCGCGCCGGTCAGCGCGAGCTTCGGTCGGGTCACCCTCATCTGTTCCTCCGGTCGCATGCATCAGACCATGCCTCAGCCGGCCCCGGCGAGGGGCCCGTCCCCTTCGATACGGCTCGGGAGCACGCAGCGCTCAAATCGAGTGCCCCTAGCGGCACACCCGTGCGAAAGTGTCCCGGTGAACCAGGACTGGGAAGATCGCGTGACCGCCGCGTGGGCCACCTTCGACGACTACGCGGAAGAGACCGCATCGATCAGCAGCTCCGCTGCGGACGCCGACTTCCGCGCGGTGATCGACGCCCTCGTCGCCGAGCTCCCGGCGGACAGCCCGCTCGGCCCCTTCGAGCAGGCCTGCGCCTGGGACTCCACAGGTCACTCGGACAAGGCCGTTCCGCTGTACCTGGAGGCGCTCGCGCGCGGTCTCGACGGCTACAAGGGGCGGCGCGCCAAGATCCAGCTGTCCAGTTCCCTGCGGAACACCGGGCGGGCGGAGGAGGCCGTCAAGCTGCTGACGCCCGAACTGGACGGCCCCTCTGACGAGCTGGACGACGCGGTACGCGCGACGCTCGCCCTGTGTCTGTCGAGTCTCGGCCGTGACCGCGAGGGCCTCTCCCTCGTCCTGGGCGCCCTCGCACCCCATCTGCCGCGTTACCAGCGGTCGATGGCGAACTACGCGCGGGCCCTGGTCCATCCGGAGGATTGAGTCACCCGGGGTGCCGGTGACCAACCACCGATTCGCTCGTTCTGCTGAACGTGCAGTCACAGGATGTCGCCCCGCGCCCCGCACCCGGCTCCGGCTCCGCCGCCGCTTCCTCGTCGTCCGACCCGCTCGTCGACGTCGAGCAGGCCGAGGCAGCGCTCGTCGAGCACTACCCCCGGCTCGTCCGCCTCGCCTATCTGGTGCTGCCGCCGGGCCTCGGCCGCAACCGGCGTGTCCTGACCGCGCACGCACTCACCCAGCGCGCCCTGCCCCGGGGGCGGACACCCGCGCCGGTGATCTCCGACCGGTCGGCGGGCCGGGAGGGCGACCCCGGCTACGCCTTCGTCCGGCTCCAGGTGCTGCGTACGGCCCTGGAGGCGGGTCTGCCGCTGACGCTCAGGGCGTGGCCCAAGCGTTCGCAGCTGCCGCCGCTGCTTCCCCAGGTGTGGGGCCTGCGCCTCTTCCCGCGCTCGGGCGGCGCCGACGAACTCGCCCTGGACCAACGGCTGTCCGCCCTGTCCGGACCGGCCCGCGCCGCGTACGTGCTGCGCGGCCTGGAGAAGCTCCCGGACGGCGCCGTACGCGAGGTGCTGACGGCCGCGGGCGTCGACGAGGTGGACAGCGCGCTGAGCGAGGCCGACGAGGTCGCCGCGCAGTACGCGCTGCTCGACTCCCCCGAGTTCGACCCCTGTTCGCTGCAGGCGCGGCCCACCGACCTGATGCGGCGCCGCCGGCACACGAAGGCCGCGCTCGCCGCCGTGGCGGCCGTCGCCGTGTGCGGGGCGCTGCTCGGCCTGCCCGGCGACGGCTGGGCCCCCGACGGCGCCGCGGCCCCGCCGTACTCGCAGAATGCGGCGGCCCAGGCGGCCCTCGACCCTGCCCGGTTGACCAAGGTCGCGGCCACCGCGTGGCGGTCCGCCGCGCGCACCGACTTCTCCGTGTGGCCCGCCCGCGGCGACCTCACCGACGACAAGGCGCTGTTGCGTCGCGCTCTCGCCGTCTGGGCCCGCCCCGGCGAGAGCGTCCAGCTCTCCGCCACCCCGGGCACCCCGTCGGGCGGCCCGGCCGGCCCGCCGCAACTGCTGTACGCCGGGAACGTCGACAACGCGCGCGTGGTGATCCTCCACGACGGTCTGCGCATCGCCCGGTACGCCGAGCCGAAGGACACCACGAAGGGCGCCGCCCTCGACTTCGCGCGGGTCGACGGCGCGACCCGTGCCGAGGCGAACGCGGTGGTGCTGGGCCGGGCCGACGGCAACGTCCGCTATCTGACCGCCCCTTGGGTGAAGAAGGCCGCCGGGCGCGACCTGCGGAAGCCGGGCGCCCGTGCGATGAAGCTGACGGTGACCGACGGCGTCACCTCGCCGCTGGTCGGCTCCGCCCAGCAGACCGGCGCGTGCACCTCGTGGAACGTGCTCCAGCTGACGGACGGCTCCCGTACCCGCCTGTCGACCGACCTCGGCGAACTGGTCCCGGCCCGCCTCACCACCGGGCGTCCGGGCTCGACACACGACGCGTCCGGCGCGGCGGCGCTGCGCACCTGGGCACCCTTCGCCTGCTCCCTGGGCGCCGTGCGCTCACAGGGCGTGCGGTCCGTGAATGCCTGGGCGTACGCCACCCAGCCGCTGCCCGACGCGAGCGGCTCGGCCTCGTGGGTGTGCACCCGCGCCGAGACCTGGCGGGGCGGCGGCACACGCGTACTGGCGCAGTTCCGCACGCCGGGCGGACCGTACGGGGCGGTGGCGGCGAAGGCCGAGAACGTACCGGCCTGCGGCCCGCGCGACCCCCATGTGCTGGCCGGGGTGCTGTGGAAGTCGGAGGCGGGCTCCTGGTACCTGCTGGCGGCGGGCAGCCGTGACACCGCGTCGATCACGACGACGGGCGGCGTCCGCGGGTCCGCCCAGGACAACCTGCTGGCCGTGAGGACGAAGCAGGGGTCCCAGGCCGGCCTGACGGGGAAGCTGGACAGCGGACGGTCGATCGGCGCTCTGCGCTAGCGGAGACCCACGCGCTGCACCTGCTCGAAGTGATCGTTTTGTGGCGGATATGTGAACACCGCTGGCCCGTCCGGTCCGTTCGGGGCCGGATCCGATCGGTAAGGTGTTCGTATGACTATCGGGGTACGCCGCAGAATGGGTGTCGAGGAGCGGCGGCAGCAGTTGATCGGCGTCGCCCTCGAACTGTTCAGCCGTCGTTCGCCCGACGAGGTCTCCATCGACGAGATAGCGGCGGCCGCCGGCATCTCGCGCCCGCTGGTCTACCACTACTTCCCCGGCAAACTCAGCCTGTACGAGGCGGCGTTGAAGCGTGCGTCGGAGGATCTGGCGAGCCGGTTCGTCGAACCGCGGGATGGTCCGCTGGGGGCCCGGCTGCTGCGGGTGATGCGCCGGTTCTTCGACTTCGTCGACGATCACGGGCCGGGTTTCTCGGCGTTGATGCGCGGCGGCCCGGCCGTCGGCTCGTCGGCGACGAACGCGCTCATCGACTCCGTGCGGCAGGCCGCGTATGACCAGATCGTTTCGCATCTGCGGGTGGAGAACCCACCCGCGCGACTGGAGCTGGTCATCCGCTCCTGGATCTCGCTCGCCGAGTCGACCGCGCTGATCTGGCTGGACGGCCGGCGCATCCCGCGCGGCGAGCTGGAGGTGCAGCTCGTGCACGACTTCGCCGCGCTGGCCGCCGTGAGCGCCGCATACGACGAGGAGATGGCCGCGCTGATGCGGCACATGTTCCGGGACGAGCCGGCCGACGGGCCGTTCACCGACCTGGCCACCCGGCTGACCACACTGGCCTCCTGAGTCCCCCTAGCGTTCCAGCTTGCGGTACGAGGGGTCCAGGTCGCGGACCTCGGCGGTGGCGTGCAGGGCGAAGCCGTCGTCCTTCACATGCTTGTGCAGCAGTGCCACGACGGTCTCGGTCAGTCGCGCCTTGGTCTCGTCGGTGCGTCCGGCGAGCAGGCCGATCGTGACGTGGACGACCGCGTGCCCCTCCTCGAAGCCGACCAGCGTGTACTCGCTGCGACGGAACTGCGTCTTGCACGCCTCCGGCTTCGCCGCGGCGATCTCGACCGTCGCCGAGTGCAGCGCCTCGGCGAAACCGGTCCGGTCGAAGGCGGGCGCCATCACGGCGGAGTAGTCGACGGTGATCTGCGGCATGGGCACTCCTGTTCTAGGGCGACAGGAGTCACCTTAGTTCTTCAGTTGCAGCGCCAGCATGGCGATGTCGTCCTCACGGTCGTGGCCGAAGCAGGCCAGGAGCGTGTCGCACAGGGCGTCCAGGCCGGGCAGGGCGCCAGTGGCCGCAGCGCGGAGGTGCTCCATCGACACCGCCAGGTCCGTGCCCCGGGTCTCGATCAGGCCGTCGGTGACCATGAGGAGCCGGTCGGTGGGTTCGAGGAACAGCTCGGTGGGAGCCGGGTGGGGCAGGCCCAGGCCGAGCAGCGGACCGGCGGCCTTGGTGTAGTCGGCGCTGCCGGTGTTCCGGATGATCAGCGGCGGGATGTGCCCCGCGTTGGCGATGCGGGTGCGCCCGGTGGCGGGGTCGATCAGGGCCAGGCACACGGTGGTCGTGACGTCGTCGTGGTAGTGCTGGAGCATCCGGTCCAGCCGCTCGGCGAGGACGGCCGGGTCGCTCTCGTCGACGCAGTAGGCGCGCAGCGCGTGCCGGATCTCGACCATGACCGTCGCCGCCTCCAGCGAGTGCCCGACGACGTCGCCCACCGCGGTGAGCACGCCCTCGCGGGTGCGCAGCGCGGCGTAGAAGTCGCCGCCGATCTCGGTCTCCCGGGACGCGGGCACGTAGCGGACCACGACGTCGATGCCCGGCAGCTCCGGCAGCCGGTGCGGCTGGGGCAGGAAGCTGTGCTGGAGGGTGAGGGCGACGTGCCGCTCGACCTGGTACATCAGCAGCGGCTCGGCGGCGAGCGCGGTGGCCTGGGCGAGCCGGGCCACGAGGGCTTCGGTGTCCGGGTCCACCGGGCGCATCCCGCGGGTGGGAGTGGCCAGGCATACCGCGGAGTTGCCGTCCTGGGTGAGGATCAGCACCAGGCGGGCGTCGTGCTGCACGCCGGGCCGGAAGAACCCGGCGGGCCACAGCGGCGCGGACACCGTGGTGATCTGCACTCCGGCCTGCCCGCGAGTGAGCCGCCGGAGCAGCCCGGCCACGGTCCGGTCGGCGCCCGCGTCCGGCAGCGCGATCGAGGTGCGGTCCCGGGAGATGCCGCGCAGCAGCACGTCGTCCGGGCCGAGGACGAAGACGGCGGCGGGAGTGCCGGTGAGCCGCGCGGTGCCCTCGGCGGCCGCGTCGGCGAGTTCCTGCAGGGAGCGCGCCGCCTGGACGGTGACGATGGTCTCCGACAGCAGCGTCAGCCGCCGTGCCAGCGCCTGGTAGTCGGCCCGCAGCCGTGCCGTACGCACCGCGGCCCGGACCACGGCGTCGATCTCCGCGGGCTCGGCGGGCACCGTCAGATACGCCTCGCCGCCCGCGTCCAGCCCCTGGCAGCGGTCGCCCGGGTCCACGGCGGAGGCCGAGAAGTGCACGACGGGCAGGCCGGCCATCTGCGGCCGGTCCTTGATCCGGCGGCACAGTTCGAAGCCGCTCATGTCCGGCAGGTGCACGTCGACGAGGGCGACGTCCGGAAGGGTTCCCTTGCGCATGCGTACGTCGAGTTCCACGAGCGCCTCGGAGCCGGAGGCGACCGGGACGACCCGATGCCCGGCGCGGCGCAGCATGGCGCCCATGGCGTACCGGCTGGCCGCCACGTCGTCCACGACCAGCACCGTCGTGTCTGTCCGCTTGCCGTTGACATCCATCTGCCAGTCCCAGTCCGGTCCTTGGACACACAGGTGGGACGGACCCGGGAATCGGGTCCGCCCCACCAAGGTAATGCCCTTGTCAGGAGGCCGGGGAGAATACCGCCACAGTCCGCCCAGGAACGGTGAAGGTGCCCGATACCTGCGCGTAGGCCGAAGTCTTGACGATAGGGTCCGCGCCCGACGCCTGCACCGGGTGCAGCCGGTGACCGCTTCCGGCAAGCGCGTCGATCCGCTGCTCCTGGGTGTCGGGCGTCGCGTTGAACACGACGACCAGGTCACCGAGCATCATGGTGATCACGCCCGGTGTCTCGTCCTTCCCGGACAGCGGGAAGGAGAGCCTCGACTGCACCTGGCCGGCCGTGGCGAGGGAGAAGTCCTTCTCCGTCGTACGGATCTTCAGCAGATCCCGGTACGCCGCCGAGGCGCCCTCGATCTGCGGGCAGCCGACGCCGACCGCGCCCAACAGGGGCTTGGCGTACGGCCACTTGGAGGCGTTGTCGGCGGCCATCGGCAGTCCGCGCCCGAAGCCGTTGCCGTCCCGGCAGTCCCAGTGGACGGCGTTGAACCAGTCGCCGCTGTCGTAGGAGTTGCGGTCCAGGGACTTGGAGCGCAGCAGGTCGGTGCCCGCCTGGGAGAGGGCGGGGCCCTGCGAGAGGGTGGCCGTCGCCATGGCGAGGACCTGCATCCGGGCGCGGTCGGACGCGGACGTACCCGCCGGCAGCTTGAAGGCGAGCGCGTCGAAGAGCGTCTCGTTGTCGTGCGCGTCGGCGTACGCGAGGGCGTCGCCGGGCGCGTCCGCGTAGCCGGCGGGGGCGCCGTTGTAGTCGACCTCGGCCCCGGTGACCTTCTTGCCGTCGGTGCCGGTGAAGGCGAACGTCTGGAGGTTGCCGGAGAGCCCCACCTTGATCAGGTCCTGGTAGTGCAGGAGGCGGGCCTTCTGCTCGGCCGAAGTGCCGTTTTTCTTGGAGGAGTTGGGGTCGGTGTACAGGCCGGACCCGAAGCCCTGGACGCCGGGGTCCTCGTCGAAGGGGCCGCCGCCGCGTACGGCGTCACGCGCCCGGTCGGAGAAGGTGGCGACGCCGGTTCCGGCCATGTTCTGCTGCGTGGCCTGCACGAAGCGGGCGTCGTCGGCGACCTCGCCGAAGTTCCAGCCCTCGCCGTACAGGATGATCTTCTTGCCGTCGACGCCGTCCTTGGCCGGGGTCAGCGCGTCGAGGGCCTTGCGCACCGCCAGGATGTTGGCCTTCGGGTGGTGACCCATGAGGTCGAAGCGGAAGCCGTCGACCTTGTACTCCTTGGCCCAGGTGACGATCGAGTCGACGACCAGCTTGCCCATCATGGCGTTCTCGGTGGCCGTGTTGGCGCAGCACGTGCTGCTCGCGACGGAGCCGTCGGCGAGCAGCCGCTGGTAGTAGCCGGGCACGATCCGGTCGAGGACGCTGGTGTCCGCCTGGCCACTGGCGGCCGTGTGGTTGTAGACGACGTCCATGACGACCCGGAGACCGTCCTCGTTCAGCGCCTTGACCATCTCGCGGAACTCGACGGTACGGGCGGTGCCGTCGGCGTCCGTCGCGTACGAGCCCTCGGGGACCGTGTAGTGGTAGGGGTCGTAGCCCCAGTTGTAGGCGTCCTTCGCGGCGACCGCGGAGACGCATTCCTGCTGCTTGTCCGAGTCGGCCGGGTAGGAGGCCAGGTCGCAGCCGACGGACGCCTGGTCGGACTTCTTCTCTGGGATGGTGGCGATGTCGAACGCCGGGAGGAGATGGACGTACGACGTCCCGGCCTTCGCCAGCTCGCGCAGGTGCCGCGAGCCGTCGCTGTCCTTGTCGGTGAAGGCGAGGTAGGTGCCGGGGTGGTCGGCCGTGTTGTCCGCCACCGAGAAGTCGCGGATGTGCAGTTCCTGGATCTGGGCGTCCTTGAGAGCGACGGCCTTGGGCTTGGCCAGCGAGGACCAGCCCTCGGGGGCGAGGGATGTGTCGTCGAGGTCGACGAGCAGACTGCGCCGGGAGTCGGTGGTCAGGGCGAGGGAGTAGGGGTCGGTGACCTTGTTGGTGACGACCTTGCGGACACTGGGCGCCCAGACCGTCACGACATACCGGTAGGGCTTGTTCTTCCAGGACTTGGGGCCGGTGACGGACCAGACGCCGGTGCCGGCGTTCCGCTTCATGGCGACGGTGGAGCCGTCCAGTTCCAAGGCGATCTTCTGCGCGGTCGGTGCCCAGACGGCCAGCGTGGGACGGCCGTCGTGGAACGTCGGACCGAGCTCCGCCTTCGTCGCCGCGGGGTACAGGTCGTCGAGCACGCCGGCGGTCTGGACGCCCGTCGCGGCCAGTACGGCGCCGTTCGCCGCACGCTGGGAGGCGACGACCTGGCCGCGGAGGGACTCGCGCACCCGGTCACGGTCGCGGGGGTCGACGGACCAGGCGGTGTAGTCCTTCAGGTGCGGGAACTCGGCCTTCTGGGCGTCGGTGAGGGCGCTCCTGGAGAGGCGGAGCCACTTGGCCTCCCCCGTCAGGGTGCCGTTGTCGACGGAGATCGAGCCGTCGCGGGAGTACAGCAGCTGTGTGGAGGCGGCCGCCTCGGAGCCGTTCCAGGCGACCGTGTTCCGGTCGATCCAGATCGCCTTGGAGGTGGTCGGGTCGAGCGCGGCGGCGGAGCCGGCCGGCTGCGGGAGCAGGTACTTCTCCTGGCCGTTCAGCAGCCACACCTCGTGGCCGTTCGCCGTGAGGTCCAGGGACTGGTCGGTGGGCAGGTCCTTCTCGTCGCCCTTGTGGATGATGTAGCTGAGGCTGGTGGCACCCTCGGTGAGCGGTACCTCGAAGACCGCGCCGTAGCTGTCGGTCTTCACCGGCTTCAGGGGGTTGGACCAGTCGGTGGGGTTCGCGGCGCCCGTCCAGACGTGCAGGCCCCAGCCGTCGTGGTTCCCGTCGGCGCGGTGGTAGTGCAGCACGGCCTTCGACCTGTCCTGGGCCGGGTAGTCGGGCCGTTGCGTCTGTACGGCCTCCTTGCCCTGCTCGATCCAGATCTCGCCGGTCTTGGTGACGTCGATGGTGCGGTCGGCGGAGACGTCCTTGGTGCCGTCCTTGTCGATGACGAGGAAGCCGACGTTCGAGGCGCCGGGCTTCAGCTTGACGTAGGCGAAGGCGCCGTACGCGTCCCGGCCGACGAACGGGTGGCTGTCGGGCCAGTCGGTCGACTCGCCGTCGGCGAGGTCGCCCCAGGCGTACAGGCCCCAGTCGTCGTAGTCGCCGTCGGTGCGCTTGTAGTGGACGACCGCGTGGTCGCGCGAGGAGGCGGAGGGGACCTCCTTGGCGGGCGGGGTGCCGGTGACGCTGTCGGCGCCGGCGCTCGCCGTGCGGCCGGCCGAGTCGATGACCACCGCCTTGTAGCGCAGGACGGTTCCGGCCGGTACGGCCTTGGCGATGGTCTGGGTGACCTTGTAGGGGGCGTGGTCGGCGGAGCCGAGGGTCTGCCACTTTCCGTTGCCGACCTGGGCGGCGAAGACCACCCGGTTGAGCTGACCGCCGTCCACGTCGGCACTCAGCTCGACGGTGCCGGTGGCGCCGGTGGCCGGGGCCTCGAGGGTGATCGTGGGCTTGGTGGCGGGCTTGGCGGGCTTGCCGGCCGCCTTGAGGACGATCGCCGAGCCGGCCGGGACGGTCACGGTGAGCTTCTTGCCGGCGTCGGAGGTCGCCGGTGCGGAAGTCCCGTAGATCCCCGTGTACGCCATGTCCGGCGAGCCGGTCGCGAAGGTCGCCGTCTTCGCCTCGCCCGCGTTGTTGAAGGCGACGACGTACTCGGTGCCCGTCCTGGTGTCGGTGCGGGTGAAGGCGTAGACACCGGAACCGTCGGCCGCGTAGCGCTCGATCTGGACGCCGTCCGTCAGCGCCGGGTTGGCCTTGCGGAGCGCGGCGAGTTCGGCGATCCGGCGGTACAGCGGCGCGCTGGTGTCGTAGGCGTCGCTCGCGTGGGTGCGGTCGGTGCCGATCTCGTCGTCGTCGAGGTAGTCGGCGGTCCGGGACGCGAACATCGTCTGGCGGGCGTCCTTGTCGCCGCCGGCGCCGGTGAAGCCCTGCTCGTCGCCGTAGTAGACGACGGGGTTGCCGCGGCTGAGGAACATCAGCTCGTTGGCGAGCCGGTCCTTGGCGAGAAGCTCGGCGTCCGTCGCCTTCGGGTTGTCCTGGTTCAGGAAGTGCCCGACGCGGCCCATGTCGTGGTTGCCGAGGAAGGTGACCTGCTCGTACGCGTTGGCCTTGTCGGTCGTGTACTTGTAGTCGTCGGCGAAGACCGACGCGAGCTTTCGCGCGCTGCCGCCCTGGGAGGCGTACTGGCGGGCCGCCTCCTGGAAGGGGAAGTCGAGCGTGGCGTCGAGGCGGCCCTGGGTGACGTACGGCGACGTGATCGACGTGTCGGCGGAGTACACCTCGCCGAACATGAAGAAGTCGTCCCGGCCCTGCTTGGCCGCGTAGGCGTCCAGGGCAGTCGCCCACTGGGTCCAGAACTCCATGTTGACGTGCTTGACGGTGTCGATCCGGAAGCCGTCGATGTCGAAGTCCCGCACCCAGCGCCGGTAGATCTTCTCCATCCCGCTGACGACCTCGGGACGCTCGGTCCACAGGTCGTCGAGGCCGGAGAAGTCGCCGTACGTGGTCGACTCGCCGGCGTAGGTCGAGTCGCCGCGGTTGTGGTACATCGTCGGGTCGTCGAGCCAGGAGGGCACCTTCTTGGCGGCGGACACGACGGGCGTGCGCGGGAACGAGTCGGTGTCGACCGAGGGGAAGTCCTCGGTGCCGTCCGCGTGGTCCACGTCGTCGAAGGGTTCGCCGTCCTTGGTCAGGTACGGGAACGCGCCCTTGGAGAGGTAGTCGTAGGACTTCTCCTCGTAGTCGACGACGTCGGCGGTGTGGTTGGTGATGACGTCGAAGAAGACCTTCATGCCCTTGGCGTGGGCCTTGGAGATGAGGGTCTCCAGGTCCTTGTTGGTGCCGAAGTGCGGGTCGACCTGGGTGAAGTCGGTGATCCAGTAGCCGTGGTAGCCGGCCGAGGCGTCGGCGCCCTCGCCCTGCACGGGCCGGTTCTTGAAGATGGGGGCCATCCAGATGGCGGTGGTGCCGAGGCCCTTGATGTAGTCGAGCCTCTTGGCCAGGCCCTTGAGGTCGCCGCCCTGGTAGAAGCCCTTGTCGGTGGGGTCGTAGCCGGTGCTCAGGCGCGAACCGGTCAGGCCGCCCCGGTCGTTGCCGGTGTCGCCGTTGGCGAAGCGGTCCGGCAGGACGAAGTAGAACTGCTCACGGGTGGCGTCGTGCCGGGCGGGCTCGGCGGCGAGCCTCGCGTCGGACGGCGGTGGGGGCGGGGTGTCCGCTCGGGCGGCCAGGGGCTGGACGAGCGCTGCGGCCAACGCGGTCACGGTGACCGCAGCGACCCGGCCGGCATGGGCAGTACGGCGCCTCGGCGGCGCCGACCATCTCGGTATCACGGACTGGACTCCTTGCGATGACGGCTTACTTGGGTCCGACCCCGCGCGACCGTATCGCCGAAGAAAGGCTTACAGCAAGAGTCCTGAAACCTCTGGAAAGAACTTTCAGCAGCGGGAGTCGGTCCGGGTCAGCAGCTCGACTTACCCGCGTAGATCGCCAGAGCCGTGCCGGCGCCCAGCGTCGCGGTGAACTGACCGCTCGAACTCACCGTCACCGTCGTGTTGTTCTGCACGTCGCAGTACGTCCCCGCGGGCAGTGAGGTCTGGTAGGTGCGGCTCAGGCTGCCCGACTCGTGGTTGATGGCGACATAGCCCTTGGCGCCCCGGCCGAAGGCGATGGCGTCGGCGCCGTTGTCCCACCAGTTGCCCACGGACTCGCCGCGCACGGCGTTGCGGAAGGCGACCATCGACTTGATCTCCGGCCAGGCGTGCTGGCACTTCCAGCCGTTCTGCCAACAGGCGCCGACCGAACCGCCGTCGGGCGGACCGGCGTCCGTGTCGGACCACTCGTAGCCGGAGTTGATGTCCGGGGCGCCGTAGGGGTGGGCGAGCATGAAGACGTTGGCCAGTGTGTAGGTGGCGCCGTCCTTGTAGTTCAGGGTGCTGCCGTTGCGCTCGGTGTCGTGGTTGTCGACGAAGACGCCGGAGACCGAGCTGTTCAGGTAGCCCCAACCCTCGCCGTAGTTCTTCAGGTAGGCGAGGTTCTCGTTGTTGAATACGCGCTTGAGGTCGTAGGCGTAGCGGAACTCCTGGACGTCGCCGTTGCCGGTGTACTCGGTCGGCTGGACCGCCTCCCCGCTGCCGTGGATGACTTCCTGCTTCCAGTACACGGACGTGTTCGTCAGCCGGGATTTGATGTTCGCCAGGTCGGCCGCCGGGATGTGCTTGGCCGCGTCGATGCGGAAGCCGTCGACGCCGTGGGCGAGCAGGGAGTTCAGGTAGCCGGCGATCGCCGAGCGGACGTACTCCTCCCCCGTGTCCAGGTCGGCGAGGCCGACGAGTTCACAGTTCTGGACGTTGGCGCGGTTGGTGTAGTCGGTGATCCTGGCCGTGCAGTCGTCGAAGTCGTACGAGGAGTACAGGCCGGGGTAGGTGTACTTCGTGTACGACGAACCGCCGGTGCCGGTGCCGCTGCCCGCGGACATGTGGTTGACCACGGCGTCGACGACGACCTTCACTCCGGCCCCATGACACGTGTCGACCATGCTCTTGAAGGCGGTGGCGTCACCGAGCCGGCCGGCGATCCGGTAGCTGACCGGCTGGTACGACGTCCACCACTGCGAGCCCTGTATGTGCTCGGCGGGCGGGGAGACCTGGACGTAGCCGTACCCGGCCGGGCCGAGCCGGTTGGTGCACTCCTTGGCGACCGAGGCGAAGTTCCACTCGAAGAGGACGGCGGTGACGTCCTTGGTGCCGGGTGGCGCCGCCTGCGCGGTGCCGGCGGGGGCGACGACGGCGGCTGCGGCGGCCGCCACGAGAGCGCATGCTCCGGCTAGAGCTCTTCTGGCCATGTGGGGTTCCTTCTCCGTTGAAGGTTCTTGCTGAAAGCTTGCAAAGCCGTGCGGTGCCGCAGATCGTAGAGGCCCGCCTCCCGAAGCGGAAGGCGGACCTCTGAAATTCCGGAAACTTCTTGCGGGGACGGTCAGTTGGCCGTCCACCACACCGTCGTGTCCGCCGGCAGCTTCGCCTCGCCGTCCGTCTCGGCGATCTCGCCACTGGCGAGGAGCAGACGGCCGTACGCCGGGATGGTCACCGACCCGGTGCCGGTGTTGGCGACGCACACGAACTCGCCGCGCCGGAAGGCGAGGACGCCTTCGGGTGCCTTCAGCCACTCCACACAGTCGCCCGCGCCGAGGTCGGGCTGTTCACGGCGGACGGCGATCGCGGAGCGGTAGAGCTCCAGGGTGGAGCCGGGGACACCGGTCTGGGACTCGACGCTCAGCTCGCCCCAGCCCTCGGGCTGTGGGAGCAAGCTGCCGCCCGCGCCGAAGCCGTACGACGATCCCTCACGCGTCCACGGGATCGGCACCCGGCAGCCGTCACGGAAGCCGTCCTGGCCCGCGCCCCGGAAGTAGGCGGGGTCCTGGCGCACCTCGTCGGCCAGGTCGACGACGTCCGGGAGGCCGAGTTCCTCGCCCTGGTAGACGTACGCCGATCCGGGCAGCGCCAGCATGAGGAGGGTCGCGGCCCTCGCCCGGCGCAGACCGAGTTCACGGTCGCCCGCCGTGCGGATCTGGGTGCCGAGGCCGGGCGGGTTGGCGAAGCGGGTGGCGTGGCGGGTGACGTCGTGGTTGGAGAGGACCCAGGTGGCGGGGGCGCCCACCGGGCGCATCGCCTCCAGGGTGCGGTCGATGACCGCGCGCAGCTCGCCCGCGTCCCACTCCGTGCTCAGGTACTGGAAGTTGAAGGCCTGGTGCAGCTCGTCCGGGCGGACGTAGTTCGCGGTGCGCTCGATGGTCGGCGTCCAGGCCTCGGCGACGAAGATCCGCCCGCCCGTCTCCCGCCCCCGCCCTTCCGAGGAAGGCCCTTCGGGCCCATTCTCATTTCCCGCGTACTCGTCGAGAATCGTGCGCCACTGGCGGTAGATGGCGTGCACGCCGTCCTGGTCGAAGAACGGCATGACATCGTTGCCCAGCAGCTTGAGCTGACCGTGGGATCCGAGGTCGGGCAGGCCCTCCGCCTTCACCAGGCCGTGCGCCACGTCGATGCGGAAGCCGTCGACGCCCATGTCGAGCCAGAAGCGGAGGATGGAGCGGAACTCGTCGCCGACGGCCGGGTGTTCCCAGTTGAAGTCGGGCTGCTCGGGGGCGAAGAGGTGCAGGTACCACTCACCGGGGGTGCCGTCCGGTTCGGTGATGCGTGTCCACGCCGGGCCGCCGAAGATCGACTCCCAGTCGTTCGGCGGGAGCTCGCCGTCGTCGCCCTTGCCGGGCCGGAAGTGGTAGCGGTCCCGCAGCGGCGAGCCCGGGCCTTCCGCCACCGCCCGCTTGAACCACTCGTGCTGGTCGGAGGAGTGGTTGGGAACCAGGTCGACGATGATCCGCAGGCCCAGCTCGCGGGCGTCGCGGATCAGGGCGTCGGCGTCGAGGAGGTTGCCGAACATGGGGTCCACGGCCCGGTAGTCGGCGACGTCGTAACCGGCGTCGGCCTGCGGGGAGGCGTAGAAGGGGCTGAGCCACACGGCGTCCACGCCGAGGTCGCGCAGGTACGGCAGGCGGGTGCGGATGCCCTCCAGGTCGCCCATGCCGTCGCCGTTGCTGTCGGCGAAGCTGCGCGGATAGACCTGGTAGATCACCGCGTCGCGCCACCAGTCGCGGCGCTTGACGACGGTGGCGACAGCCGCTTCAGAAAAGGGGGTCGGGGCCGGGTCGGCGGAGTGCTGGCTCATGGCGTCCTTGATGCGGTGGGGGTCCCCCCGCTCGAGCGCGTTCGAGAGTGGGGGAGGTTACGGGTCACGGGTTCTGTCAGGAGGCTCTGCTGATTGTGGCGCGCGCAGGTTTTGCGCGGTTTACGGACGGCCCGGAGTTCGTCGGGTCCCGGATGTGAGGCGGCCGCGGTGCCTGCGGGGTCGGATGGACACCGCGGCCGCCACCCGCGCGCCCAGGCGCGCGGGAGTCGAGACGGAAGGGGCTAGCCCTTCGTGCCGCCCGCGGTCAGGCCGGTCACCAGGTTCTTCTGCACGAAGTAGAAGAACGCGGAGACGGGTATGGCAATCAGCACCGCGGTGGCGGCCATGAGATTGCGCTGCGCGTCGTGCTCGCTGACGAAGGTCTGCAGACCGACGGCGAAGGTGTATTTCGTGTCGGACAGCATGAACGTCGCGGCGAACGCGACCTCGCCGAAGGCGGTGAGGAAGCTGTAGAAGGCGGCGACCGCCAGGCCCGGCTTGGCGAGCGGAAGGATCAGTCGCGCGAACGTGCCGAAGGGGGTCAGCCCGTCGACCCGTCCCGCCTCGTCGATCTCGAACGGGATGGTGTCGAAGTAGCCCTTCATCAACCATGCGCAGTACGGGACCGTGGTCGTGCAGTACACCAGGATGAGACCAAGGTAGCTGTCGATGAGCTGCAGTTCCGAAAGGATCTGGTACATCGGCACCATGAGTACGGCCACCGGGAACATCTGCGTGACCAGCAGCACCCACATGAACTTCCGGTAACCCGGGAAACGCATGCGCGAGACCGCGTAGCCGGTGGTGGCGGAGATGACGACACCTATGAGCGTGGTGCCCAGGGTGACGATCATCGTGGTCTGCAGCCAGTCGAAGAACTTCGTCTCCTGAAGCACGAACGTGTAGTTGTCGAACGTCATCTTGCCCCAGATGCGCCCGGGATGCAGGTAGTCGTCCTTGTCGGGGCCGAGGGACAGGAACACCAGCCAGGCGACCGGGAAGAGCGCGATCAGGCTCGCGACGATCAGGATGCCGTGGGAGACGAGGCGGGCGGCGGGGGTGCTCTCGCCGCGCCTGGTCCCCTTCCGCGGCGAGGTGGCCATGGAGTCCTTCTTCTTCGCCGGGGCGGAGGTCTCGACGGTGGTCGTACTCATGGTGACTCCTGCCTCAGATCGCGAGCTGCTGGTCATTGCGGTTCAGCCAGCGGCGGTAGAAGGAGGTGAAGACGATCAGGATGGCCAGCAGCAGGATGCCGTAGGCCGCCGACTGCGCGAAGTCGCGCGGCTGCTGTCCGAAGCCGAGGTACCAGGCCCAGGTGACGAGGATCTGGGCGTCGGGGGCGGTGTTGCCGAACAGCAGGAAGATGATCGCGAACTGGTTGAAGGTCCAGATGATGCCGAGCAGTACGACGGTGGAGCTGACGGACCGCAGGCCCGGCAGGGTGACGTACTTGAAGCGCTGCCAGGCGTTGGCGCCGTCCATCTCGGAGGCCTCGTACAGCGAGGTGTCGATGGACTGCAGGCCGCCGAGCAGCGACAGCATCATGAAGGGCACCCCGCACCAGGTGTTGACCATGATCGCGGAGAACCGCTGCCAGAAGGTGTCCTCCAGCCACAGCGGTGTCGGCAGGTGGAGCGTGTCCAGGAAGGAGTTGATGATGCCGCCGTCGGCGAGCATGAACCGCCAGCCGAAGACGGTCACGAAGGTCGGCACGGCCCACGGCAGGATCAGGACCAGCCGGTAGAAGGTGCGGCCGCGCAGCTTCTGGTTGAGCAGCAGGGCGAGGCCGAGGCCGATCGTGTAGTGCAGGGTGACGCAGAGCGCGGTCCAGACGATCGTCCAGATGAAGTGCGACCAGAAGCGGTCGTAGGCCGTGTCGCCCCACAGGATGTCGGCGTAGTTGTCGAGGCCGATGAACTTGTACGTGGCATCGATGTGGTTGACGCCGATCGTGCGGGCGGTGTTGAGGCTGTTGGCGTCGGTGAGCGTGAGATAGAGGCCGTACGCCAGGGGGTACAGCACGAGGACGCCGAGGACCACCACCACCGGGGCGATCATCGCGTACGCGTACCAGTGCTTCTGGTAGCCGTGCCTCAGGCGCCGGCCCAGCCCGGACTTCGGCTCGCGGTCACCGCGGCGCCTGCCGGTCGCGCGGTCGATGGCGACTGTCATTGGATCGACACCTTCTTCGACACCTTCTTCGACACCTTCTCAACGATCTTCGGCTGCCTGCACGGCCTGGGCACAGGCCGGTGGCCGCCGGATCCCTCCCCCGGTTCGCGGGGGATCCGGCGGCCACTCGGGGTCACTTGCTGAAGTCCGGGACCAGCTTGGCGATCGCGGTCTCCGCGTTGCCGAGGCCCTTGTCGAGGGACTCCTTGCCCCCGGCGACCTGCGGCAGCTCGGTGTCCAGCGGGCCCCACAGGGAGCTGTACTCGGGCAGCGCCGGGCGCGGCTGGGCGGCGGGCAGGACGCCCTGGAAGCCGGCGATGCCCGGGTCGGCCTTGACCTCAGCGGTGTAGGCGTCGTCGCGGGTCGGCAGGGTGGAGTTCTTCAGCGCGATGCTCGCCTGGGACTTCGGGGAGGTCATGAAGTTGACGAACTTCAGGGCCGCCTTCTGGTGGGCGGAGTCCGAGCCGGCGTACACGGAGAGGTTGTGGCCGCCGGTCGGGGCGCCCGCCTTGCCGGTGGAGCCGGCCGGGACGGTGGCGATGCCGAGGTTGTTCTTGTCCTTGAAGGCGGTGCCCTTGTAGAAGTTGGTGATCTCCCACGGGCCCTGGATGATCGCGGCGACCTTGCCGCTGACGAACGCCTCCTGGATGTGGGCGTAGGCGTCGGCGGTGGTGTCGGCCTTGTGCAGGCCCTTGCCGTCGAACAGGCTCAGCCAGGTGCCGTAGCCCTTCTTGGCGGGTGCCGAGTTGACGGTGACCTTCTTGGCGGCGGCGTCGACCGTGTCGGTGCCCTCGCCGTAGAGGAACGTCTGCGCGTAGTAGGCCTGGGTGGAGCCCCAGTAGCCGTCGACGCCGGTCTTGTCCTTGATCGTGGCGGCGGCCTTCTTCAGGTCGTCCCAGGTCTTCGGGGCCTCGACACCGGCCTTCTCGAAGAGCTCCTTGTTGTAGACCAGCGCGAGGGTGTCGGTGACCAGCGGCACGCCGTAGGTCTTGCCGTCGTACTTGGCCTGCTCGATCAGATTGGGCTGGAACTTGCTCTCGTCCGCGAGGGCCTCGGTGCCGTCCAGCGGCAGGAAGTAGCCCTTCTTCGCGAAGGCGGGGGTCCAGCCGACCTCGGAGCGCAGGATGTCCGGGGCGCCCTTGGAACCGGCGGCGGTGTCGAACTTGTTCTGCGCCTGGTCGAAGGGCACGTTGACGTACTTGACCTTGACGTCCTTGTTGGCGGCCTCGAACTCCTTGATCAAGGCCTGGTACGTCGGCGCCTCATTGGTGGCGTTGGAGGTGTCCCACCAGGTGATGGTGACCGGACCGTCGCCCGAGTCGCCGCCGTCACTTCCGCCGCAGGCCGTCGCCGCGAGGGCGAAAGACGCCATCAACGCGGTGGCCGCTATGCCACGCCGCATGAGTTCTCCTTGAGGGTGAAAGCCCGTGTGCTCACAGAAGACGGCCCCGTCTGCCGCCCCTGTCGACTGCCGACCGCTCCGTTGCCGCCGCCGGGCGACGTGAACGTAACAGCGATGTAAGCGCCGCCGAAAGAGCTTGCAGCAAAAAAGTGCAAGACGTGTCGAGAGTTATGCTGCCGTAACCTCGTGTCGACCGCCGCGAGACCCTGAGAACCGGGTTTTGCCGCTGTCCAGCAGGTATGGGGAGAGTTGTGCAAGACTCTGCAAGCTCTTGCCACACGCTTCCACCGCGCGGGACCATCTGTCGCGGAACCGGGCGCCGACGACGAACACGAGGGACCGCGATGAGGCAACAACCCCCTGCGGGCCGTTCCACCGGCCGGGCACGGCGTCCGATCGGTGTGCAGGGTGAGGGCCGACCGGTACAGTCCAGCCCTGTGACCACACGGCTAGCCGACATCGCTGCTCAGGCGGGGGTGAGCGAAGCGACCGTCAGCCGCGTCCTCAACGGGAAGCCGGGTGTCGCCGCCACCACCCGTCAGTCCGTACTGGCCGCCCTCGACGTGCTGGGCTACGAACGCCCGGTGCGGCTGCGGCAGCGCAGCGAGGGCCTGGTGGGCCTCATAACCCCGGAACTCGAGAACCCGATATTCCCGGCGCTGGCCCAGGTCATCGGCCAGGCGCTGACCCGGCAGGGCTACACGCCGGTGCTCGCCACCCAGACGCCGGGCGGTTCCACGGAGGACGAGCTGACGGAGATGCTCGTCGACCGGGGCGTGGCCGGCATCATCTTCGTCTCCGGCTTGCACGCGGACACCTCCGCCGACATGCAGCGCTACGACCAGCTGCGCGCGCAGGGCGTGCCCTTCGTCCTGGTGGACGGCTTCTCGCCGAAGGTGCAGGCGCCGTTCATCTCCCCCGACGACCGCGCCGCGATGACCCTCGCGGTCACGCACCTGGTGTCGCTGGGGCACACGAGGATCGGGCTGGCGCTCGGCCCCAAGCGGTTCGTGCCCGTGCAGCGCAAGATCGAGGGCTTCGTCCGCACCATGCAGGACCAGCTGGGTCTGGGTACGGAAGCCGTCGAGACGGAGTTCGTCCAGCACTCCCTCTACACCCTGGAGGGCGGCCAGGCGGCGGCCGCCGCGCTCATGGACCGTGACTGTACGGCCGTGGTGTGTGCCAGCGACATGATGGCGCTGGGGGCGATACGGGCGGCCCGGCAGCGCGGCCTGGACGTCCCCAAGGACGTCTCGGTCGTCGGCTTCGACGACTCCCCCCTGATCGCCTTCACCGACCCGCCGCTGACCACGATCCGCAAGCCGGTCCCGGCGATGGGACAGGCGGCGGTCCGCACCCTCCTGGAGGAGATCGGCGGGACGCCCGCGCCCCACAGTGAGTTCGTGTTCATGCCGGAACTGGTGGTGCGCGGCTCGACCGCCTCGGCTCCCGGGGAACGCGGACGCCACTGAGGCGCACGCCTCGTACAACTCGTTCCCAGGGCGGAGAAAACGGCCTGCTGCAGTGCGCTGGTAGGAGGTCTCAGGGGTCTTCCGGGTGTAGGACGTGCGACCCGGACCCGACCGGGGGATGATCGGTGGGGTATCCCTTTTCTGGCAGACTCTGTGCCTATGACTGAGACGACCGTGACGACGCAGGAAGGGCCCGACGAGGCCGTTCCGCAGACCGTCACGGCCGGGACCGGGCCGGGTTTCCTGCGCCGGCCGCGCACCCCGCGCCGACCCCGGCTCTGGTTCGAGATCCTTTTGATCGGCGTGAGTTACTGGACGTACTCACTGGTCCGCAACGCGGTCCCGGAGCAGCGGTCCGAGGCGCTGCGCAACGCCGACTGGATCTGGAAGGTCGAGCACCACCTCGGCATCGCCGTCGAGGAGTCCGTCAACCACGCCGTGAACTCGGTGACTTGGCTCATCGTCGGCATGAACTACTACTACGCGACCCTGCACTTCGTGGTGACGCTCAGTGTGCTCGTGTGGCTCTTCCGCAGCCATCCCGGCCGCTACGCCGCGACCCGCCTCGTGCTCTTCTCGACCACCGGTGTCGCCCTGGTCGGTTACTACCTGTATCCGCTCGCACCGCCACGCCTGATGAACGGCGGCCACTTCATCGACACCGTCATGATCCACCAGACGTGGGGCTCGATGGCCTCCGGCGACCTGAAGAACATGTCGAACCAGTACGCCGCCATGCCGTCCATGCACATCGGCTGGTCCCTGTGGTGCGGCCTGACGATCTTCACGCTGGCGTCGGTCCCGTGGGTGCGGGTCCTCGGCCTCCTCTACCCGGCGGCCACACTGGTGGTCATCGTCGCCACCGCCAACCACTTCTGGCTCGACGCGGTGGGCGGCGTCCTCTGCCTCGCCTTCGGCTTCACGGTGGCCCGGCTCTGGTACGGGGCACTGCCGTACGCGCTCCCGAAACTGGTCCCGGCCCGCCGAAGGCCCTTGCTTCCGACGAGGGCCTAGCGGAATCCAGGGGCTGTCCGACCGTGTCGACCGTCCGCCGGAGGGGGCGGTCCGCCGCCGACCCAGGCCGGCCGTCGGCCCAGGCCGGCCGTCGGCCCGAGGAGCGGGCCACCGCCGACCCACCATGTCGGCCGTCGCCCCGTGGACCGGGCCACCGACCACCCATTCCGGCTGTCGACTCACGCCGGCCGTCCGCCCGACGGACCGGGCCACGGTGACGCCTGGTGCGGGCGATCGTGAGACGCCGGAGCCTCCCGAGACCACCGCCGCCTCACGGCATCCCGACTCGCCCAGCCCCGCCTCTCCTCTCCCCGCCTCGCCCCGCCTCGCCTCGCCTCGCCTCGCCGAGGATGACTGCCGTGATCGCACGAGGTCTGGCGACCAGGGGCCGCAGCAGGGCACCCGCGATGGTCCCGCCGCCACCCCAGTGGACCTGGCGTGCGCGCCCTGCTCTTCGCGGGCATGCTGCGCGCGGGCATGCTGCGCGCGGGCATGCTGCGCGCGGGCGACCGCGCCCGCTTCGGCAGACGGCAGACAGCGGGCGGCGGCCGACGGACGGCGGGGCGAGGGGCGGCGGGCCGACGGGCGGCGGGCGGCGGGCGAGGGCCGACGGGCCGACGGGTGACGGCCTACGTACGGTGGGCAGCCGCCGACGGACGGCAGGCGGCGAGCGGCGGGCCGACGGACGGCAGGCCAGCAGGCCAGCAGGCGGCAGGCGGCGAGCGGCGGACAGCGGGCCGGCGGGCAGCAGGTCGGCGGACGGCAGGCCAGCGGGCGGCGGACAGTGGGCGGCGGACAGTGGGCCGGCGGGCTGGCAGGCGGCGAGCGGCGGGCCGGCGGACAGTGGGCCGACGGGCAGCGGGCCGACGGGCGGCGGGCCGACGGGTGACGGCCTACGTACGGTGGGCAGCCGCCGACGGACGGCAGGCGGCGAGCGGCGGGCCGACGGACGGCAGGCCAGCGGGCGGCAGGCGGCGAGCGGCGGGCCGGCGGACAGTGGGCCGGCGGGCAGCGGGCGTGCGGGCCAATCGGCGCCGGGGATCCGGGACTGTGTCGGGCAGGGCCCCTCGTCCGTCGCCGCCTCCCGCAGCGCCCCGCCGAAACGCCTCCACCAGGGGCGGCTGCGGCGGGGCCGTCTCCAGTAGGGCCGCCTGGATGCCGCGTACCGGCTCCGGGCGCCGGACCGGGCGGTACGGCCACGTCGGGGTGGCGGACTCCCGGCCCCAGTCGCGGGATCGGACTGACTCCCCAGCCCAGTCGCCGCAAAGCCCTGCGCGGTCGCGTGGTCCTCGCTCTCGACCACGAACCTCGGCCGGACCGTCGGCCCAGCGGCCTCGCGGGCGTGGAGCATGCGGCGAGACCGGGTCCGGGCCACTCCCTGCCGACCCAGGGCTCCTCGGCCGGCCCGGCGAGCGGCACGGGCCGGCGTGCAGCGACCGGTGGCTGGTCCGGCGACGGCCGGGACGGTCGGCCATCTGCTGCCCGTCGTGTGGGTGTCGCCGGTCGCGCTGCTCCTGGGCGAGAACGTCGGGCCGCGGGTGCCGGCCGACATGGCGGTGGTGCTGGTGGGGGTGGGTGGCGTTGACCAGCGGCGGGCGGCGGGCGGCGGGCTGCGGGCGGCGAAGGCAGTGTCGAGTGTTCCCGCAGCCAAGGTCCCCCACCCAGGCCTACGCCCCGTAGAACAGTTCGTCCACCACGCTCCGCGCCCGTCGTGCCGTACGCCGGTAGTCGTCGAGCATGTCGCCCACGTGGCCGGGGCCGTAGCCCAGGTAACGCCCCACCGCGCCCAGCTCGCGGGCGTCGGAGGGGAAGGTGTCGCCGGCCCGGCCGCGGACGAGCATCACGGCGTTGCGTACGCGGGTGGCCAGGACCCAGGCCTCGTCGAGGGTGGCGGCGTCCTCGTCGGAGAGGAGGCCCGCGGTGCGGGCGGCGGCGAGGGCCGCGCGGGTGCGGGTCGTGCGCAGGCCCGCCACCTCCGCGCCGTGCCGCATCTGGATGAGCTGCACCGTCCACTCGACGTCGGACAGGCCGCCGGGCCCGAGCTTGGTGTGCAGCTTCGGGTCCGCGCCGCGCGGCATCCGCTCGGACTCCATCCGGGCCTTCAGACGCCGGATCTCACGTACGGCGTCGTCGCCGAGGCCGGCCGTCGGGTACCGCAGCGGATCGATCAGCTCGATGAAGCGGCGGCTCAACTCCTCGTCCCCGGCGACGGGTTCGGCCCGCAGCAGCGCCTGCGACTCCCAGCCCAGGGACCAGCGGCGATAGTAGGCCTCGTACGAATGCAACGTCCGTACCAGCGGCCCGGACTTGCCCTCCGGCCGCAGGTCGGCGTCGATGAGCAGGGGCGGGTCGGCGCTGGGGATCTGGAGCAGGCGGCGCATCTCGGAGACGACCTTGTTGGCCGCGTCGGAGGCCTCGCGTTCGTCGACGCCGTCGCGCGGCTCGTGCACGAACAGCACGTCGGCGTCGGAACCGTAGCCGAGTTCGTGGCCGCCGAAGCGGCCCATGCCTATGACGGCGAACCGGGTGGGCAGGGTGTCCCCCCAGCCGTCCCGGACCACCGCGCGCAGAGTCCCGGAGAGCGTGGCCGCCGTCAGGTCGGACACCGCGCCGCCGACCCGGTCCACGAGCGCGCCCTGGTCGGCCTCGACCGGCTGGGCCTCGGTGCCGTAGGAGCCGACGATGTCCGCCGCGGACGTACGGAACAATTCGCGGCGGCGGACACCGCGCGCGGCCGTGACCGCCTGCACGGCGCCGGCCGCGCGGCCGACCGCGGCGAGGATCTCCTGCTCCAGGTGGTCCCGGCCGCGTGGCTCCAGGCCGGCCGCGTCGCCGTCGCCGAGCAGGGCGACCGCCTCGGGGGCGCGCATCAGCAGATCGGGGGCGAGCCGGCCGGCGGACAGGACCCGAGCGAGGTTCTCGGCGGCGGCGCCCTCGTCCCTCAGCAGCCGCAGATACCAGGGGGTCTTACCGAGCGCGTCCGACACCTTGCGGAAGTTGAGCAGCCCGGCGTCCGGGTCGGCCGAGTCGGCGAACCAGCCGAGCAGCACCGGCAGCAGCGTGCGCTGGATGGCCGCTTTACGGGTGACGCCGGACGCCAGCGCCTCCAGGTGCCGCAGCGCCCCCGCCGGGTCCGCGTAGCCGAGCGCGACCAGCCGCTCCCGGGCCGCCTCGGGGCTCAACCGGGTCTCTCCGGGGGCGAGTTGGGCGACCGCGTCGAGCAGAGGGCGGTAGAAGAGCTTCTCGTGCAGCCTTCGTACGACACTGGTGTGCCGTTTCCACTCTCGGGTCAGCTCGGCGACCGGGTCGGCACGCAGGCCGAGGGAGCGGCCGAGGCGGCGCAGGTCGGCCTCCTCCTCGGGGACGAGGTGGGTGCGGCGCAGCCGGTAGAGCTGGATGCGGTGCTCCATGGAGCGCAGGAAGCGGTAGGCGTCGTCGAGCTGGACGGCGTCGGCGCGGCCGACATAGCCGCCGGTGGCGAGGGCCTGCAACGCGTCCAGGGTGGTTCCGCTGCGGAGGGAGACGTCGGCCCGCCCGTGCACCAACTGCAGGAGCTGGACGGCGAATTCGACGTCCCTGAGGCCGCCGGGGCCGAGCTTCAGCTCGCGTTCGATCTCGGCGACGGGGATGTTCTCGACGACGCGGCGGCGCATCTTCTGCACGTCGGCGACGAAGTTGTCGCGCTCGGCGGCCTTCCAGACCAGGGGTTCGAGGGCCGCGACGTACTCCTCGCCGAGGTCGAGGTCGCCGGCCACCGGGCGGGCCTTGAGCAGGGCCTGGAACTCCCAGGTCTTGGCCCAGCGCTGGTAGTAGGCGAGGTGACTGCTGAGCGTGCGCACCAGCGGACCGTTTCTGCCCTCGGGCCGCAGGTTGGCGTCCACGGGCCAGATCGAGCCCTCGATCGTCGTCTCCGAGCAGATCCGCATCAGGTGCGAGGCGAGCTTGGTGGCCGACCTCAGGGCCTTGCCCTCGTCGGCGCCCTCGACGGCCTCGCCGACGAAGATCACGTCGACGTCGGAGACGTAGTTCAGCTCATGGCCGCCGCACTTGCCCATCGCGACGACCGCGAGCCGGCACAGCGCGCTGTCCTCCGGCGCGGCCGCGCGGGCGATGGCGAGGGCGGCGCGCAGGGTCGCGGTGGCGAGGTCGGCGAGTTCGGCGGCGGTCTGGGCGATGTCGGTGGTACCGCACACGTCACGGGCGGCGATCGACAGCAGGCAGCGGCGGTAGGCGACGCGCAGCAGGACGGGGTCGGTCGCCTCCGTGAGGCCCTGCTCGAACTCCTCCACCCCGGGGTGGAGGTCGCTCGGCTCGTACATGACGAGGGCGCGCCAGTCGCCCGGATGCCGGGCGAGGTGGTCGGCGAGCGCGGCGGAGGCGCCGAGCACGCCGAGCAGCCGGTCGCGCAGCGGCTTGGCCGCTATCACCGTGTCAAGCAGTTCACGCCGGGCGGTGGGCGCGGTCTGCGCCTCCAGCAGGCGGACCAGACCGTGCAGGGCCAGGTCCGGGTCGGCGGTCGCGCCCAGCGCCTCCAGCAGGACCGGGTCGTCCCGGACGTGCGCGAGTTCCGTGCTGTCCAGGAGGCGCTCGGCGGCGGAGGGGTCGGTGAAACCGTGCCGCAGCAGCCGCGTGAAGGTACTGCTTCTGCGCCCCGGCGCCGTCATCCCGGCCTCCTGTCGGATCAAGGTCGTACGGCCACGAGCCTAACCGGAGAAACCGGGGGAAGCGCTGGGGCGCCGGAGCGCTTTCAGCGGGTCACCGTCACGTGGACGGTCACGAAGGGCCGACCGGGACCGCATCACCGGCCATACGGACCGCGACCGCCGCGCCGTCAAGGCGCAACACCACCGCCACCACGGTCGCCCACCCCGACGACCGACGACCGGGACCGCATCACCGGCCATACGGACCGCGACCGCCGCGCCGTCGAGGCGCAACACCACCGCCACCACGGTCGCCCACCCCGACGACCGACGGCCGGGACCGCATCACCGGCCATACGGACCGCGACCGCCGCGCCGTCAAGGCGCAACACCACCGCCGCCGAGGTCGGCCACCCGACGGTCGGCACCGCGATCCGCAGCACGGGCCAGGCGCACGCCACGGGTCGTGGTGCCGAACCGCACGTCGGGACACTGTTGCCGCAGCCGTGCCGGCGTCTTTGGGTCGGGCCGGGCTGCCGCGGTGGCCCCGGTGCTCCGCGGGGAACCCTGGAAGAGACACGTCTGGAGGGCTGCTGATGACCGACAAGGAAACCGAGAGGGCACCCGAGGCCCGTCTCGACCCCCGCTACAGCGACGAGGCCGCCACCGCGATCTCCTGGCCCGCGGCCGAGGCACTGCTCTCCGCGGCCGAGCTGTTCTGGATCTCGACCGTGCGGCCGGACGGACGGCCGCACGTGACGCCGCTGCCCGCGGTGTGGGCGCACGGAGCGCTGCACTTCTGCACGGGGCCCGAGGAACGCAAGGCGAAGAACCTCGCGCACAATCCGAACGTCGTGCTGACCACCGGCACCAACACCTGGGACAAGGGTTACGACCTGGTGGTGGAGGGCGAGGCGGTGCGTGTGTCCGACGACGGCAGGCTGCGGGAGCTCGCCGCCGCGTGGGAGACGAAGTACGGCGAATTCTGGCGCTTCGAGGTACGGGAGGGCTATTTCCACCACGGTCCTGGGCACGCCGTCGTCTTCGCGCTGGCGCCGCGCACGGTTTTCGGCTTCGGTAAGGGGGAGCCGTTCAGCCAGACGCGCTGGCGGTTCGTCTGACACTCACCTGCCCCTCCCGTCAACGGCGACTTGGAGACAAGCGATGGAGTTCACCCTTGAAGTGATCCCGCTGCCCGTGAGCGACATCGACCGGGCCCGGGACTTCTACCGGGACCGGGTCGGCTTCCACGTGGACATCGACCAGGAGGTGATGCCGGGCATGCGGATCGTGCAGCTGACCCCTCCGGGCTCCGGCTGCTCGATCGCCCTCGGCGACAGCATCTGGGAGATGGTCCAGGGCCGGCGCCCCGCCCCCGGCTCCTACCAGGGCCTCCAGCTCTGCGTGACCGACATCAAGGCGGCCCACGCCGAGCTGGTCGAGCGAGGTCTGGAGGTCTCCGAGCCGGTCCAGTACGCCCCCGACGACGGCGCGACCTTCATGTACTTCCAGGACCCGGACGGCAACGGCTGGGCGGTCCAGGAGTACCGCCGCCGGGTCGCGGAGCCGCTGCATCAGGTACTGGCGAAGCTGGCGCAGCAGTAGGGCCGCCAAGGGGCGCGGGGAACTGCGCGACCAGCCCCCACCGGGCCGCACTGTCCGCACGACGCCGCGCCCCACGGCGAATCCCTACAGCACCGGCAGGTTCTTCCGCAGCTCGAAGGCCGTGACCTCGCTGCGGTACTCCTCCCACTCCTGGCGCTTGTTGCGCAGGAAGAAGTCGAACACGTGCTCGCCCAGTGTCTCGGCGACCAGATCGCTCCGCTCCATCAGCGTCAGCGCCTCGCCCAGGTTCTGGGGAAGGGGCTCGATGCCCATCGCGCGGCGCTCGGCGTCGGAGAGGGCCCAGACGTCGTCCTCGGCGCCCGGCGGGAGCTCGTAGCCCTCCTCGATGCCCTTGAGGCCGGCGGCCAGGAGCATGGCGTACGCCAGGTACGGGTTGGCGCCGGAGTCGATGGAGCGGACCTCGATACGGGCCGAGCCGGTCTTGCCGGGCTTGTACATCGGGACGCGGACCAGGGCGGAGCGGTTGTTGTGGCCCCAGCAGATGTAGGAGGGGGCCTCGCCGCCGGCGCCCGCCGTGCGCTCCGAGCCGCCCCAGATGCGCTTGTAGGAGTTCACCCACTGGTTGGTGACCGCCGCGATCTCCGCCGCGTGCTTGAGCAGGCCCGCGATGAAGGAGCGGCCGACCTTGGAGAGCTGGTACTCCGCGCCCGACTCGTAGAAGGCGTTGCGGTCGCCCTCGAAGAGGGAGAGGTGCGTGTGCATGCCCGAGCCGGGGTGCTCGGAGAACGGCTTCGGCATGAAGGTCGCCTGGACCCCCTGCTCCAGCGCCACCTGCTTCATGACCAGGCGGAACGTCATGATGTTGTCCGCCGTGGAGAGCGCGTCCGCGTAGCGCAGGTCGATCTCCTGCTGGCCCGGGGCGCCCTCGTGGTGGGAGAACTCGACCGAGATGCCCATCGACTCCAGCATGGTGATCGCCTGGCGGCGGAAGTCCATGCCGATGTTCTGCGGGGTGTGGTCGAAGTAGCCGGAGTTGTCGGCCGGGGTGGGCCGGGTACCGTCCAGCGGCTTGTCCTTCAGCAGGAAGAACTCGATCTCCGGGTGGGTGTAGAAGGTGAAGCCCAGGTCGGAGGTGCGGGCCAGGGCGCGCTTGAGCACGTACCTCGGGTCCGCGAAGGACGGGGAGCCGTCCGGCATGAGGATGTCGCAGAACATCCGGGCGGTGCCGGGGGCCTCCGCACGCCACGGCAGGACCTGGAAGGTCGACGGGTCGGGCTTGGCGATCATGTCCGACTCGTATACGCGGGCGAAGCCCTCGATCGCCGAGCCGTCGAAGCCGATGCCCTCGTCGAATGCCTGTTCCAGCTCGGCCGGGGCCACGGCGACGGACTTGAGGAAGCCCAGCACGTCCGTGAACCACAGGCGTACGAACCGGATGTCACGCTCCTCCAACGTCCGGAGCACGAACTCCTGCTGCTTGTCCATCTTGCGCTTCCCCATCCTTGCTGGTCAGGCCGCCTGTCTCCCGTACCACGGGAGGCGGTCGGGCACCTGGGCATCCCACCACAACACCATTTCATGAGTGTTGCGCACCTTGATCGTCCGGCCGACCTCGGAGTGAACGCCTCACGGCTGGCGGGTGTACCGCTCTGCCGCCCATCTTGCCTGCTCGGACCGACATACGTAATGCCGGGAGTCTCCCAACCTCCCGGGGCCGGGTCCCACGGGTACCCGATCTTCCCCGGGTATCCGATCTTCGGCCATTCCTGTGCCCTCCCTACGAGAGTGCCCCGCTCCCCCATTACGATCAGCGAACCCGACCGGCACCCTTTCCCCAGAAGGACACACGCATGGGCTCCGCCAAGAACAGCAGCAGCGCCGCCCGCAAGGCGCGAATAGAGGAGATGCGGCGCGCCGAGCAGTCCCGTGAGCGCCGCAACCGGATCCTCACCATCGTCGCCAGCACGGTGGTCGTCGCCGGTCTCGTGGTGGGCGGTGTGGTCCTGGTGAACTCGCAGTCCGACGACGACAGCACCGCGGCCGACGCGAAGACCACGGGGAAGCTCGTCACCGGAGCGGACGGGGTGAAGACGTGGAAGGGCAAGCTGAGCCAGACCCACGTCACCAAGACGGTGAAGTACCCGACGGAGCCCCCGGTCGGCGGTGACCACAACCAGGTCTGGATGAACTGCAACGGCGACGTCTACACCAAGGCGCTCAACAACATGAACGCCGTGCACTCCCTGGAGCACGGGGCGGTGTGGGTGACGTACACCAGCAAGGCCTCGAAGGCGGACGTGGAGGCGCTGGCGGCGAAGGTGAAGGCGACGCCGTACACGCTGATGAGCCCGGACGAGAAGCAGGCCGACCCGATCATGCTCACCGCGTGGGGGAACCAGCGCACGGTGACCGGTGCCGACGACCCGAACGTCGCCAAGTTCCTCGAGAAGTTCGTGCAGGGCAAGCAGACGCCCGAGCCGGGCGCGGCGTGCACGGGTGGTCTGTCGCAGTGAGGCTCGCGTCAGTGGCCGTCGCCGCGGCGGGAGTGCTCGTCGCGGCCGGTGCCATCACCTACGCCGTCGCCGAGGACGACGGTTCCGGCACGGTTCCCGCGGCCGACTCCGCGGACGCGGGGTTCGCGCGGGACATGGCGGTGCATCACCAGCAGGCCGTCGAGATGTCGTACATCGTGCGCGACCGCACCGACGACGAGGAGGTGCGGCGTCTCGCCTACGACATCGCGCAGACGCAGGCCAACCAGCGCGGCATGCTGCTGGGCTGGCTCGACCTGTGGGGCCTGCCGAAGGTGTCCGCCGACGCGCCGATGACCTGGATGGGCATGGGCGACATGCCGTCCGGCAAGGACGGGGCGCTGATGCCGGGCATGGCGACCAACACCGAGCTGAAGAAGCTGGACACGCTGAGCGGCAAGCAGGCCGAGGTCTTCTATCTCCAGTTGATGACGGACCATCACAAGGGCGGTGTCCACATGGCCGAGGGCTGTGTGGACCGGTGCACGGTCGGCGTGGAGAAGCGGCTGGCCCAGGGCATGGTCGACGCGCAGAAGTCGGAGATCGGCCTGATGACGGACCTGCTCAAGGAGCGCGGCGCCGAACCGCGTTCGTGACGCGTTAACCCTCAAATGGCCTTGTCATTAGGTTAATTGGGCTCTTCTTGGAACGCGCATTCCCCTGGCATGAACAGTTCATCGCGAGAGTGGCCACCGTCGAGTGATCCACTCGCGACGAACCGCACAGGGGGTTCCATGAGATCCAACCGCGCCAAGATGCGTGCCGGGGTGAGCATGGCAGCGACACTGCCGATGCTCGCGGGCGCGCTGGCGCTCGGCATACCCGCGGCGCACGCGGCGGGCAACCCGGGCCGGGACACGCTGACCGGGACCAAGCCCGCGTGGGCCACGCCCAAGGCCGACAAGGGCGCGACCGCCGACAGCTCCCAGGTCTCCGCCCGGGTCTACCTCGCCGGCCGGGACGCCGCCGGCCTCGCCGCGTACGCGAAGGCCGTGTCCGACCCGTCCTCCGCTTCGTACGGCAAGTACCTCGGCGCGCAGCAGGCGCAGGCCCGCTTCGGCGCGACCGAGGCACAGGTGGCGGCGGTGAAGTCCTGGCTGACGTCGGCCGGTCTGAAGGTGACGGGCGTGACGCAGCACTACGTCTCCGTCTCCGGTGACGTGTCCGCCGCCGAGCGGGCCTTCGGTACCCAGCTGCACAACTACGCCAAGGGTTCCAAGACCTACCGCGCGCCCGCCGAGGCGGCCTCCGCGCCGGACGGCCTGAACGGTGCCGTCCTGACCGTCACCGGCCTGGACAACGCGCCGCACAAGGCGACCCACAGCGATACGCTGCCGCCGCCGGACGCCGTGTTCAAGAACTCCGGGCCGTTCTCCTCGTACTACGGCTCCAACGTGGCGACCACGCTGCCGGACGCGTACGGCGGGAAGATCCCGTACGCCGTCGAGGGCTACACGGGCAAGCAGCTGCGGGCCGCATACGGCGCGGGCAGCTACACGGGCAAGGGGGTCCGGGTCGCCATCACCGACGCGTACGCCTCCCCGACCATCGCCTACGACGCGGCCACCTACGCGAAGAAGCACGGCGACGCGGCCTACACCAGCGGCCAGCTGCGGCAGGTCCTGCCCAAGAAGTACGCCCACACCGAGGAGTGCGGGGCGGCCGGCTGGTACGGCGAGGAGACTCTCGACGTCGAGGCCGTGCACGCGGTCGCGCCCGCCGCGAGCATCACGTACGTCGGCGGCGCGTCCTGCTACGACGACGACCTGCTCGACTCGCTGAGCAAGGTCGTCGACGGGCACCTGGCGGACATCGTGTCCAACTCGTGGGGCAGCATCGAGGCGGCCCAGACGCCGGATCTCGCGGCCGCCTACGACCAGGTCTTCCAGTTCGGCGCGGTCGAGGGCATCGGCTTCTACTTCTCCTCCGGCGACAACGGCGACGAGGTCGCCAACACCGGCACGAAGCAGGTCGACACTCCGGCCAACTCGGCGTGGGTGACGGCGGTCGGCGGCACCTCGCTGGCCGTCGGCAAGGGCGACAAGTACCTGTGGGAGACCGGCTGGGGCACCGAGAAGGCCACGCTGTCCGCGGACGGCAAGAGCTGGACGGACTTCCCCGGCGCGTTCACCTCGGGCGCGGGCGGCGGCACCAGCGCGACGGTCGCCGAGCCGTACTACCAGCAGGGCGTCGTCCCGGCCGCGCTCGCCACGGCCAACAGCGCCGCCGGCAACCGCGTGGTCCCGGACATCTCGGCGATCGCCGACCCCAACACCGGCTTCAAGGTCGGTCAGACGCAGACCTTCCCGGACGGGTCGCAGCAGTACAGCGAGTACCGTCTCGGCGGGACCTCGCTGGCCTCGCCGGTCATCGCGGCCGTACAGGCCCTCGCCCAGCAGGCGCGCGGCGGCAAGGCGATCGGTTTCGCCAACCCGTCGATCTACGCGAAGTACGGCACGAAGGCGTACCACGACGTCACGGACAATCCCACGGGCTCCGGCCTCGCGGTGGCCCGCGTCGACTACGCCAACAGCTACGACGCCTCGGGCGGTCTCCTCACCTCGGTGCGCACCCTCGGCGCCGACAGCTCGCTCAAGGCCGTGAAGGGCTACGACGACGTCACCGGCGTGGGTACACCGGCGGGCGGCTACGTGGAGTCGTACCGCCGCCGCTGACCACGGCGGGACAGCACGGCGCGCCCGCTTCCCGACGGAATTCGTCGGGAAGCGGGCACTCGCGTGTCCGGGCGCTTCGCCGCAGGCGGTGTGCGCGGGCGAGGGCGAAGGCGAGGTTGCTCGCCGCGGCGGCGGTGAACGCGGCGGCGAGCAGGAGCCAGTCGGTCATGGATCCCCTGGAGCGGTGTTCCGGTGGGTGCGGTGTTCCGGTGGGTGCGGTGTTCCGGTCGGTCGTCGGGTTTCAGTCGTAAGGCAGGGGAAGGCGGGCCCGTCCGGGTTCGGCAGGAACGGGGACGGTTTCGGATGGGTTGTGCTACCCGCCGTCACAGGGACCGTGAAGCGCCCCACACCCCCTCGCCACCCCATCGCGTCGCACTGACGATTACACTGGGCCCGTGCCTCAACTACGTCTCGCCCTGAACCAGATCGACTCACGCGTCGGTGACCTCGCCGGGAACACCGAGACGATCCTCCGCTGGACCCGGCACTCCGCCGAGCAGGGAGCGCACCTCGTGGCGTTCCCCGAAATGGCCCTGACCGGGTATCCCGTCGAGGACCTGGCCCTGCGCTCGTCCTTCGTGGAGGCGTCCCGCGCGGCCCTGCGCGGCCTCGCCGCACGGCTCGCCGAGGAGGGCTTCGGGGAGTTGCCGGTGGTCGTCGGCTACCTCGACCGGTCCGCGTCCGCCCAGCCGAGGTTCGGCCAGCCGGCCGGCGCGCCCCGCAACGCGGGGGCGGTGCTGCACCGCGGCGAGGTGGTCCTCAACTTCGCCAAGCACCACCTGCCGAACTACGGCGTCTTCGACGAGTTCCGCTACTTCGTGCAGGGCGACACCATGCCGGTCGTGCGTGTGCACGGCATCGACGTGGCCCTCGCCATCTGCGAGGACCTCTGGCAGGACGGCGGCCGCGTCCCGGCGGCGCGCTCCGCCGAGGCCGGGCTGCTGCTGTCGATCAACGCCTCGCCGTACGAGCGCGACAAGGACGACACCCGCCTGGAACTGGTCCGCAAGCGCGCCCAGGAGGCGGGCTGCACCACCGCCTACCTCGCCATGATGGGCGGGCAGGACGAGCTGGTCTTCGACGGCGACTCGATCGTCGTCGACAAGCACGGCGAGGTCGTCGCGCGGGCACCGCAGTTCTCGGAGGGGTGCGTGGTGCTGGACCTCGACCTGCCGGCGGCGTCGGCGGACGCGCCCACGGGTGTCGTGGACGACGGGCTGCGCATCGAACGGGTGGTGCTGTCCGAAGAGCCCCTGCCGGCGTACGAGCCGGAGCTCGCGGGGGGTTACGCGGACCGTCTCGACGACGCCGAGGAGATCTACTCGGCGCTGGTCGTGGGCCTGCGGGCGTACGTGGCGAAGAACGGCTTCACGTCGGTCCTGATCGGCATGTCCGGCGGCATCGACTCGGCGCTGGTCGCGGCGATCGCGTGCGACGCGGTGGGCGCGCAGAACGTGTATGGCGTGTCGATGCCGTCGAAGTACTCCTCCGAGCACTCGAAGGGGGACGCGGCGGAGATGGCCCGGCGGACCGGGCTGAACTTCCGTACCGTGCCGATCGAGCCGATGTTCGACGCGTACATGGGCTCGCTGGGGTTGACCGGCCTCGCGGAGGAGAACCTCCAGTCCCGGCTGCGGGGCACGATGCTGATGGCGATCTCCAACCAGGAGGGCCACATCGTGCTCGCGCCCGGCAACAAGTCGGAACTGGCGGTGGGGTACTCGACGCTGTACGGCGACTCGGTGGGCGCGTACGGGCCCATCAAGGACGTGTACAAGACGTGGATCTTCCGGCTGGCCCAGTGGCGCAACAAGGCGGCGGCCGAGCGCGGCCAGACCCCGCCCATCCCCGAGAACTCGATCACCAAGCCGCCGAGCGCGGAGCTGCGCCCGGGGCAGGTCGACACGGACTCGCTGCCGGACTATCCGGTCCTCGACGCGATCCTCGAGCTGTACGTCGACCGGGATCAGGGCGCCGACGCGATCGTCGCCGCCGGGTACGACCGGGAGCTGGTCGTCAAGACGCTGCGGATGGTCGACACGGCGGAGTACAAGCGGCGGCAGTATCCGCCGGGTACGAAGATCTCGGCGAAGGGGTTCGGCAAGGACCGCAGGTTGCCGATCACGAACGGCTGGCGCGAGTCGGTCTGACGGACCGGCCCGTCCCGGTGGGTCGAGAGGTGACCGTGGAAACGTCACTGCTCGACCCACCGAGTCGGCCATCTGTCATCCCACCGAATCGGGTGGTGGGTGGGCAAAGGCCGGGTCCAGGGGGCCGGAGCCCCCTGGTACGGGAGCGGAGGGGCGGCCCCCCTTTAAGACCGCACCGACTCCGACACGCCCGGCACGTGCGTCGCGACCAGCCGCCCCCGAGGGGCGACCCGCCGCCGGTCCACCACAGCCGACGTAGCAGCGACCGCCAGACCCAGCACGGCAAGCCCGGCCCCGGCCACCGCCGGAGACGTCACCCCGAATCCCGCGGCCAGCGCGACACCCCCGATCCACGCACCCCCGGCGTTGGCCATGTTGAACGCGGCCTGGTTCGCGGAGGACGCCAGGGAAGGGGCGGCCGACGCCTTCTCCATCACCATCAGTTGCAGCGGCGAGCCGGTCACGAACGCCGCCATACCGAGCAGCACGACGGCCAGCCCGGCACTCCACTCCGCGCTCATCAGCAGCGGGAACAGGGCCAACACGGCCACCAGAGCCGTCAGTCCGCCGAACAGCGTGCCGCGCAGGGAGTGGTCCGCGAGCCGCCCGCCCAGCAGGTTGCCCGCTGTCGCGCCGACACCGAACAGTGCCAGCAGCACCGTCACGCTGGAGTCGGCGAAGCCGGCCGCGTCGGTGAGCATCGGCGTGACGTAGCTGTACGCGGCGAACAGGGCGCCGAAGCCCGCGACGGTCGTACCCAGCGCCAGCCAGACGGGCAGGGAGCGCAGGGCGGCGAGTTCGCCGCGGACGCCGGCGCGCGGGGCGTGGGCGTCGTCGTGGGGGACGAAGCGCGCCAGCGCCGCGATGGCGACCACGCCGATCGCGCTGACGCCGAGGAAGGTCGCCCGCCAGCCCATCTGCTGCCCCATGAGGGTCGCGACGGGGACGCCCACGATGTTGGCGACCGTGAGGCCGAGGAACATCAGGGACACCGAGCGGGCCTTGCGCTCCGGCGCCACCATCGTCGTGGCGACGACGGCACCCACACCGAAGAAGGCACCGTGCGGGAGGCCGCTGAGGAAGCGGGCCGCCAGGAGCCAGTGGTAGTCGGGGGCGAAGGCGGACAGCGCGTTGCCGGCCACGAACAGGGCCATCAGTCCGATCAGGACCTTGCGGCGGGACATGCGCGCGGTGACCGCGGCGAGCAGCGGGGCGCCGACGACGACGCCCAGCGCGTAGGCCGAGACCAGGTGGCCGGCCTCGGGGAGGGAGATGTTCAGGTCGTCCGCGACGTCGGGCAGCAGGCCCATCATCACGAACTCGGTCGTACCGATGCCGAAGGCGCCCACGGCTAGGGCGAGCAGGGCCACGGGCATGAAGAAAACCATTGCCTTTCAGGGGAGAGCGAAGTTCCGTACCAGCGTATGTTCAGTTACGGAACAAAGACGCCCGCCCCCGGTATTCCGGCAGGTCGGATCAGTCCGACGTGGCGACGTTCACACGCGCGGCCACCGGGAGGTGGTCGCTCCCGGTCTCCGGCAGCGCCCAGGAGCTCTCCGGCTCGACGCCCTTCACCAGGATCTGGTCGATCCGCGCCATCGGGAACGACGCCGGCCAGCTGAACCCGAAGCCGCTGCCCGCCGCGCCCTGCGTGGAGCGCAGCTGGGAGGTGACGGCGTTGAGCGAGCGGTCGTTCATGGTGCCGTTCAGGTCGCCGAGCAGCACCACCCTGGTCAGCTTCTCGTCGGCGATGGCCTCGCCGAGCGCGTCGGCGCTCTTGTCGCGCTGCCGGGCCGTGAACCCGGCCTCCAGCTTCACCCGTACCGACGGCAGGTGGGCGACGTACACCGCGACCTGCCCGACGGGCGTGGTCACCGTGGCCCGCATGGCGCGCGTCCAGCCCAGCTTGATGTCGACGGGCTTGACGCCGGTGAGCGGGTACTTGCTCCACAGCCCGACCGTGCCCTGCACCGAGTGGTACTTGTACGTCGACGCCAGCGCCTTCTCGTACGTCGGGACCGCCCCGTCCGTCAGCTCCTCCAGGGCGACCACGTCCGCGCCGGACGCGGCCACGTCGCGGGCGGTGCCGGCGGGGTCGGGGTTGTCGGCGTTGACGTTGTGGGTGGCCACGGTGAGGTCACCGCCGGTGGCGGCCTTGTCGGTGAGGAGGCCGCCGAAGAGGTTCAGCCAGACGACCGACGGGAGCAGCACCGCGACCAGGGCGGTCGCGGACTTCCGTACGAGAGCGAGGACCAGCAGCACCGGCACGGCGAGACCCAGCCAGGGCAGGAAGGTCTCGATGAGGCTGCCGAGGTTGCCGACACGGTTGGGGATCTGCGCGTGCAGCAGCATGACCAGGGCGACCAGCACCGCGAGCCCGGCGACGACGAGGCCACGGCGCCAGATGCGCCGGTCACCGCGCCAGCCGTCGAGGAGGCGGTCCGTCAGGCGCCGGATTCGGGCTCCCCGGCGCTCGGGTCCCGAGCCTCCGCTGTCCGTTTCCGTCATGTACGCCTGCTGCGCCATACCGTTGCCTCACTGCCTGCCGTGCACACCGTTCGCCCCCCACGTCCTACGACCCTAGGGGATGATCCGTCCTGTTCCTGCCGTCCCATGACGGCCGTACGGGCACGAGGACGTACAAGTGGGCGCGCGGAGTTCCGGTGGCCGCCGGGGAAAGCGCCCTCTGTGACGCAACGCGCACACGCGGGCCGGACAGGCCCTACACGGACGGCGAACTGACGGGCGGTGAGCTGACGGGCCGTAGTCCTTCGAGCACCGTGTCGACGATCTCTTCGGACAGGCCGGCCGGGAGTTCGGCGTCCGGCCGCATCACGGCACGGAAGAGCATGGGGCCGGTGAGCATGTCGTTCATCAGCTCGGCGTCGACGTCCGCACGCAGTTCGCCGTTCTGCTGTCCGCGGCGCAGCCGCTCGACCTGGCGCCGGCGCCGCGGCTCGATGACGGTGGCGTGGTACGCCGTCCAGACTTTCGGGCTGCTCTTCATCTGGGCGTAGACACTGTGCAGGAGCGCCGACGACCGGGTCATCAGCCCGCGTTGGCGCAACTGTTCGAGGAGGGCCACGAGGTCGTCGCGCAGCGACGTGCCGGGGAGCTCCGGGTCCGGTGGCTCCGCCGTGCGCACGACGTCGACGAAGAGTTCCTCCTTGCCGCTCCAGCGCCGGTAGATGGTGGCCTTGCCGACGCCGGCGGTACGGGCGATGCGCTCGATGGACAGTTCGGCGAGCGGTACGCCCTCCTCCAGGAGCCTCATCACCCCCTCGACGATGGCACGCTCCACGGCCTCGCTGCGCGGTCGGCCCTTGGCGGGGCCGACTTGGCGAGGCCGGCTTTCGGCAAGGCTCACGATGCTCCGTCCCTTCGGTCGCAATGAGGGGATTCTCCCCCGTGCCCGCTCGCTCCAGGGCGGGGGGCCGGGGGCTACTCGGCTGCCACCAACTCCTGCTGCCCCTCGCCCTCCTGACGCGCCGGCTCCTTGCCCGGCAGGAACAGCGCCACGATCACCGCGCCGATCACCGCGACGCCCGCTCCCCACAGCGCGGTGACGTGCATGGCGTGCAGGAACGCGTCGTTGGCCGGGCCGACGAGCGCGTCACCCTTGGGGCCGAGCTTCGCGGCGACACCCAGGGTCGCCTCGATGGACTCCCCCGCGGTGTGGCGCAGGTCCGCGGGCACCGCGCCGAGCCGGTCCTCGATGCCGCCGCGGTACGCCGTGGACAGCACCGAGCCGAGTACGGCGATCCCCAGCGCGCCGCCGACCTGGCGGAAGGTGTTGCTGAGCGCGGACGCGGAGCCGGCCTTCTCGCGAGGCAGGGTCTGCATGATCACGACGCTGACCGGGGTCATGATGTGCGCCATGCCGGCGCCCATCAGGAAGAAGATCACCTCGAGGAGCCAGATCGGGGTGTCCGCCTCCAGCGTGGCGAACGCGGCCAGCATCGCGGCGATGACCACCAGGCCGGCCGTGGTGGTGACCTTGTAGCCGAAGCGGTCGACGACCAGCCGGGCGCGCGGCGCGAAGATCATCTGGGCGGCGGCCAGCGGCAGCATCAGCAGACCGGTCTGGAGCGGCGAGTAGCCGCGCACGCTCTGGGTGTAGAAGACCGAGAAGAAGGTCACGCCCATCAGGGCGAAGAAGACCAGCGCGATGGCGGCGATCGCGGCGGAGAAGACCTTGTTCTTGAAGTACGTGACGTCGACGGACGGATGGTCGCTGCGCTTCTCGAACACGACGAAGGCGACGAGGACCAGGACTCCGGCGGCGATGGTCCCCAGCACCGTGGCGTCGGTGAAGTCGGCGGTCTGGCCGCCCCTGATGATGCCGTAGACGAGCAGGACGAGGCCGACGACCGACAGGACGACGCCGACGGGGTCGAGCCGGCCGGGATTCGGGTCGCGGGAGTCGGGCACCAGCCACAGCATCAGCGCGACCGCGACGATCACGATCGGCACGTTGATGAGGAAGACCGAGCCCCACCAGAAGTGGTCGAGCAGGATGCCGCCGGTGATCGGGCCGATGGCGATGGCGAGGCCCACGCCGCCCGCCCAGATGCCGATGGCCTTGGGCTGCTCCTCGCGCTCGAAGACGTTCATCAGGACGGCGAGGGTGGCCGGCATCACGAAGGCGGCGCCGAGGCCCATCAGCGCGCGGAAGGCGATCAGCTCGCCCGGCGTGCCGGAGGAGGCGGCGAGGGCGGAGCTGATGCCGAACACGACGAGCCCGCCGAGCAGCACCTTCTTGCGGCCGAGACGGTCGCCGAGCAGGCCGGCGCTGAACAGCAGGCCGGCGAAGACCAGGGTGTAGGCGTTGATCGCCCACTCCAGCTCGCCCTGGGTGGCGCCCAGGCCGGTCGGGGCGGGGGTGGAGATCGTCTTGATGGCGACGTTCAGGATCGAGTTGTCGAGCACCACGATCAGCAGGCTCAGCATCAGGACGCCGAGGATCGCCCAGCGGCGCCGGTGAACCGTGGCAGGAGTAGTCATGCCGTCGAGGGTAGCGATTTACGATACGAGACGGTGCCGTATCGGAATTTCTTTACCCAGGTCTTACGTACGTGCGGATCACACGGGGGTCCCCTGGCCCTCCTCGGCACGAGGTGCCACCATGGACGTGGTCCGGGGACGCCGTCAGGGCGCCTCGAGATGACTGAAGGAGCCGTTGCAATGACGCAGCTTTCGGCTGCCCAGCCTGCGCAGCAGAAGTCCTCCGACGGCAGCAAGGCGCTGTACGGCGGCAAGGGCACGCGCCGTATCACCGTTCGCGACATCGCCGCCGCCAAAGAGCGCGGCGAGAAGTGGCCCATGCTCACCGCCTACGACGCGATGACCGCGTCCGTCTTCGACGAGGCCGGCATCCCGGTCATGCTCGTCGGGGACTCGGCGGGCAACTGTCACCTCGGGTACGAGTCCACCGTGCCCGTCACCCTCGACGAGATGACCATGCTCTCCGCGGCGGTCGTCCGGGGCACCCAGCGCGCCCTGATCGTCGGCGACCTGCCCTTCGGCTCCTACCAGGAGGGTCCCGTGCAGGCGCTGCGCTCGGCGACCCGGCTGGTGAAGGAGGCCGGGGTCGGGGCCGTCAAGCTGGAGGGCGGCGAGCGCTCCCACCGGCAGATCGAACTGCTGGTGGAGTCCGGGATCCCCGTGATGGCCCACATCGGGCTGACCCCGCAGTCCGTGAACGCCATGGGCTACCGCGTCCAGGGGCGCGGCGAGGAAGCGGCCCAGCAGTTGCTGCGCGACGCGAAGGCCGTGCAGGACGCGGGTGCGTTCGCGGTGGTCCTGGAGCTGGTTCCGGCGGAACTGGCGGCCGAGGTGACGCGGGTGCTGCACATCCCGACGGTCGGCATCGGCGCGGGGCCGGAGACGGACGCACAGGTCCTGGTGTGGACCGACATGCTCGGGCTGACCGGTGGCCGGATGCCGAAGTTCGTGAAGCAGTACGCGAACCTGCGTGAGGTCATGGGCAACGCGGCGAAGGCGTTCGCGGAGGACGTCGTCGGAGGAACGTTCCCGCTCGAGGAGCACAGCGTCCACTGAGCCACTGCGGTACCACTGGCAGCCCGCCGATCTTCCCCCGTCGGCGGGCTGCTCGCTTTTTTGCGCCTGAACCGGGGCCGCTCTCGCGGACCTGGTTGCTCGCCGTCGTGGTTGCTCGATTCATGGTTGCGGTGGTCGCCGCAGGGGTGTCGTGCACCTCTCGACCAACCGATACGTGTGGTGGGTGGGCGTAGACCGGGGGTCTGAGGGCGGAGCCCCCAGCGAGCGAGGTCCGCACCCGCTGTCGGTGACCTGTAGGTGGCTGTCGGCGGGCTGTCGGTCGTTTGTCGGTGGGCCCTGACAGCGTCGTCCACATGACGCGAATCGACAAGAACCCCAACGGCGCACGCAGCGCCGTCTCCGTGCGGGGGCTGGTCAAGCACTACGGCGAGACCAAGGCGCTGGACGGGGTCGACCTGGACGTGCGGGAGGGCACCGTGATGGGGGTGCTCGGGCCGAACGGGGCCGGGAAGACCACCCTCGTGCGGATTCTGTCCACGCTGATCCAGCCCGACGCGGGCCAGGCGACCGTCGCCGGCTACGACGTCGTACGCCAGCCCCGGCAGCTGCGCCGGGTGATCGGGCTGACCGGTCAGTACGCCTCCGTGGACGAGAAGCTCCCCGGCTGGGAGAACCTCTACATGATCGGCCGGCTCCTCGACCTGCCCCGCAAGGACGCCCGCGCGCGGGCCGACGAACTCCTCGAGCGCTTCTCGCTCACCGAGGCGGCCAAGCGGCCCGCGGCGACGTACTCGGGCGGCATGCGGCGGCGCCTCGACCTGGCGGCGTCGATGATCGGCCGCCCGGTCGTGCTCTACCTCGACGAGCCCACCACCGGCCTCGACCCGCGTACCCGCAACGAGGTGTGGGACGAGGTCAAGCGGATGGTGGGCGACGGCGTCACCGTCCTGCTCACCACCCAGTACATGGAGGAGGCCGAGCAGCTCGCCTCCGAGCTGACGGTCGTCGACCGCGGCAAGGTCATCGCGAACGGCGCCATTGAGGAACTCAAGGCGAAGGTCGGCGGCCGTACCCTGCGGATCCGCCCGCTCGACCCGCTGCAGCTGCGGCCGCTGGCCGCCTATCTCGACGACCTGGGCATCACCGGCCTCGCGTCCACCACCGTGGACGCCGAACGCGGTGCCGCCCTGGTCCCGATCCTCAGCGACGAACAGCTGACCGCCGTGGTCGGCGCGGTCACCGCGCGTGGCATCACGCTCTCCTCCATCACTACCGAACTGCCCAGCCTGGACGAGGTGTTCCTGTCCCTCACCGGCCACCGTGCCAGCGCCCCGCAGGACACCGCGCCCGCCGACGACCGCCAGGAGGTCGCCGTATGAGCGCCACCGCACTCGCCCCCGCCGACCTCGGGGCGGACGCCCGGATCCCGCTGCGCGGCCATCTGCGCCACACCGGCGCGCTGATCCGCCGCAATCTGCTGTGGATCCGCCAGGACCCGGAGTCGATGTTCGACGCCGTCCTGTTCCCGGTCGTCTTCACGCTGCTGTTCGTGTACGTCTTCGGCGGCTCCATCGGGCAGTCGCTCGGCGGCGGCCAGGACGCCTACGTGCAGTACGTCGTGCCCGGCCTGATGGCCATGATGGGCATGAACATGGCCCAGGGGGTCGGCACCGGCTTCAACCAGGACTTCAACACCGGCGTCATGGACCGCTTCCGGTCCCTGCCGATCGGGCGCGGCTCGGTGCTGTTCGCCAAGATCGCGGTGGAACTGATGCGGATGCTCTTCGCGACCGTGGTGCTGATGATCGTCGGGATTCTGGTGGGCTTCGACATCAGCAACTGGGCCGGTCTGCTCGCCTCCGTGGGGCTGTCCGCCGTCTTCGGATCGGCCCTGATGTGGGTGTTCCTCACCCTGGGCGTGATGATGAAGAACGCGCAGTCCGTGCAGGCCATGGGCTTCCTGGTGCTGATGCCGCTGCAGTTCGGCTCGTCGATCTTCGCGCCGACGCAGTCGATGCCGGGCTGGCTGCAGAACTTCACCGACTACAACCCGCTGTCCTCGCTCGCGGACGCCGCACGCGGACTGATGGTGGGCGGTCCGGCCGCGCACGACGTGTGGGTGACGCTCGCCTGGTCGGCGGCCATCACGGCGGTGATGGCGCCGGTCGCGATCCACAAGTTCCGGACCAAGGCCTGACCCGGCGCCCACAGCGCGGTCGGTGCGCGTCAGACCAGGGCGGTGGCCTCCGCGGGGGAGAGGCCGCCGCCCTCCGCGTACGCCGCCTCGTACGCCTGATCGCCGAGCACGGCGCGGGTGCGCCGCTCGGCCCGGTGCCATACGTCGCGCTCCATGGACGACATGACGTGGCGGGGCGGCAGCATGGCCGCGGCGGCGCCGATGCACCGGGCGGCGTCAGCGGCGCGGCACCCGCCGTTGAGACCGGCGAGGGCCGTCGCGGCGGTGACCAGGTAGGAGGAGCGCATCTGCGGTGCGATGGCCAGGGACAGCGGGTCGTCGGCCAGCTCCAGCGCCCGCCGGGTCTTGTCCAGGGCCACCTCGCAGCGCTCGTCCAGGACGTCCAGCCAGGCCTCCGCCCCCAGGATGGAGGCGTCGAAGACGACGAAGTGGGCGATCTTGAACTCCTCGCGCAGCAAACGGAGTTGCTCACGTGCCTCGGCGGTCCGTCCGGTCATGCCGAGCCGGCCCGCGAGGAAGAGCCGGGCGGCGGGCATCGCCTCGTGGCCCGAGCCCGATCCCTCCTGACGGTCGATCACCTCGCGCAGCAGGCGCTCGCCGCGCTCGGACTCGCCGACCTCCAGCAGTGCGCTGCCCAGCCGGGCGGCGAGCACCGACGCCTGGGCGCGGGCACCGAGCCGGTTCGCCCGCTCGATCGCCGCCTCGTAGTCGGCGGCGGCCTGCTGGTACTCGCCCTGGCGTTCATGGGCCTCGGCCCGCGCCGCGAGCGCCTCGGCGGTGCCCCACAGGTCGCCCAGGCGCCGGTAGATCGCCAGCGACTCGTCCGCGTCGCGGGCCGCGTCGCCCGCCCAGTCGGTGCGGTTGGCGAGCATCTGGGCGCGCATCTGCAGGCCGGCGGCGAGTTCCCACTCGTGGCCCGGGGCGGCGCGGCAGGTACGGACGGTGGCGTCGACGATCTCGCGCACCCGGCCCATGTCGCCGGAGAGTATGACGGCGAAGAACCAGAGGGAACCGGGGGCACGGCAGGTCTGCGGCATGCCGGGTTCGTAGGCCTGGGCGATGGCGCGCAGCTTCTCCTGCGCCTCGGGCGTCTGCCAGGCTTCCAACTCCGTGTCCATGCAGGCGAGATGGACGAGGTGGACCCCGCGCCGGGCCTCTTGGAGGATCTCACCCGTCCACGGCAACGGCACGTCCGTGCAGCGCTCCCACACGGGGGCGGCGCGGCGCACCGGCGAGGCGAAGGGGTCGGGGCCGAGGGTCTGCGCCTCGCGCGACCACTGGCGGGCAGCCAGGCGCAGGTCGCGCATCTGCCAGTACCAGAACATCGACAGAACCAGACAGAGCGTCTCCTGCTCGTCGCCCGTGGCGACGGCGTGGTGCAGGGCGAGGCGGATGTTCTCGCCCTCTCGCTCCAGCCTGCCGATGGCGGCGATCTGGCCGGGACCGCGCAGCAACGGGTCGGTGGTGCGGGCGAGTTCGCGGTAGTACGTCAGGTGCGCGCGTTCGGCCTCCTCGCGATCGCCGGCCTCGTCGAGCCGTTCGCCCGCGTACTCGGCGACGGTCTCCAGAAGCCGGTAGCGCATGCCCTCGTCGCCCGAAGGCGCGGCCACCACAAGGGACTTGTCGACGAGCGAGCCGAGCGCGTCGAATGCGGCGGGACCGCAGACGGCCTCGGCGGCGGCGAGGTCGCAGCCGCCGGCGAAGACGGACAGCCGCCGCAGCACGTCCCGTTCGGCCTCGTCGAGCAGTTCCCAGGACCAGTCGACGACGGCTCTTAGTGTCTGCTGGCGGGGCAGGACGGTACGGCTGCCGGAGGTGAGCAGCCGGAAGCGGTCGTCGAGCCGGGCGGCGATCTGGCGTGGGGTCAGCATGCGCAGCCGGGCGGCGGCGAGTTCGATGGCCAACGGCAGGCCGTCCAGACGCCGGCAGATCTCGGCGCAGGACGCGGGGTCGTCCGCGGTCCGGAAGCCGGGCCTGGCCGCGGCCCCGCGCTCGGCGAGCAGCCTGAGCGCGACGGGCTCCGGCAGCGGTTCCACCGGCCGCAGCAACTCCCCCGGTACGCCGAGGGGTTCACGGCTGGTGGCCAGCACCGTCAGACCGGGGCAGCGCTCCAGCAGCTCCTCCACCAGCCGGGCGGCGGCCTCGACGACGTGCTCGCAGTTGTCGAGGATCAGCAGCAACCGGCGCCTGCCGCAGTGCTCGGCGAGCCGCTCGACGGGGTCGTCGTGCCGCTCGCCCCCGGCCCGCATGGCCTCCGCCCCGGCGCCGTACAGCACGGTCTCCCGCGCCCCTACGGCGGTCAGCACGGCCTCCGGTACGGCGTCCGGGTCGTCCACCGGCGCGAGCTCCGCCAGCCACACCCCGTCCCTCGCCGCCTCCCCCACGGCCTCCGCCGCCTCCTGCGACAGCCGCGTCTTCCCGGCCCCGCCCGGCCCGAGCAGCGTGACGAGCCGGGCGTCGGCCAGATCACCCCGGATGGCCTTGATATCGGCTTCCCGGCCGACGAAGGAGGTGAGGCGGGCGCGGAGGTTGCCCGGGGGCGGGGGGCCGGGGGTGGGGCCGGTGAGGGGTTCGCCGGGGGCGTGGGCGGCGAGGGGTTCGCCGGGGGCGTGGGGACCTCGGCCGTGACCGGCCGCCGTAGGACCGGACGGACCGGAGGAACCGGCAGCCCGAGCTGCCGCCCGGGAGCCCGACGATCCCTGGGCACCGCCCGTGGCCCCTGGCCGCGGGCCGAACGTGCCCTCGTCGGTCGCGCCGGGTAGGGAACCCGGCCCACGTCCGTCGGCGGTGCCGGACGGCGGGACCGGCCCACGTCCGTCGGCGGCGCCAGACAGAGGACCAGGCCCACGTCCATCGGCGGTGCCGGACGGCGGGACGGGCAGGTCACCCCCGTCCGCCGCGCGGGACGGCTCGGTCGCCTGGGCGCCGGAGCTTGGCCGGGGCCCACTCGCGGGCGCTTCGGGGCTTGGCCGGCCGCCGGCTCCGTAGGCCCCGGAACCTGCCGGATCCCCGTCCCCGAAACCGTTCGCGCCCTGTCGGCCGTCACCCCCGCCCCCTCCCCCAGGGCCGTGCCGATCTGCCGGCCGCAGCAACTCCCCGTACAGCGCCCTCAGTTCCGGGCCCGGGTCGGTTCCGAGGCGGTCTGCCAGCAGGTGGCGTACGGCCTCGTAGGCGGCCAGTGCCTCCGCCGTGCGGCCGGCGTCGCGCAGGGCTCGTAGGCGCAGGGACTGGAGAGGTTCGTCGAGGGGGTGGGTGTCGCACAGGGCGGTCAGTTCGGGCAGGGACTGATCGGCGTGCCCGAGGGCGAGGGCGGCGGCGTGGCGGGCGCGCAGGGCGTCGAGGTGCCGGGTCTGGCGGCGGGCCGCCTCGGCGGTGCGGTCGGGCAGGTCGGCGAGGACGGGGCCGCGCCACAGGCCAAGGGCGTCGTCGAGGACGGCGGCGCCCTTCGCGGGGTCGCCGTCGGCCAGCGCCCGCGTGCCCTCGCCGACCAGCCGCTCGAAGCGGTGCAGGTCGATGTCGTCGGGCGCGGCGGTGAGGCGGTAGCCGCCGTCCACGGAGGCGACCGCGTCCGCGCCGAGCGCCCGGCGCAGCCGTCCGACCAGCGCCTGCAACGCGCCCGTCGCGTCGGCGGGCGGATCGCCGTCGCCCCACACCTCGTCGACCAGGAGCCCGGCGGGCACGGCGCGGCCGGGCCGCAGCGCCAGCACGGTCAGCAGCGCACGCAGCCGCGCCCCGCCTACGGGGACGGGCGTGCCGTCGGGGCGGAGGGCCTGGGTGGTGCCGAGAATGCGGTAGCGCACGGGGTCCATTGTCTCCGGTGGCGTCGGGGCCGGTCACGGGGTTCCGGCGGTGCGGCGGAAAGCAGCGCCGACAGGTGGGGGGAAGGAATCGGCCCGCGGCCAGTGGAAAGGGCGCCCGTCGGGCAAGAGACCCGCCCTCAGCCCTCCCTGGGTCCCAGCACTCCCTCGGTCCTGGCCCTCCCTCGATTTCGGCCCTCTGTCGGTCCGGGCCTCCTGCTGAAGGTGGCCGACAGGGCCCCCAGCACATCCGCCAGTGCGGGAAGCAATCGCCCCGCAGACCCACGAAAGGGAACGGCCGTCGGCCCAAAAGCCACCCTCAGCCCCCTCTCGGCCCCGCCCCCCTGCTGAACGTAGCCAGCAAGGCCGCCAGCGCGTCCGCCGGGATGCCCTCGGTCTCCGCGCCGGGGACCGCGCCCTCGTGTGGGATCCCGCACGCCTCGCGGACGGCGTGCGACAGCCACGAGTCCGTCCCCGGGACGTCCAGGGTCACCACGGCGCCCGCGTCGGAGCGGCTTCGGCCGCCGCCGAACCACTTGGGGCAGGTGTCCACCGACCGCAGCGACCGCTCCCCGGGCACCGGCTCCCACGCTCCCGAGCCCGGCGCGGGATCGGCGAAGCCCTGGGTCACCACCTGGATCGCCCGCACCCGGCCCCGGACCTCGGGGAGTCCGGCGCTCCCGTGTGTCTCTACCGTGAGGAGGCCGACAGCGCGGATCCGGTCCCCCGGCCGCGCCTCTCCCTCTCCGGGTTCCTCCGCGGGCACGAGGCCGACGGGATGCTGTCGCAGGGCGACCAGCAGGCCCGTCTCCTCCCGCACCACGCGCACGGCACCCTCTTCTCCCCGTATGTCCGCCACCGGGCCGACGATCTTGCTGAGCTGGTCGTGCCAGCCGCCGCCCAGCACCTCGTCGGCGTCGCTGAGCAGCAGCGGCCAGCTCACCTCCTCGCCCAGCGAGAACGGCGTACCGCAGCACTCCATCTGCCAGTCCGGGTAGAACACATGCCAAAGCCCCATGGGTCCACCTTCCCCGGAACCCTCGGGGGACCGCGAGACGTTTTCCCCGTGCGCCCGGTACGGTCGGGCAGTCCCACCGCGTGCACGAGAGGCCAGGGAGCCCCATGACCACCGCCACGACCCGCCACAGCGACCGGCGGGTCAGCCCCGTCTTCGTCGGGATCCTCGCCGTGACGGCGGTGACCGGCTGGGCCACCTGGACCGGGTTCGCCGAACAGCCCGGGTTCTCCGTGTTCCTGTTCGTGACGGCCGCGTGGATCGTCTCCCTGTGCCTGCACGAGTACGCGCACGCGCGCACCGCCCTGCACAGCGGCGACATCTCGGTCGGCGCGAAGGGCTACCTCACGCTGAACCCGCTGAAGTACACGCACGCCCTGCTGAGCATCGTCCTCCCCGTGATCTTCGTGATCATGGGCGGGATCGGCCTTCCGGGCGGTGCCGTCTTCATCGAGCGGGGCCGGATCCAGGGCCGCTGGCGGCACAGTCTGATCTCGGCGGCCGGCCCGCTGACGAACGTCCTGTTCGCGATCGTCTGCACGGCCCCGTTCTGGCTGGACGCCCTGGACGGCGTGCCGCGCGACTTCCGGTTCGCTCTCGCCTTCCTCGCCCTGCTCCAGGTCACCGCCGCGATCCTGAACTTCCTGCCGGTTCCCGGCCTGGACGGCTACGGCATCCTCGAGCCCTGGCTGTCGTACAACGTCAAGCGCCAGGTGGAGCCGTTCGCGCCCTTCGGCCTGCTGTTCGTGTTCGCGCTGCTGTGGCTGCCGGCGGTCAACGGCGTGTTCTTCGACGTGGTCGACTCGATCCTGAAGAGCCTCGGGATCAGCGACTTCGACACCTACTGCGGGCAGGAGCTGTTCCGCTTCTGGCAGGGCACGAACGAGTTCTGCCAGGTCAGCCAGTGACGGACTTCCGGACCTTCTCGCGCTTCACGTAGTACCAGCACATGTTGGACGCCAGCCCCGCCAGGAGCACCCACACGACTCCCAGAAAGTTGCCCTGGACGAAGGAGACGACCGCCGCGGCCACGGCGAGGACGCAGACGACGAGGGCGTAGAGGGCGAGGCGGGGCATGGGGTGGTTCTCCTGTCGGGGGACACTGCGCTGCTGTACCGACAGTGTCCCCCATGCCCTCACACGTCGGTGATACGGAGCCCCGCGTGCGCCTTGTACCGGCGGTTCACGGAGATCAGGTTGGCGACCAGCGACTCCACCTGGTGGGCGTTGCGCAGTCGCCCGGCGAAGATGCCGCGCATGCCGGGGATCCGGCCGGCCAGCGCCTGGACGATCTCCACGTCGGCGCGCACCTCGCCGAGGACCATCACGTCGGTGTCGATCTCGTCGACCTCCGGGTCCTGGAGCAGGACGGCCGACAGGTGGTGGAAGGCGGCCGTCACCCGTGAGTCCGGCAGCAGGGCGGCGGCCTGCTCGGCGGCACTGCCCTCCTCCGGCTTCAGCGCGTAGGCGCCCTTCTTGTCGAAGCCGAGCGGGTTGACGCAGTCCACGACGAGCTTGCCCGCCAGTTCCTCGCGCAGCGACTCCAGGGTCTTGCCGTGGCCGTCCCACGGCACGGCGACGATCACGATGTCGCTGCGGCGGGCGGTCTCGGCGTTGTCGGCGCCCTCGACGCCGTGCCCGAGTTCCTCGGCGGCGGCCTGGGCGCGGTCCGCGGCGCGTGAGCCGATGATCACCTTCTGGCCGGCCTTGGCGAGCCGGTAGGCGAGGCCCTTGCCCTGCGGGCCGGTGCCGCCGAGCACGCCGACGACGAGTCCGGAGACGTCGGGGAGGTCCCACGGGTCCTTGGCGGGGGCCTGCTGTGCACTGTCGGTAGAGGTCATGGGCCGACTTTACGTCCGCCTTGCCCACGGCGAAGGCTCAGGTGGGCGGCATCACGGGAGGTGCCAATGGTAGGAGGGTCGTGGTAGCCGTGATCGAAGCAGACCTGCCGGACAGCTAGCCCGCACCTTGCCCAAGTTGGACGAATCGGGGTGAACCGGGGGCCGTGAGGCGTCGGTTGCGGCAGGATGCGGTCGCATGGATGCCGTACGGGTCGCATTGCTGCGCGAAGTGCTCGCCGGGACCGAGTGGTTGGGGGCCACGCGGCGGTTCGCGGGGGCGCTGCGGGGGTCCGTGGTGTCGCACGGGGGCGGGCTGCTGCTCGTCGGCACGGCGGAGTACGAGCCGTGGCATCTCGCGGCCCACCTGGTGGACGAGGCGGCGTGGTCGGGGACGCCGGAGCTGGCCCCGACTCTCGTACGGCACGGCGCGCGGGCGTCGGACCCCGCGCATCTGTCGGTCGGACCGGGGCGGCTGGCCGCGGCGCGGCGGGGCGAGACGTTGCTGGTGGTGTCCCCCCAGGGGCCGGGTGCTCCGCTGCTGGAGCGGGTGCACGACGCGCGGCGGGCCGGGGCGACGGTGCTGGCGCTGGGCGACGGCGGGGGCGAGTTGACGGCGATGGCACACGAGTCGCTGGCCGTGCCCGACGGGGCGGAACTGGACCTGGACAGCGTGCAGCACCTGGTGAGCGCGGCGGCCGGCGAGAACCTGCTGCCGACGCCGCGAGGTCACCGGCGCCTGCGCGACCGCCTCGCCAGGCTGGCGGACGAACTCACGGCACCGCCCCCCGCCCGCTGGTGACCTCCGCCGGCCGGGCGGGCCGATGGGCGTGGGCCCAGTGGTGCGGCTGCGCGGACGACGCGCGACAGCCGCACCGGCACGGACTCGGGCTCGGGCCCGTCAGTCGTCGTCCCGGCTCGCGGCCGGGGCGTCGTGCCACTTGGGGTCGTTCTCCCATTCGAGGTTGCGCTCGCGGGCCGTCGCCATCGCGTGCTCGGCCTCCTTGCGGGTGGTGTACGGCCCGAACCGGTCCTTGGCGGGGCACTCCGGCCCCTCCTCGACCTTCTTGTGCTGCAGGCAGTAGTACCACTCGCCCGGTTTGCCGACCGTCCGCTTCTTGAACAGGGCCATGACCAGCTCCTCTCGCCACCGACATGTTCCCCCATGCCCGCTGGTTAGACTCGCTGGCATGTCTGGCCAGTCGCTGCTCGTCCCAGGGGAGCTGTCCCCCATCCGTTCCGTGCCCGGAAACATCCGCCGCCCCGAGTACGTCGGCAAGCCCGCGCCGACGCCGTACACCGGCCCGGAGGTGCAGACGCCCGAGACGATCGAGGCGATGCGCGTCGCCGGCCGGATCGCCGCGCGGGCGATGGCGGAGGCCGCGAAGCTGATCGCGCCGGGTGTCACCACCGACGAGCTGGACAAGGTGGCGCACGACTACATGTGCGACCACGGCGCCTACCCGTCGACGCTGGGCTACCGCGGCTTCCCCAAGTCCCTGTGCACGTCGGTCAACGAGGTCATCTGCCACGGCATCCCGGACTCGACGGTCCTGGCCGACGGCGACATCGTCAACCTGGACGTGACGGCGTACATCGGCGGAGTGCACGGCGACAACAACGCGACGTACCTGGTCGGGGACGTCGACGAGCAGAGCCGGCTGCTGGTGGAGCGGACCCGGGAGTCCCTCGAGCGCGCGATCAAGGCGGTCAAGCCGGGCCGGCAGATCAACATCATCGGGCGGGTCATCGAGTCGTACGCGAAGAGGTTCGGGTACGGGGTGGTGCGGGACTTCACCGGCCACGGGATCAACTCGTCGTTCCACTCCGGGCTGATCATCCCGCACTACGACAGCCCGCACGCGACGACCGTGATCCAGCCCGGGATGACGTTCACGATCGAGCCGATGCTGACGCTCGGGACCCACGAGTACGACATGTGGGACGACGGGTGGACGGTCGTGACGAAGGACCGCAAGCGCACGGCCCAGTTCGAGCACACGCTGGTGGTGACGGAGACCGGGGCGGAGATCCTGACCCTGCCGTAGCCCCGTCGGCAGCCCGGCGCAGGACTGCCGTGACGCTGCCACGACTCCGCCGTTCGCCCGAGCCCGCCCTCTTCGGAGGGCGGGCTTCCCGCATGTGGGCCCTGGCTTTTCCGGGTACCGTTTTACCGACAGAGAGTCGGCAAAGCATTGACTTAGGTTAGCCTAACCGTAGAAAATCGGGGCCATGGACTCCTTCTCGACAGTCATCCGCACCGCCTCCCATGAGCAGCACGAAGAGGCGAACACCTCGACGTTCATCGGCGACCTGCTCGGCGGCGGGCTCGGCGTCGACGCGTACGCGCGCTACACCGAGCAGCTGTGGTTCGTGTACGAGGCACTGGAGAGCGGCGCCGAGAAGCTGGCCTCGGACCCGGTGGCGGGACCTTTCGTGCAGCCCGAGCTGTTCCGGCTGACCGCGCTGGAGCGGGACCTGGCACATCTGCGCGGCCCGGACTGGCGTGCGCGGATGTCCGCGCTGCCGGCGACGGGGGCGTACGTCGAGCGGGTGCGGGAGTGCGTCGAGCAGTGGCCGGCCGGTTACATCGCCCACCACTACACGCGCTACCTCGGCGACCTGTCCGGCGGCCAGATCATCCGCGACAAGGCGGAGAAGACCTGGGGCTTCGCCAAGAAGGGGGACGGCGTCCGTTTCTACGTCTTCGAGGAGATCTCCAACCCGGCCGCGTTCAAGCGGGGTTATCGCGAACTGCTGGACGCCGTCCGCGCGGACGACCTGGAGAAGCAGCGGATCGTGGCGGAGTGCCGGAAGGCGTTCGCCCTGAACATCGAGGTTCTCCGGGCACTCGGGGCCGAGTTTCCGCTGAGCGCCTGACGGTCAGCGCTCCAGGAACACCCGCCCGCCGACCTCCACCCAGCCCCCCGGCTGCGGAGCCGTGAGGATCTGCGAACCCGCGCCCTGCGTGATGTTCAGGGCGCGGCCCAGCCGGTCCGTGAGCAGGAGTGCCGCCGCGCCGGTCGCCTCGTCCTCCTCGATGCCGTCGTCACGGCCGGGGAAGGCGCGGGCGCGGACGCGGCCGGCCGCCTCGTCCTCCCAGGCCCAGGCGTAGATCCACTCCCCCTTCGGCGGGACGGGCAGGTCGTCGACCTCCGCCGCCGTGGCGTACTGGCGCAGCGTGCGCGGCGGGACCCATTCCGCCAGCGCCTCGATCCAGCTGAACTCGCCGTCCAGGCGGGTGCCCACCACCCCGGCAGGGGTGACCAGTTCGGGCACGTCTAGCAGCCAGGCCGTGCCGACGCAGGGGTGGCCGGCGAAGGGCAGGCGCAGGGTGGGCGTGTAGATGTCGATGACGCCGCGCTCGGGGTCGTCCACGAACACGGTCTCGCTGAAGCCGAGTTTCCCGGCGAACGCCTGCCGTTCGTCCGGGTCCGGCAGCAGGGAGCCCTCGCGGACGACGCCGAGCTCATTGCCGTATCCGCCGTTCGCTCCGCAGAAGACACGGAGCACGTCGTAGTCAGTCACGCGGGGCATTGTGCCTTGAGCGGCGGGCCGGCGTGGACGAGGAAGGGACTCGGCGCCCCTGCACGTACGAGCCCGAACGAACACGGCGATCCCCCAGGAGAGTGGCGCGGGCCGGGGACGCCGTGGTGGTCGTCCTGCACGACCTGGGGCTCGCGGCGGCCTACGCGCACCGGGTCGCGATCCTGTCACGCGCACCGGGTGGCCGCCGAGGGGCCGCCGGCCGAGGTGTTCGCCGACCGGCTGCTGACGGAGGTCTACGACCAGCCCGTCGAGGTGCTGGCCCATCCGCGCACGGGAGAGGTGCTGGTGACCCCACGCCGGGACGCTTGACCGGAACTTGACCCTCTCCTGAGATCCACTTTTGGCCACCGTGATCGGGCCGTGCTCATACAGCGTCCATGAGAGCTGAATCACCGCTTGAAGGGGTGGGACACAGGAAAACCTTGGGTACGTTAGGCGAGCCTCACCTTATGTGAGGCGCGTCACGCGTATTTTTCGGTCATTCCTTGGAGCCCGCATGCGAGCCGTCAGATTCTCCGCTCTCACCGCTGTCGCCACCGCGGCGACGCTCGCCGCCGTCACCGGCTGCACCGAGAAGGGCAGTTCGGGGAGCGGCGACCGGGTCATCGAGGTGACGGCGACGGACGACAAGTGCGAGGTGTCGAAGAAGGAGTTCCCGGCCGGGCACGTCGAGCTCGCCATCGAGAACAAGGGCTCCAAGGTCACCGAGGTCTACGTCCTGTTCCCGGACGACCGGATCGTGACCGAGCGCGAGAACATAGGCCCCGGCACCAAGCAGCGGGTCACCGCCGAGGTGAAGGCCGGCGACTACACGATCGCCTGCAAGCCCGGCATGAAGGGCAACGGCATCCGCCAGGACGTCAAGGCCACCGGCGGCACGGTCGCCAAGCGCGACCCGCGCCTCGACAAGGCCGTCGCCTCCTACCGCGCGTACGTGCAGACGCAGGCCGACGAGACGCTGCCGCTCGCCGAGACCTTCGCCAAGGCGGTCAAGGACGGCGACATGGAAGCCGCCAAGAAGGCCTACGCGCCCTCCCGCATCGGCTGGGAGCGCACCGAGCCGGTCGCCGAGTCCTTCGGCGACATCGACCCGAAGGTCGACGTCCGCGCGGACGGCCTGGAGGCCGGCCAGGAGTTCACCGGCTGGCACCGCCTGGAGAAGGCCCTCTGGCAGGACAAGAAGATCGGCACCGCGGAGAAGACCCTCACCGACCAGCTGATCACCGACCTCAAGGACTGGCAGAAGCGGGTCGGCAAGGCCGAGATCACCCCGACCTCCATGGCCAACGGTGCCAAGGAACTCCTCGACGAGGTCGCCACCGGCAAGGTCACCGGCGAGGAGGAGCGCTACTCGCACACCGACCTGGTCGACTTCAAGGCGAACGTCGAGGGCGCGGAGAAGTCCTACGAGCTGCTGAAGCCGGTGGCGAAGGAGAACGACGCCGCGCTGGTCACCGAGCTGGACAAGCAGTTCGCCGCGCTGAACACGCTGCTGGACAAGTTCCGTGCGGACGAGCCGAATGCAACACAGTACGACTTCACCTCGTACGACAAGGTCAGCAAGGCCGACCAGAAGGAGCTGTCGGACGCGGTGAACGCGCTCGCGGAGCCGCTGTCCAAGCTCGCCGCCGCCGTCGTCGCGAAGTAGGGACGCTCATGACGGACAACTCCGAAGAAGCCGCCGCTCCCTCCCGGCGCGCACTGATCGGCTGGGGCGGGGCCGGGCTCGCGCTCGGTGCCGTCGCGGCCGGCGGCGCGGTCGCGCTGACCGGCACCGGCGACTCCGCCGACGACACCGCCCCGGCCGGCGCCTCGACGGGCGCCGCGATCCCCTTCCACGGCACCCATCAGGCGGGCATCTCGACACCCGTGCAGGACCGGCTGCACTTCGCCGCGTTCGACGTGACCACCGACGACCGCGCCGCCTTCGTGCAGATGCTGAAGGACTGGACCGAGGCCGCGCGGCGAATGACCGCCGGGCAGGCGGTAGGCGAGGGCGCGTACGGCGGTCTCGCCGAGGCTCCGCCGGACGACACCGGGGAGGCGCTGGGACTGAAGCCGTCACGGCTGACGCTGACGATCGGGTTCGGGCCGTCGCTGTTCGAGAAGTTCGGGCTCAGGGACAGGCGTCCCGAAGCCCTGGTCGATCTGCCCCAGTTCGCCGGCGACAACCTCGACAAGAACCGCAGCGGCGGCGACCTGTGCATCCAGGCGTGCGCGGACGATCCCCAGATCGCCGTGCACGCGATCCGCAACCTCGCCCGGATCGGCTTCGGCAAGGTCGTCATCCGGTGGTCGCAGCTCGGCTTCGGCAAGACCTCGTCCACCACGCCCGATGCGCAGACCCCGCGCAACCTGATGGGCTTCAAGGACGGCACCCGCAACATCGCGGGCACGGAGTCGGACCGCCTGGAGAAGTTCGTCTGGGTGGACCCGAAGGACGGCCCCGACTGGATGGCGGGCGGCTCCTACCTCGTCGCCCGCCGCATCCGCATGCACATCGAGACCTGGGACCGCACCTCCCTCCAGGAGCAGGAGGACATCTTCGGCCGCGACAAGGGCGAGGGCGCCCCGGTCGGCAAGGCCAAGGAACGCGACAAGCCGTTCCTGAAGGCGATGCTGCCCGACGCTCACGTGCGGCTCGCGCACCCCGACTCCAACCACGGGGCGACCATCCTGCGCCGCGGCTACTCCTTCACCGACGGCACGGACGGTCTCGGGCGCCTCGACGCCGGCCTGTTCTTCCTGGCCTACCAGCGCGACGTCCGCAAGGGCTTCGTCCAGATCCAGCGCAACCTGGCCAAGGACGCGCTCAACGAGTACATCCAGCACGTGGGTTCCGCGGTGTTCGCGGTCCCGCCCGGCGTCCGCGGCAAGGACGACTGGTGGGGCAGCACACTGCTGACCGAGGAGGCCTGAGCCGTGTTCTCCAACTACCTGATCGGCCTGCGCGAGGGGCTGGAGGCCAGCCTCGTCGTCTGCATCCTCATCGCCTACCTGGTCAAGACGGACCGCCGGGACGCGCTGAAGCCCATCTGGATCGGCATCGGCGTCGCGGTCGCCCTGGCGCTCGGCTTCGGCTGCGCGCTCGAATTCGGCTCCCAGGAGCTGACGTTCGAGGCCCAGGAGGCGCTCGGCGGCACGCTGTCGATCCTCGCGGTCGGCCTGGTGACGTGGATGGTGTTCTGGATGCGGCGCACCGCCCGGCACCTGAGGTCCGAACTGCACGGCAAGCTGGACGCCGCCCTCCAGATGGGCACCGGCGCCCTGGTCGCCACCGCCTTCCTCGCGGTCGGCCGGGAGGGCCTGGAAACCGCCCTGTTCGTCTGGGCGTCCGTGCACGCGGCGAGCGACGGCACCCCGCGCCCGCTGCTCGGCGTCGCCCTGGGCATCGCGACGGCGGTGTTCCTGGGCTGGCTGTTCTACCGGGGCGCGGTGCGCATCAACCTCGCCAAGTTCTTCACCTGGACCGGCGGCATGCTGGTCGTGGTGGCCGCGGGCGTGCTGGCGTACGGCTTCCACGACCTCCAGGAGGCCGACTGGCTGCCGGGCCTGACCGACAAGGCCTTCGACATCACCGGGACCATCCCCCCGGACAGCTGGTACGGCACTCTCCTCAAGGGCGTCTTCAACTTCCAGCCCGACCCGACGGTCCTTCAGGTCACGGTGTGGCTGCTGTACTTGGTCCCGACGCTCGCGCTTTTCCTCGCCCCGGTAGGGTTCGCCTCCGGGAAGGGGAAGGTGAAGGAACCTGATGAGCAGGGATCGCGGCCCTCGAAGGCTCCGCAGTCTTGACCGGAGCGCACTGATAGCAGCCTCAGTGACCGCTTTGTCGCTGACGGCGAGCGGATGCATGGTGGTGCACGGGGAGCGGGAGGTGCTCCCCGCGGCCACGCAGGCGGAGGCCGCCAAGGCACTCCAGCAGTTCACGAACGCGTACAACAAGGCCGACAAGGAGTACGACAGTTCCCTGGACGCCGACTTCGTCACCGGCGCCCTGGAGGACATCGACCGGGCCAGGCTGAAGGCGGGCGCCGCGAACAACCCGGACGGCAACCCGACGCACACCCCGCTGAAGCTGACGGACGCGAAGTACACGATCCCGAAGAAGGCGGGCTGGCCGCGCTGGTTCGTCGCCGACGCCGCCGGCAACAAGGGCGGCACCTCGCGCTGGCTGCTCGTGTTCACGCGGGGCGGTCTCGACGAGCCGTGGCAGGTGGCGTATCTGACGCTGGTCGCGCCGGAGAAGGTGCCGGAGTTCAAGAAGGACGCGGACGGCTTCGCCGAGGCCGTGCCCGTGAACTCGACCGAGGTGGCCGTCGCGCCCGGGAACCTGAGCAGGGACTACACGTCGTACCTCAAGACCGGCGGGGACGGCTTCGCCGACGGCCTGAACACCGACCAGTGGCGTGCGGCCCGCGCGAAGAACACGAAGAAGCCGGGCCTGGTCACCCAGTACATCGACGAGCCCCTGACAAGCGGCGACTACGCGCCGCTGGCGCTGCGCACGAAGGACGGCGGGGCGCTTGTGTTCTTCACCACGCACCACTACGAGAAGCAGACGGCCGCGCAGGGCACCTCGGTACCGACGCCCAACAAGGACGTCCTCGCCCTGACCACCGGTGAGATCAAGCAGTCGCTCACCATGCAGTTCGTCTCCAACGAGGTCGCCCTGGACCCGGCGAAGGGCTCGGACGACCAGAAGGTGGCGGTGCTGGGCCGGATCCAGGGACTGACGTCGGCAGAGGGCGAGTAGGACCGGCCGGGGGCTACGACGGCTTCGGGGCGACGGCTTCCAGGTCGTCGACGCCGCCCGACATGATCGTGCGCATGTGCTCGGTGATGTGCTCGGCCGGCCAGTCCCACCACGCCACGGCCAGCAGGCGGGCGATGTCCGGCTCGCCGAAGCGGGTGCGGATCAGGCGGACCGGGTTGCCGCCGACGATGCCGTGGTCGGGCACGTCGGCGGTGACCACGGCGCCGGTGCCGATGGGCGCGCCGCGCCCCGGCGACGCTGCAGGAAGGTCGAGGGGCCGTCCATGCGGTGGTGGGCGCCGGCCGGGTCGGGGGGCAACGGCATGGCGGGCGATCCCTTGCGAAGGATTCCTTGACGGACGCTGGGCTCAGCGGCGCGTGGGCCAGGCCGAGTTCACGTGGTCGGATTCCTCGCCGATGTAGCGGGCGCAGGCGTCGGTGAGGACTTCCAGGAGGGTCAGCGGGTCGGGCAGCGGGTGCTCCAGGCCGCGGATCCAGTACACGGACCGGTCGTCACCGGGGAGCCGGGCGGGCGGGACGAGGACGTAGGAGCCGCGGCAGTGCCAGCGCAGGCCCGGGTGCTCGTCCATCGTCTCGGGGTGGCAGTCCAGCTCGCACGGCCACCACTCGTCCTCGTCCTCGGGCGTGCCGCGGGTGAGGGTGAAGAAGAGCAGGCGGTCGCCGCCGCTCTCGGCGACCGGGCCGACCTCGATGCCGGAGCCGAGCAGCCGCTCCAGCGCTTCCCTTCCGACCTCCAGCGGCACGTCGAGCACGTCGTGCACCATGCCGGTCGCGGTGATGAAGTTGGCCTGCGGCTGGTGCCGGGCCCAGCGTTCGATCTGGCCGCGGTCGGTGGTCGACTGGGTCTGCCAGGCGAACGACACGGGGTGCCGGGCCGGGGTGGGACAGCCGACGCGGTCGCAGGAACAGCCGTAGCCGGGGGCGGGATACGCGGCGGGCGCCAGCGGCAGCCCCGCTTCGGCGGCGGCGAGCAGCAGGGCCTCACGACCGTCGTCCCCGACGGCCTCCTTGGGGCGGCGTCCACGCAGCCACTGGGAGATTTTGCCCTGCCGGCCGGTGCGACCGCCGAACTCCGCGCTCATCTATCGCCTCGCCTCGCTGTCGTGCGGAACAGCATGCCCTATGGTCCCACCTTCTTGCGCTTCGGGGGGGCCGGAGCCGACAACAGGGATGGCTGGGGCGAGACGGGCCCGTCACCAGGATCGAGTGTCATTGCACGCTTTGTCATGTTTTACCCACCTACCGTGGTCGGCATGGTCACATGGATCGCGTTGACCGGTCTGGCCTCCGCCGCTTCCGTGGTCTCGCTGACTGTCACGGGGCCGACGACCCCGCTGGAGTGGGGCGCCGGGCCGCTGACCGTGGACTCGTTGCCCCGCGTGACGTACGTCGCCCACCGCGGCGGTGCCCGTGAGGTGCCCGAGAACAGCATGTCGGGGCTGATGGCGGCCTACCGGCGCGGCACGGCACAGGTGCTGGACCTCGACACACAGATGCTGCGCGACGGCACGCTCGTCGTCCTGCACGACCGCACCCTGAACCGGACGACGTTCCTCGGCGGCGCGGTGCGCGGGCTGAGCGCGCCGGAGTGGCAGGGGGTGCGGCTGCGGCCGCGGGCCTCGCTGCCGGGGAGCTGGCGGTCGGAGCGCCCGCCGACGGTCGCCGAGGTACTGGACCGCCTCGGCGGGCGGATCGTGCTGATGCTGGAGGCGAAGGACCCACGCAGCCTCGCCGGGCTGGCCGGGCTGATCCGCGCCCGGGGCCTGACCCGGTCGGTCTTCGTCAACTCCAACGATCCCGAGGTGGCCCGGCGGACCCATCGCCTGGGCCTGCTCTCCCAGCTGTGGCGCACGGCCGGGCAGCTGCGGCGGGACCGTCCCGAGCGCTGGCGCTCCTACGTCGACCTGCTCGACGTCGACCACCGGGCGCGGGACGCCGACGTCCTGCGGGCGGTGCGCTCCGGCATCCCCCGAGTCTGGGCGCACACCGTGCTCACCCCCGCCGAGCGGGACCGGGCGCTGGCGCTGGGCTGCGACGGGATCATCACGGACGCGCCGGGGAGGCTGGCACGGCCGGCCCGCCCGAAGGGCTCACCTGGGCGCGAGCCCGTGGAGGGCGTAGTCGACGAGGGTGTCGGTGTACTCGTACGAGATCGGGCCGGTGTACTGCAGCCAGCGCTGCGCCAGGGGTGAGACGAAGAGTTCGAGGGCGATCCGGGGATCGATCTCGCGGCGGACCTGGCCGGCCTCCTGCGCGGCGCGCAGCCGGTCCACGTAGAGCTGGAGCGACGGTTCGAGGAGCTTGCCGACCATGACCCGGCCGAGCTGCTCGTCGACCACGCCCTCGGCGGCCAGTGCGCGGGACGGTCCTTCGAACCGGGGGTCCTTGAGCTGGTCGACGGTGGCCCGCAGTACGGCCTTGAGGTCGGCGGCGAGGTCACCGGTGTCCGGGATGACGTACACGTCCTGCGGATCCGCCTCCCGCGCCGCCTGTTCGCTCAGGTCGAGGAACGCCTCCAGCAGGACGTCCGCCTTCGACGACCACCAACGGTAGATCGTCTGCTTGCCGACGCCGGCGCGGGCGGCGATGCCCTCGATGGTGGTCCTGGGGTAGCCGACCTCGGCGACGAGCGCGATGGCGGCGTCGTAGATGGCCCGGCGGGACCTCTCGCTGCGGCGGGTGGTGTCGGGGGCGGGCTGCTTGACCATGTGCCGACGGTAGCAGGGCTGTGAGACGGGACGTCTCGTCGGACCCGCTTGCTTCGCCCCCGCCGCCCCTTCCCGTCTCTGGGGGCTGCGCCCCCAGACCCCCGCTTCGGCCTGAACGGCCTCGTCCTCAAA